>JAZONY010000059.1:0-27199 GCA_045654705.1 Victivallaceae bacterium
GTTTCCTTAAAAGAGATGTTTCCTCCGACTCTTCCCAAGAGATGAAGCAGGCACTCAAATAAAACCTGCGGCACACCAATAAAGTCCGACTTGTCCGACATGTCCGACATGTCCGACAAAGTGCCGCACCAGACACTCTTGCACAAACAGAGCGTTTACCAGTACTGAGAGGTTTGGTTATCGGTCATACCTTTGGGTGCGAGAGATTCCACCGCAAACTTACGATAGGGGCGATAACTTGGCGCGCGCTTTGCCATGGGTGGCTGGTTATAGGTCTTATAGGCATTGGCTGGTGATGACCTTGACTTCCGTGGCGTCTGCCCGGCGTGGTTGGCTGATGGCTCCCTTGCCAAACCTCACTTTGCGATTCTCGCAGCTCGTCGCAGCTGCGAGTTACTTCGGTGTCGACGTTCGACCGCGCTCGGTGCGAAGCACCTTCGCTGGTGGCTTGCTTCGACCACTGTGGTTAGCTGTTTCAGCTAGCGGGCGCCTTGTCCACTGGTCAATACAAGCGGGCTGTGTCAAAACAACGATAACGCCCGCAGACTGCCAACCGGCTCGGGGGTGTAATATGCCCCCGTGGCGTTGAACACGGGGGGGAATGGTGGTTCCGGTCTGTGGACCAGACATTATCGGTAACTGATGTTTTGCCCCCCCTTTTTTTGCGGCGTTTTTCAGCACTCGATGAGGGTATACTCTCTTGAGCCGAGGCCGCACTTTTCGGCGTATTGGAGCTGGTCTGCGCCTTTGAACTTTTTGCCCGCCTGAGCGGCGGCATCCCAACATGCCTGGTCGATGGCGACAGGGTCGGTTGAGGCAAAGACGCCGATATCCTTGATACAGCGGGGCATGGGATGGGGTTCGCAGTCGCATCCGCGGGTGATGTTGACGGCGAAGGAGATGTAGATATGCTTTTTCTCTTTCGCAGCACCGCAGGCGTATTCCACCAGCTTTTCACGGAAGAATTTCCCCTTGAAAAGGGCGTTCCAGAAACCGCCCACTGAAAAGATGGAGACCGCATGACGGGGACAGATGGAAAAACATGCGCCGCATCCGATGCACTTGCTGCGGTCGATCTTATATTTGCCGTTGGTGTTGGAGATCGCCTGAACCTGACATCTTTTCTGACAAAGTCCGCACTTTTTGCAGAGCAGTCCCATAATGCGGGGCTTCACCCCCAGGTGCATCGCCATCTTGCCCCCCTTGGAGCCGAATCCCATGGAAAGCTGCTTGATGGCTCCGCCGAATCCGGCAAGCATGTGCCCCTTGAAGTGGGAAAGAACCAGCACCTGTCCGTATTGGGCAAGGCCGGCGGCAATGGAAACGGTCTTGAAGTGTTTCAGAGCCACAGGAACCTGCACCGCCTCCTCCCCTTTTGCGCCGTCGGCGATGACCACGGGGAGCCGCTTGAATCCGTGAGAGAGGGCAAGAGCGGTATGTTTTTCGCAATTGAACCGCTCGCCGCCGTAAAGGACGCTGGTTTCGGTAAAAGCGCTTTTGATCTTTTTCTCTTCCAGAAAGTCGATGATGCCGTCGTAAGTTTCAGGCTTGAGAAAGGTGAAGTTGCCTCTTTCGCCGAAGTGGAGCTTCAAAGGGATCTCACTTTCAAGGGTGACATTTTCCTTTTCCACCACGGTTTCAAGGAGTTTGCGTCCGATTTCCGACAGTTTTTCTGTTCCCGGATCATGGGAAACGGGGATAAAATAAACATTTGCCATTTTTCAATATTCTTTCTTTGTCACTCTGCCATGGCAAGAAGTTTTCTGCCGGTGGCATGAAGATATTTCAAGGTCTCCTCCACAACTCCTTCGGGGAAGGAAGCCCGCAGCAGTTCAAAGCTGAAAGCCCCCTCATAGCCCATCTCTTTCAAGAGCGCCATGATTTTTTCCCAATTCCCGCTGCCGAAGAAGGGGGGCAAATGGAGATCTTTGCCGCTGTGGTTGTCGTGGACGTGGGTGGTCACCAGATATTTTCCGGTTTTACGCAGTTCATCGGGCATATTTCCTCCTGCGGCGACCTGACCGTGACCGAAGTCCCAGCAAATGCCCACCTGACCGTTGAAAAGGTCGCAGAGGGCGAGCAGGTCCTCTGTTTCGGCGGAAAAACGGGAACGCTCCCCTTCGGGGGCGTTGAGGTGATCTTCATAGAGATTTTCCACACAGGGCATGATGCCGTACTCTTTCCCCTTTCCGACCGCACATGAAAAATAGTCGGCGGTGATTTCAAGGACACGGTCAAAGTCCCATTTTTCAGAAGCACTCAGCCGGTATTCGTCCACATGTCCCACGGCGAACTGCGCTCCCAGAATGTCGGCGCACTCCATGGCACGGGGGGCGTTTTTGCGGAAGAGCGCAATGCCGTCCTCCTCTTTCCGGAACCGGAAAAGGGGCAGGTGGATCTGGTGGACCTTTACACCGGCGGCATCGTATTGCCGTTTCAAATCCCGGGCGATATTGAGATAGTCGGGATTTTCAGTAAAGTTCACATGACAGTCCACATATTCAAAACCCGCCTGACGGCAGAGCCGTGCGGCTTCTTCATGAGTGCGGTAAACGCCGTTCCTGGCATGGAACAGCCAAACGAGATTGACACCGAGTTTCATAGCGATTCATCCTGAAATGTTGCACACGACAGAGGTCATTCGGGAAAATGCCCTCAACAGATTACTTCACGCCATAATATAGCTCCGCTGAATAAATTTGTCAAGAGGGCAGAAAATCCCCTCTGGAGAAATGGCTGCGGCAACAAAAAAGTAATATTATACACATACAAACACAATATTATACATAGCTTTTTTTGTGATCTTGTATTATATTATATCATATAAGGTATATGATGTACTGTTTTTCCGAAAAATAGAATTATGAAAAAAATTAAATATTTCACACTGATCGAGTTGCTTGTTGTTATCGCTATCATTGCCATTCTTGCAGCTTTGCTGCTGCCTGCTTTGCAGCAGGCACGGGACCGTGCCGCCACCACCAAATGCGTCAATAACATGAAAACTCTTGCCAACGCCTGCACACTCTATCTGCAGGACCACAACGACTGGTGGTCAGGATACTGGGGCGGCGGCAGCGGCGGCAGAAATACTTACCGTCACAGTTTCTTCGGCGGCAAGGTCCGTTCGCCAGGGGCAACCGGAGACTGCGGTAATATTGCGCCCTACATCGGCTGTAACCACGGAGGACATATTTTCAGCTACTTCAAAGAGGGCACCAGTGCTGCTATTGTCTGCAAATTTGCCTGTCCGAAACTCCCTCAGGAGGTCATTACAGGCACCACCGCCCGTGTCAGTATCGCCATGACCCGGAATCAAGATATGGATCTTTACAACGGCAAAGTCAAATCCTCAAAACTTCGCCGTCCGTCGGCGTGGTGTCCCATTATCGAAGCTGAAAATGATGCGCCTTCCGATATGGCATGGTACAGTGCCAAGTATGAAAATTTCCCCGGTGTCCGGGTCGTCGACGGTGCTGCCTACCGTCATAACGGTGCCGCCACCATGTTTTTCGGGGATTTCCATGTGGAAACACGCAAAAAATATCAGGTCCCCGGCGTTTGGTGCATGCCTGCCAACAACGCTTACGGCGGAGCCTTTTACAATCCGTGGCCTTTCGCAGGATACGAAAAATACTATTACTGATTTCTTAAAAAAAGGAGGTAACTCAAGTGAAGACGCGCGACTTTTTGCTCCCGGAATACTTTCGCAGTATCAACTCTCCAATATCAGTTTCCCTGTTGCCGCCTCCCTCTGAAAGATCTTCAAATCCTCACGTCTTCTCCCGATCCGCATTCACGCTGATTGAACTTCTGGTCGTTATTGCCATCATCGCCATTCTCGCTGCCATGCTGCTTCCCGCTTTGCAGCAGGCGCGGGACCGTGCCGCCGCCACCAAATGCGTCAATAACATGAAAACCCTTGCCAATGCTTTCGCCTTTTATCAGCAGGACAACAACGACTGGTGGCCCGGTTACTGGAGCGGCAGCAGCGGGACCAAAACGTTCCGTTACAGTCCTTTCAATGCCAAGATCCGTACCGGAGGGAACAACGGCGACTGCGGCAATATCGCACCCTACATCGGTTGTGACCACGGAGGATATATTTTCAGCTACTTCAAAGATGGCGCCAATGCTCCCGTGGTCTGCAAATTTGCCTGTCCGAAACTCCCCCAGTCGGTCATTACAGGTTCCAACTGCCGTGTCGGTATCGCCATGACCCGCAATCAGGATCAGGATCTTTACAATGGCAGAGTCAAACATACAAGATTGCGCCGTCCGTCGGCGTGGTGCCCTTACATCGAAGCTGAGACCGATGCCCCCTCTGCCCGGGCATGGTATCGTACCAATGAAGAAAACTTCCCCGGTGTCCGGGTCGTCAACGGTGCCGCCTACCGTCACAACGGCGCCGCCACCATGTTTTTCGGGGATTTCCATGTGGAAACACGCCAAAAAAACCAGGTCCCCGGCGTTTGGTGCATGGTCGCCACCCAGGCTTACGGCTCAGCCTTTTACAATCCATGGCCCATGAGCGACCCCACATACGCCCAATATTACCACTAAACAATGAGGATATGATACATGAAAAAAAATTTGCTTTTATTGCTGCTTGCCGGAGTCGGATTTTCTCTTGCGGCAGCGGACCTGACCATTGCGGCAGGTAAAAAGTCGGACTACCAGATCGTTGTCCCCGAAAGCTGCGGCAACAAAACCCTCGACCAATATGTCACGCTGGGAGGTAAAGTCATCCGGACCGCTTTGAAAAAAGCCGCCGGAGTGGAGCTTCCCCTTGTGACCGAAAGCAAGATGATCCCCGGCAAACCTGCCATTTTCGTCGGCAACACAAAAGCCGCCGCCAAATTGGGGTTGAGTTCAGCCAATTTCGACCGCTGGGAACATGCCATCGCAGTCAAAGGCAAAGATATCTACTGCTACGGCAAAGATGCGGGCAATCCCTATAAGAAAAGCACCATGTTTCCCGCTCTCAAATATCCTGATTACTTCGTCCACTACACCAACGGCTCTCTGAAAGCCGCCTGTACCTTTGCCCAGAAGTTCCTCAACACCCGCTTCGTCATCCCCGGGCGGAACAACTACGGCGAACATGACGGCGTGCGCACGCTTCCCGTTGCCAAAGTGACCGTTCCTGAAAAATTCTCTTACCGCAAGAAAGCACGCTTTGTCCAGATGAGCGACATGGGGGGGATCCTTTACAGTATCGCCAACAACTTCTATTTCGCCCCCGGTGAAGCCTACAGTGTCCATTATCACTGCACGGCGATCCCTCAGGATAAATATTTCAAGACCAACCCTGAGTATTTCGCACTTATCAACGGCAAACGCTTCTATCACGCAAGAACGCCCATTTATGAACCCCGTCCCCAGTACTGCCTTTCCAACAAAGAGGTCCAGGAACTGATCTACAAAAACGCCCTTGAACGTGCCGATCTCGGCTATAAGGTGGTGGAATTCGGTCAGACCGACGGATTTATTCCCTGCCAGTGCGAACCCTGCAAAAAACTCTACAACACCTCTGACTGGGGCGAAAAAGTCTGGCGACTCCATATCGACATGGCGGCACGCCTTGAAAAAGACCGTCCCGGCGTCACCCCCGCCATTGCCTGTTACGGCGTGACCCACATGATCCCCAAGACCATCAAAAAGTTTCCCACCAAAAGGATGATCATCGACGTCGCCCCCGCCACCAAAGAGCTGCTCGAGGGGTGGAAGAAATTCAATGTGACCGGCATGGCGGCGTGGACCTATTATTTCGGTCCCTACCTTGCCTCGAGTTATGCGCCCTCTGCGGACTTCGACTACCTGCAGAAAGAACTCAAGTGGATGAGGACCACCCCCGTCACCTATCTTTACAACTGCGGCATCGGCTATTCCCCTGCCCTGAACGGGCCCTGGGTCTACGCCTACGGTCAGTTCTGCGGCGATCCCGATACCGACTGGAAGAAAATGCTCAAGGAGTACTGCCTTTTCGCCTACGGTGCGAAAGCTGCTCCTGAGATGGAAAAATTCTTCCTGCTTCTCAATGAGCGTTCCCGTCTTTTCCCCAACAAGAAAAACGAGGACTTCAACAACTTCCAGCTGAAACGCCTGACGGCGGATGTCCTCTGGGAAAAGCGTTATCCCGAAAACATCATCGCCCAGCTTGAAAAATACTTCGCCCAAGCCGAAAAGGTGTGGATCGCTTCCGACTTCACCAAACGCCTGAAAAATGAGTTCACCTACCTTGTTCTCACCGCCCGTGTGAACAATGCTTCCAAGGCGTTGCAGCAGATAACATCCAAAGCCAACCGTTTCGCCCTTGCGGATGCCATTGAAAAGCGGGAAGCCTTCTTCAAAGGTCTGGAACGGAAAAACGGTCTGATCTGGAATATTTTCAGCTTCCCCCGCATTGCCAATCTCCGTGCCGGAGGTTCCATGGGCGGACTTTTCCAGGGAGCTTTCAACAGCGATCCCGCCATCTTGCGCCGGGATATCAACAATGCTGAACTTGTGAAAGTCAAAGACTTTGCCGATCCCCTCTGGGCAAAGATCGCTCCTCAGAAAGTCAACCCCATCAAACCTCTCTACCCCGCAACGACTGCAACGTTCAAAGCAGCTTACACCGGAAATGCGCTGCTTCTTGTCTGCACCGCCCCCCTTGCCAAAGTGCCTGACAACACCCTGCTTCCCAGAGACAGCAAAAAGCTCTGGCAGGATGCGGTGTGGGAGATCTTCCTCACCTCAGGCAAAGGGAGCCGTCAGATGGTTTTCAGCGCCCGCAAAAACTCCGCCTTTGACACCGATATCAACCCCTACGGCAAAGGCAATGAAAGGTGGAACGGCTCATGGAGCCACAAGGACACTGTCAAAGATGGTATCTGGCGCTCTGAAGTGACCATTCCTTTCACCGGTGTCATGGGACAAGTTCCCCGTCAGGGCGAAGTGTGGCAGATGCAGATCGCCTTTTCCACTCCCGGCGCACAGCAGCTCTATGCGTGGAACATGCCTCTTTCAGGCAGTTTCAGCGACGTTTCAGGTTTCGGAGACATCACTTTCGGCAAACGCCCCGCTCTTCAGAAATTTGATCTCAGCAACTTCAAAGACAAAAAAACCTGGCTTCCCTCCTCGTCTCAGGTCAAGTTGACGCATCTTTCTTCCAACGGTAAAGATGCCCTCAAATTTTCCTATGACAAAGGGACATGGGGTGCGCTGCGCTGCTTCAAGTATCTCGATCTCCAGCCCGGTGAAGAGGCGGTTTTCACCGTTACACTCCGCGGCAGGGGCAAAGGCTCCCTCGGCGCAGGCTGGAGCAATGCCGCAGGCAAATTCGTTGTCAACGGCGGCGGCGGCAAATATTTCGACCTGACCGACAAGCCCCAGACAGTAACCAGTGTCATCAGCCCCCTCCCCGAAATTCTCCAGAAAGGGGGAAAACGCTGCTACAACAGCATCTTCCTGAACCCCCCCGGCGGTGAAATCATCGTCGAAAAAGCGGAACTCATCATCCGCAAAAAATAAGCATAACACAAAATCAGAGGGCGGACAAACGACAAAGTTTGCTCCGCCCTCTTCTTCATGGGGTAAGGTGCCATTATTTTTCCTTGCGGAACGCTGCGGGGGGCACTCCGAAACGGCGGGTGAACTCCCGTGAGAAATGAAAACGGTCGTGGAATGCGAGCTGCTTTGAGATCTCTTCAATGGAAAAGGAAGATTGCAAAAGCAGCTCTTTGGCTTTTTCAAACTTCCGTCTCAAATGGTATTCGTAAGGTGTTATGCCGCACTCCTTTTTGAAAGAACTCTGCAAAAAGGAGCGGGAAATCTTGAGGGATGCGGCAACTTCATCAAGGTCAAGATGGGTTTCAAAACAACGGTCGATGGCACGGATCGCCTGCTGGATGCGGGGCGAAAAACCATTCGCCGGAGAAGGCTCTTCATCATAGCGCAAACGCCAGAGAAGTTTCATAAACTGTTCGGCGGCGATCAGGTGGATATCCGGCAGATTGGAGTTGGAGCCGTCTGTAAGGATGTCGAAGATCCCTCTGGCAAGGCGGGCGGCCCCGGGGAAGTGGTACTGCTCCCCAAAGCCGAACTGTGAGATAAGAAGCGGCACAAGAGCCCCTGAAAGAAGAAAATATTTCTTTTCCCACACATTGTTCCGTTCGGGTTCCAGCAGATGATCCGCGCCGGCGGGGAGCCGGTAAATATCACCTGCTTTTACGGAAAAAGTGACCTTGTTCACAGTGACAAAGCCCGCCCCTTCGGTGATTTCCTCCCACACTTCAAAGGGGTAGGCTTTTCTTTCAAAAGTCCCCTTTTCTCCGGCGACGGCACCGCTGCGTATAAGTTTGAGAGGCAGATTTTCTGAACGCAAAGACTCCGGAAGTCTCCGGTAATACGCCCAGAAATTGTCGTTGTTCCTCCCCATGAAAAGCCTCTTACTTTCCCAGTTCTTTCAGAGAAATGTTCCGCAGTTTGAACGCCTTGCCGGGAGCAAGATTGCCGCCCCAGAGTCGGAGCTGCGCCTGAACACTCCCCGCAGGCACAGTAAAGTCGATATACCCCTTTTTCCACTGGGAAGTTGTGATATTTTTACCGTTGAAAACGGTTTTGCCGCAGCGGACAGAAGGAGTGAAAAGAGCGGGTGCGCCGCACTGGACTTCGTAGGCAAAACGGTAGCTTTTGCCGGGAACAAGTTTGATCTGCCTTGAAAGCATGATACTGCTTTTTTTATCTTTCAAGGTGCAGATGATCTCACTTTCTTTTCCTGCGGTACAGAGATATTTCACAGGGGAAAAGCTGTTCCACCCTGCGGGGGAGAGATTATTTTTCCCCAACACAAAGGGGGGCAGAAGCTCTTTGCCCACGGTCTTGAAAACCTGCCGGGGAGGCAGAGAAGCATCTTCCAGCTCACGGACCGACACAGAATCGATCCAGGTCGCCTTGCCTTCGCTGGTCTTCGAGCCTCTGACATACAATATACAGCGCCCCCCTTTGGCGGGGAGTGTGAAATCCACGCTCAGTATCTGCCAGTTGAGATTTTCTTCGCCCCGGACCTGTTCCGAAAAACCTCCGGGCAGTCCGACTTCAAGGCGGATGTTCCGGGGTTCTTCGCCCCGGACTTTGGCAATGGCACGGTAGCGTTTGCCCGGTTCAAGATCAAGGGGCCGGTACAAAGCAAACTGTCCGGCGGTCCCCTTGAAACGGACTCTCAATGAGCGTCCTCCTGAAAGGAAGTTTTCTTTATCAAAAGCGATATGTCCATCTTTGGGGTCAAGGACTCTGGTTCCGGCGTTGCGCATGACACAGTGCCACCCGGGAAAAAGGGGATCGTTCAGAGGTGCTTCAAAAGTTTCCTTTCCGGATTGATCGGCATCACGGAAAAGTTCTTCCCCTGTGACACGCCACTTTTTCTCAGGCACAAGTTTGCCTGCCAGCTCCAACCATGCAAAGCCTTTGCCGGTGTTGACACAGCAGAAAAGGGATTGCCCCTTGTAGATCATGCGCCCTGCGTTCTTTTGTGAAGCGGGGGGCAGATCGGCATTTTTCTCCGTAAAGGAGGGGGGCATGGTGTGAACATCCAGCCCGGAAGCGTGGACCGCTCCCTTTCTGCCTTCCACCGCCACGGGGTACTCCACATCTATAAAGCGGTTGCCGCTGATAAGCTCATTCTGACCGGGTGTAGTGCCTGAAAGGCCGAATCCCACACGGGCGTTGACCACAAGATTGTTCATAAAACTGTTTTCAAAACCGCTGCGGACAGCAAAGGCCTGCCAAGGGACATCGTAGACGATGTTGTTCGCCCAGATGGAGCGGCCGCTGTTGCATTCAAAGGCGTAGCTTTCGCCGATGGCAAGGGAACGCCCGTCCACCACGTTGTTGACCACCGATGAAAAATACTCTTTGCCCCCCGTCTTGACCTCGATCACGGAACGCCATCCGGAGTTGGTGCAGATGTTGCCCTGAACAATGGCACGGTTGGCTTTCAGGTAAATGGCTGAACCTGAAATAATAAGCCTTTTGCCGTTCTCATAATTGGTGCGGCTGCGGTAGATTTTGCCGTTCTCAACGATGTGATGTCCGCAGCGGGCGCCGGGAACAGGCACCCCGCGGTTGAAGTCACGGACGATGTTGCCCTGTACAGAAACATTGTGTCCGTAGATCAGCATACCGTGGATGTAAAGATTCCGTGAGCTTGACATGTGTCCGCCCCCCAGGATCTGATTGTCATGGACAATGGCATTGGGCAGATGCTTTGTGCATCCCTCAGCCACCTGCCCCGACTTGCCCAGCATAATGGCACTGCGCCCCACCTTGCGGAAGATATTGCCGCAGACATAAGCTCCTCCGGGCATGGCGGCATCGACCTGAAGTCCGAAGATCCCCCCCTCAAAGAGAGAGTCCGTGACCTTGACCGACGCCACCTCAGGGGAAACGATGTAGACACCCCGCTGGGTGTTGATGAAACGGCATTTGCTGATTTCGATAGGCCCCAGTTTCACAGGCAGATGTTTGCGGTTGGAGCCGTCGATACAGAAAGCCCCCCGCATTTCGATATTTTCCATAACAAGAGACGCCACGGGAAGTTTGGGGTCGTGTCCGCTGTGATTCAAATCGATCATGGCGCCCCGCTGGTGGGTGTCGAAGCCTGAAAAAACGCCGTCACTGGTGAGCAGAGCCCCGTCCCCGGAGCTTTCCATGCGGAGTTTCCCCCCTTTGAGGATAAGTCCGGGGGAAACCTTGAAGTGGAACACCGCTCCCTCTTCAAAAATCAGACGGGTATCCCGTGTGATGACAACACTCTGGGCGAAAACATACTTCCCTCTTGGGATCCGGATGACCCGGTCACGGCTGGATGCGGCTTTGAAATCACTGTCCCAACAGGGTGAACTCTTATCGGACTTGACCAGTACCACATCTGCGGCAAGGGGCAGAAGCAGAGCAAAACAGCTGAAGAAAAACAATTTTTTCATCTGAAATCATTCCTCTATATTCATTGAAGCAGACTCAATTGATTTCCCGGTACGGTCCCTGATTTTTTCAGAGTTCCTGCGGGCAGTTCGATGGTGATACAGCTTTTCATGCCGCCGAAAGCAAGACGCCACGGCGCAAGAGAATGGAAGCATCTGACCACTTTGAGATTTTTATCGGCAAAAATAACATCTATGGGCATACGCATAAAGAAACAGTGGATGGAGCTGCAATTTTCAAAAATCAAGCCATCCATGTAAGAAGGAAACTCTTTTTTCCCCATAAGCCCCAGAAAACGGCTCCAGAAGGAGTCCGCCGAGGCGATTTTACCGGCAAGACAACTTCCGGCAGTCACATCGTTCAGCATTTTCAGTGCAGCTGGTCAAGGGTCGTCTTGATCAGAGGCCCCATGAGGATGATGAAAACAGCAGGAAGAATAAAAAGCACCACAGGGATAATGATTTTCACCGGGGCTTCATTGGCAAGTTTTTCAGCCATGGCAAAACGCTTGGCACGCTGGGTGTCCCCCTGGATACGCAGAAGCTGGGCGATACCCACACCCAGCTCCTCAGCCTGAACGATGGAGTTGAGCGTGGCAGTCAGATCTACCTGACGGACCCGCTGCGCCATGCCGCGGAGCGCATCGCTGCGCTTGCGCCCCAGCTGGATCTCCTGAAAGGTGTAAAGCAGCTCTTCCCCAAGATCGTCCATGGGACGGCGGTCAAGAATGTCCCGGAGGGCAGATACGATATCTTTGCCGGACTCCACCGACAAGGTGAGCAGGTCAAGCACATTGGGCAGCGCACGCATGATCGAGGTATGCCGTTTTTTGATGACGGTGTTGATCCAGACATTGGGATAAAAGGAAAGCAGCAGCGCCACCATAAAACAAAAGGCTGTATGCCGTGTGAACACGCTGACGACAGCAAGAAGCAAGGCGGTGATGATAAAAGTGATACGCAATCCGGTGAAGTCCGCAGGAGTCATAACGCTTGCGTAGCCGCTCATGGCAAGTTTCTGTTCGGCGCTTTTGTGCCATGAGTCAAAGGCTTTGTTTTCGCCGATGCGCCTGCCGAGAGAGACAAAGGGATAAAGGAGCTTGAAAAGCAGAGGAATGGGCTTTTCAAAGTTGACTTTGCGCTCAAGACCGATGGATGAGACCGCACGGATGATATAATAGGCGACACAACCTCCGCAGAGTCCTCCGCAGAGCGAGGTGATAAAGAGCAGCATACCTTCCATAAAACTCAAACCTCCACGTTGGTGATTTTGCGGATGGCAAGAAATCCGCAGATGACAAGAAGCAGCACGACACAGATGGAAAGAATACCCGCAAGACTGTTGACAAAGGAATCCATCATCCCCGGACTGATCTGGTACATACCGAAAAGCAGCAGAAAAGGCATGGCGCCGATCATGATCGCCTGAAGTCTCCCCATGGCGGTCAACGCCCGGACTTTGGCACTGATGCGCCCCCGTTCCCGGATGAGTGCCGCCACCCGTTCAAGGGTCTCGGTGAGTTCACCGCCGGTCTGACGGGCGGTAATGATGGCAGTCGCCACAAGTTCAAAATCCTCGGAACCCACACGGCGCGCCATGTTGTCAAGGGCCTGTTCCAAAGGCACGCCCAATTGCAGTTCCTGTATCAGAAGTCTGAATTCAAGGGCGATGGGGTGCAGCTCCTGTTCAGAGACCTTTTCCAGAGCCTGATTGATACTGAAACCTGCCTTGAGTGAGCTTGACATCATCCCCAGAGCATCCTCAAGCTGGATATTGAACTTGATCAAACGCTGTTTTTTGAGGATACGCAGCACCACACGGGGCAGAGGAAAAAGCGCCGCCCCCACGAGAAGCGCGGCAAAAATGCCCATTGCCCAGTTCATCTCTTCGGACTTGGTGGAAAAAAGCACCACCGTCACAATGGCTCCCACGCCGCTCAAAGTGATGGAAAGATCAAGAAGCCTTCCCGCAGGAAGCTGAATGAGGATATCATCAAGTTCAGTCTTTGCTTCTTCCAGGTAACGCTCCTTGTAACGGGTCGCCACATAGATACCGAAATCGATCAATCCCAGCATGGCAAGGGTCACTGCGGCAAAGGCGCACACGCCCACCCAATAGGAATTCGCAAACATAAACGTTCCTCCTGAAAATTATCTTTTTGAGGTATTTTCTATAAGATACATCTCTTAAAGGTATTAGTCAAGAGAAAAGAGTTTGTTCGCACCACTTTTTTTTCAATATTATCACGGGAAAGATGAAAATTAAAGGGGGGAAGGTTTGAAAAATCAGCAAATGCGGTGTACTTTATGAAGAGTGAAACGCTCCGGAAAGTTGATTTTTGAACTTTTATGTTGAAATCCCTTTCCTGTAAAAAAATTTCCAAAGAGGTAAGTTTATGGGTTACAATTACGATGACGATGCCCGGAAAAATGCAGAACGCTGTTATCAGGCGGCTCTGAATGTTCTGCGCCCGAGCAAAAAAGAACTTGAACACGGTCTGGAACTCCATGCCGATGCCTTTGTGGCGGAGTCCTACGGCTTTCTCCCCGCCGCCCATGTCAGGATCGACCTTTATGACCAGTGGCTCGATGAGGGCCTCAGCGGCATCGAACTGCGGGACAGATATGAAGAGTATGTGCATCTGAACTTTATCAACGACGGCAACAACTGGGAGGATTTCAAATACACCATCCAGCGGGCGGGCGTTGACTGTATCGGTGTCAATGCCGGTATCGAAAACAACTCCGTCACCGAACTGATCAAACGCCTTGCCCAGTACACCTGTCTCTGCGACACCCACCCCGAACTGCTCCAGAAATGCACCACCGCCGACCAGATCCTTGAAGCCAAAAAAGCGGGCAAATTCGCCGTTGTTTTTGATACCAACGCCGTCCCTCTTCCCGGCCAGCTCCAGAATCTTGAACAGGCCCTCTCTTTCATCCGTGTTTTCGCCCGTCTGGGTGTCCGTATGATGCACCTGACCTACAACCGCCGCAACCTTATCGGCGACGGATGCGCCGAAGTCGAAAATGCCGGACTGAGCGGTTTCGGCAGATCGGTCATCGAAGAAATGAACAAACGGGGCATCATCCCCGACCTCGCCCACAGCGGCAACCGCACCGCCATTGAAGCGGCGGAGTGTTCCAAAAAGCCGGTGGTCATCAGCCACAGTGCTTCCGCCGCATTGAGCGACCACTACCGCTGCAAGCAGGATGAAACGGTCAAAGCCGTGGCGAAATCCGGCGGTTTCGTGGGGGTCTGCGCCTATCCTGAGTTCCTGCGGAGAAGCGGCGACCTTGCCTCCATGCTCGATCACATCGAACACTTTGTCGATCTGGTGGGTGCTGACCATGTGAATATCGCAACCGACCACGGTGCTTCTGTGGGACCTCTGCGCCACACCACAAAGGTCCACCGGTCACTGCCTCTCTTTGACTCCTGGTGGCCCAAAGACATCCCCCTCACCCCCTTTGAAGTCACAGGCGAAATGTGGGACTCCATGGCGTGGACCAACTTCCCCCTCTTCACTGTGGGTATGGTCCAGAGAGGATTCTCGGACGACGATATCCGCAAGATCCTGGGCTTGAACTACCTGAGGGTTCTGCGGGAAACCTGCGTCTGAAAAGATCTCAAAGATCTCAAAGTACCTCTTGCGCTTTGAGGTGCAAAAGGCATAAAAAAGCCGCACAGCTTTTTCCTTTTTCAAGGAGTGCTGTGCGGTTTTCTTTTGCAGTAAAACTGCGGCTCTTTTTACAGAGTTGCGGCGATGACTGCCTGTCCGTGACGTTTGAAGGTCTCGTCGGGCAGGTGGAACTTGATCGCAAGTTCGGGGAACGCCTCTTTGAGCAGTTTCTGAGCTTCTTCGATGATGATGGAACCGCCTTCGCCGGAGGAAACGCGTCCCAGGAGAAGCAGGTTCTGCAGATCGTAGAAGTCCGCATAGTGAGCCAGAGCATAGCCCAGATAACGGCCGATGGTGCGGTAGATGGCGGCGGCACGGGAGTCGTTCTCAGCCATGGCCTGCTGGACCATCTTGAGGATCTCAGGCAGCTTGGTGTCGGCGGGGAAGTCGAAACCTGCGGTCTTGACCAGACGGCCCACAGCCTGCTGGGAAAGATACATGGCACCCACACCTGCATCACCGGACCACTCGTCGCAGGGAGGATTCACTGTACGGTAGTCGATAGGCGCAAAGGCAAGTTCGTTGAGGTAATCGGTCAGATTGCCTTCGGGGGTGACATAACCCACAGCTTCGCTGGTTCCCATGGCAAGACCGATGAGGGAGTTGCACTTGAAGCTGATGGCACCGGCAAGAGCGGTGACTTCGCCGTCGTTGAGGACCACGAAAGGCACGCCGGGAAACTCTTTGGCGATCTCAAGGAAGATGGGACGGACCTTGGTCGCAAAATCACCTTCGGGGATACCGCGGAAAAGAGAAGCGATACGGGGCTGGTTCTCAACATAGACACCTGCGGCGGATCCGCCGATGGCATCCACGCGGGGGAGCTTGGCGGCGGCACGCTTCAGAGAGTCAAGAATGCCCTCGTAATGATAGTTGATATCGCTCTGGAAATAGGGATCCCAGACCACCTCTTCACTGTGGAGCGTTTCGCCGTCTTTCACAGCGGCGCATTTACGGTCGGAACCGCCCAGGTCGAAACCGATACGGCAGCCGTCGAAGTGACCGCCGAGTTTCATGGCGACCTTCTTTTCGGGGGCAGCGGCTTCGTAAGCGCAGGAGTCCACCGTAAAGGGACGGTCATAAATGCGTTCACCCATGACCTGATAATCAAAGGCGCGTTCACCGTCAGCGGCATAGAGTTTGGCAAGACCTTCGGCGACCTTGGGGGCACCGGCGATGGTCACATGCCAGCCGCCGAAACTCCAGAGCATGAACTTGACGATACGCTCGACGTAACGCAAGTTGAGTGCGGCGAACTCTTCCGTCTCGGGGAGCAGGACCGTATCAAAGCGGGAAACAGCACCGTTGGAACGCTCAAGAGTAATGGCGATCTTGAGGGAACCGGCAGTTTCGGCGACCAGTTTGCGGTATTCTCTGTTCCACAGCACAGCAGGCACGAACTCGGGGTCGAGTTCGGGCTTGTAAAGGCAGTTGACTTTCACTTCAGCCATGATAAAACTCCCGACCTTTTCAGCGGTAGGCTGCCCATTTGGGATCGTTGTTGAAAACTTCATCATAGAAGTCACGGAGCTTCAGTTCAGCGGCGGCTTCCTCATCAAGGATGATGATGGTGTCGGGGTGCAGCTGAAGAGCGCTTGAGGAGATCATGGCGGTCATGGGACCTTCGATAGCGGCAGCGGCGATGGCGGCTTTGCGTTTACCGGTGATGAGCTGGACAACTTTCTTGGCATCCAGAACAGTTCCGACACCGGCGGTGTAGGCGCGGCGGGGCATGGATTCCGGGGGATTGAAGTAGATCTTGTTCTGCTCATAGGTGGTGTTGGTCAGATAAGCCACATGGGTGCGGCTGGAGAAGCTGGTGCCGGGGTCGTTGAAGCCCACGTGACCGGAGCAGCCGATACCGACCAGCCAGAGGTCGATGCCGCCTGCTTCGTCGATGGAGTCATCATAGCGGGCTGCTTCAAACTCTTCATCCTCGGCAAGACCATCGGGCAGATGGGTGTTGCGGATGTCGATGTTGACGTTGTTGAAAAGGTGCTTGTTCATGTAGTAGCGGTAGCTCTGATCATGCTCAGGAGCAAGTCCCACATACTCGTCCAGGTTCCAGGAACGGACCTGAGAGAAATCCACTTCGCCGGCCTTGTTCAGCTTGGAAAGCTCGGCATAGACGTTTTCCATGGTGGCGCCGGTGGCAAGACCCAGTTTGAATTCGGGTTTGGCGTTGATCGCATCGGCGATGATACGTGCGGTGAGCTTCTCAGCGTCAGCCGCGGTGGGACGGATGATGACTTCCATTTTTTTATCTCCTTAATAGGTTTTTCCGGGGGGAAGCCCCCCTGTTCAAACAGTATTCTTATAGAATATAGCCTGTTAAAAAAAGTTTTTCAAGGAGTTTTAATAAAAAAGCATGTACTTTTCGCTACTTTTCCCGGCATGGAAGCAAATTATTCCGGAACGCCCTTGACTTTGAACGCCGGGGAATGTATTTTATAACACGACAATCCATACCAGCTTAAATCAGGAAAACAGACTATGAAAATCGCCACCACTATCGGAGAAATGTACGACTACGCCTCCTCCCCTGCCGAAACCGTGAAACTTTATCAGGGAACCGGGTTCCGCTATCTGGATTACAGCTTTTATTATGATCATCAGCCGGGTTCCCCCTTCATGGAACGCTCCGACAGCTTCTGGAAGAAAACGGTATCCGATGCCGCCTGCGCCGCAGAAGAGTGCGGATTTCAGTTTGTTCAAGCCCACATCCCCGGTTACAATCCTCCCCCCGGCTTTGCAGATGATCCCGCCATGACCGCCTGCTGCCGCGCCGTTGAGGCGTGCGGGATGCTGGGGATCAAAACAGCCGTTCTCCACACAAGTTACGGCAACGGCCACTTCTACCCGGTGGACAAAGCACCTTATTTTGAATACAACAAACCCTTTCTCAGAATGCTGCTTGACGTTGCAGAAAAATACGATGTGACGCTCTGCATCGAAAACACCTCTTCCAAAAACATGGGGAATTGTTATTTCCCCAGGACCCCTGAGGATATGAACGATCTTGTGGAATTCATCAACCATCCTCTGCTCAAATGCTGCTGGGACACCGGTCACGCCGTCATGGAGGAGAAAACCGATCAGTATGAGGATCTGGTGAAACTTGCTTCCAATCTCAGAGCGGTCCACATCCACGACAACAACGGTCTTTCTGACGAACATCTCGCCCCTTTCTGCGGCAAAGTTGATATGGACTCCGTCGTCAACGGGCTTACCGCTATCGGTTTCAAAGGCTTTTTCACCTTTGAAGTGGAGGGCTTCCTCAACCGTCCCACCGGCAGCGGTGCAGCAAAATGTCCCACACTTGAAATGCGGCACGATGCGTTGAAACTGCTTTTCAAAACAGGAAAATTCATCCTTGATTCCCATGGTATTTTTGAAGAATAATTTTTGAGAGGAAACTGCAATGACACCTTACTTCAACGACGGCAGAGACTGGTTCACCCGTAAACGTTTCGGACTTTTCATCCACTGGGGCATTTACGCTCAGGGGGGACTCCATGAACAGGAACAGTGGCGTTTAAATGTCCCCAAAGAGAAGTACGAAAAGTACGTCACCACCTTCAATCCCCAAAAGTTCGATCCTGCACAATGGCTGGATCTCTGTCAGGAGTGCGGCATGGAGTATCTGGTCTTTACCGCCAAACACCATGACGGATTCTGTATGTGGGATACAAAAGAAACCTCTTACAACATTATGAACACCCCTTATAAAAAGGATATCGCCGCCATGCTGGCGGAGGAGTGTCATAAGAGGAATTTCCCCCTTGAATTTTACTATTCCTGCGTGGACTGGCATCATCCCGCCTATCCCAATCTGGGCCGCCACCACGAAATAACAACCGATCCCGCCCATCACGATTTTGATGCCTACATGGCGTTTCTCAAAGCCCAGATCCGGGAGCTTTGCACCAATTACGGCAAGATCCACGGCATCTGGTGGGATATGAATGTGCCTGAGGCGGAAGATCTTTCTGTCCACGAAATGATCCGTGAACTCCAGCCCGATGCGGTCATCAACAACCGGGGTTACGGTCCGGGGGATTACTCCACCCCTGAGCGCCAGTGTCAGAACGATATCACGCCTTTCGCCAAGCCCGTTGAGGCATGTGAATCCATTTTCATGAACAGCTGGGGATACAATGCCGAAGGGGACATGTTTTCCAACTGCGATCTGGAACAGAAAATCGCCCTTTACACCGCCCTCGGCGGCAACTTTCTGCTCAATGCAGGTCCCACGCCTGAAGGCCCCATTGACGATGCAAGCGCCGCAAAACTCAGAACCATCGGCAGCTGGTACAACAGAGTCAAATCCGCTCTGCGCGACACCCCCTGTCCCATGGGATTCAATGATATCAGAGGCATGGGCCCCTCTACCTGGGGGGCAACAACGGGAAATGTGGTCTGCACCGGGGGCGGCAGGGAACTTAATCTGATTCTGCTCAGCAACCCTCACGCCAGCTGTCTGCGTCTGGAAGGCCTCGACATTCTGCCTGAGGAAGTCATGCTCCTCAACACGGGGACGAAACTTCCTTTCACCCTGAACAAATCCGTCTATTCACTTCAGCGCCCCGTCGCCTTGCGCATCAGAGAGATCCCCGCTGACATCATGGGCAACGAACTCATGGTCATCCGTCTCAGGTTCAAAGATCCGGTCATAAAGGCTCTTGATCTGGGGAAAGCTGAGGAAAAATCAGGCATCCTCAAAGATGAATGACACCGTCTGACTGAAACATAAGGCAAGATCAGACCGCTTTCCGGCGACAGGAACTTTTTCCGTGTCGCCCAACTCTTTTTTCTCTTTTTAACAGAAACAAGGTTTGATTTTCAATCAGTTTGAGGGTATAGTATAAGGATTTATGCTTTCAATCAGGAAAAATATAAAATAAGGAATCCTATGAAAAAACTGTTATTGCTGTTTCTGACAGCGGCGGCGGTGGTTTCTGCCGGAGAATTTGATTTCTCGAACTCACGGTATCAGCTGACCTTTGACACCAAAGGCGGTATGCTGACCAAACTCATCTACAATAAAACGGACTGGAACGCCAGAGGTCCCCGGAAACATGGCAACGCCTTCACCGACAGCCGTCTGGGACAGACCGTCGCAGAAAAAACCCAGTTCCATGAAGATTTCGGCAAACTTGAATACGAACTTGTTTCGTGGAAAAAACTCAAAAGCTCCGGCGAAGCGGACATCACCTTTTCCGTCATAGGGACCGTCTATGACTGGCTGCGCCTCAACAAAACCTACAAGATCCGCACCGGCAACACCCTTGAAGTGGTCTATGAGCTTGTCAACACCGGCAAAACAGCCCAACCCATCTCTTTCAGCACCCGTAACTACTTCTACCGCTCCGACCGGGAAAACATCTACTGGCAGCCCGGAATCAAGGGACTCAAAAAGCTGAAACAGCAGACCTACATGACCTTTTCCAAGCTGCCTCCCCAGACCTATCTTGCCATCGGCTCAGATGACAAATCGGGTATGCTCATCGAATATCCCGCCGACAGCACCGCAGGACTCATGAACTGGTTCGTCAACGGACGCTCCGCCAGCACTGAATTTTTCAGCGATGAAGCCACCATCCCCGCAGGGGGCAAAAGGAGCTTTTCCATCAAGCTCCACTTCACAGAAGATCTGAACAAACTCATCGCTCAAAAGAAGTTCACCGCCCGCCCCGTCAAGGGCAAGATCCCCGCCATGGTGGATCAGCTGAATCTTCAGGAGGATCGTTCCTACAAGATCCGCTCCATCAAGAAAGAGCTGCCCAAAGACACGAAATTCTTTGACATTGAACTTAAAAGACAATTCAAAAACTCCTGGCGTTCCGTTCAGCTGCCCAAAGACATTCCTGTTGACAAGATCGCCGTTTTCCAGCTGAAAAACGGTGCCCCCTCTTTCGACCGCCCGGTGGGTTATGTTGTGAACGGCAACGAACTGCTGCTCAAAGTCCCGGGATTTCACCCCATGGGCAGCGTTTCACGCGCCACTTTGAAAAACGGCATCTATACCGAAAAGAGCGGTCTCCGCAGATCTTATGATGCTTCACCTTTCGACTGCCGTATCTACTACGACCGCACCGACGGTTTGAAACTCAAAGAAAAAGCTCCCGCCGGGGGCGAACTGGTTTGCAACGGCTCCTTTGACAAGGCCGATGCCAAAAATCCCGCCATCCCCGAGGATCACCACTTTGTTGCCAACAAACACTACTATGCCGAATATCTGAAAACAGCAGGTGTCAACGGCTCCCCCTGTCTCCGGGGCGGTGAGCTGGTCATTCCTCTGATCCCTGAAGCAGACAGAGTCTACAAGCTTTCTCTGATGGTCAAAAATGAAGGTTCAGAGAATATGACACGCTGCTATTTCACCTTCTTTGATGCCGAAGGTAAAAGAATGGCAAAAAATTCCATTCTCGCTTTCAGTTCCAAACAGAGTTTTGACTGGAAAAAAATCGAGAAGCAGGTCTATGCCCCCGCCGACAGTGCCATGATGGCAGTTTCCGTGAGCCGTTCCTCCAAAGGCCCGGGCAAAGTTTTGCTTGACAACGTGAGCGTGAAAGCTGAACCTATTTCATGCCGCAAGATCACTCCCCTTGAAAGAGGCCGCAAGGAACTGAAAGGACAGTGGGGAGTTCCCCTTGAATATCTGGAAAAATTCTCTCTTGAAGCCGCAAATCCCCATAAAAAATGGTTCCACCCGGCTCCCGCAGAGAAAGTTCTTGATATCCTTTATCTCTCCTTTGAACATGAACGGGGCAGATTGATGATCGACAAAAAGCTGGTCGTCGAACTTGCCGCCCGTATGCCCATGAATGTCAAAGTTATTCCTGTTCTGGGCAAATTCCTTTCCAGCACCGGCATTTATGGTGTCCATGTGGTCACTTTCGGCAAGGAACTCTGCACCTACTCTGCTGAAATGATCAAAGCACTCCCCAAAGCCCCCAAAGTGGTCATCGTTACCCGTTTCAATCCCCAGCGTTACGGCAAAGATCTGGAAAAAATCCTTGCCGACTGGCAGAAACAGGGAACTCACTTCATCGTCCTGAGCGGCAAACTTTTCCCCAAACTTTACGGAAAAGCGGTCAAAGCTCCGGTCAATTTCATGCTCCCCGAGATGAAAAAGGTCGCAAAGAACCGTGCCATCCAATGGTATAAAAAGGGAAAATCCTACGTTATCAGCTGCGATACTGTTGCAAAATTCAACCCCCTGATCCCTGTGTCAATGGAAAACACCGCCCGCCACCGGATCACCTATCTCAGCCGGGATTACCCCTGGTGGGAGTATCAGAACCTTGCCAAGATCCAGATCATGCGCTACCTTTCCGGCAGCAAATTGTCTGCCAACTTCGTTTCCGGCAACGGGAAAGAGGTGGTCATCAACAGCACCAGGGCGCAGTCCGTCGATCTGGAACTTGAATACAAGAACATGTTCCGTGAAATCAAAGCTGTGAAAAATCTCAAACTCTCTCTGAAACCCGGCATCAACAAGATCCCCCTGCCCGCTGCGGCACTCCCCGGCGGCAGACAAATTGCCGATGCCAGACTGCTTGACAGCAAAGGAAAAGTCATTGACGCCGGTGCTTTTGTGGTGGATATGCCTGAAACAGTCAAGATCGATGTGGCTTTCAAAAACGCCGACAGGATCTTCCCCCAGGGTAAACCTCTGGTCTTTGACCTGAATCTCACCTCCCTTCCTGCCGGAAGCAGTGTGGAAGTGGAAGTTGAAGACACCTTCAAGCGCATCATCGTCCGCAAGACGCTCCCCGCCCTTGCGAAACAGACGGTCTCCCTTACTCTTCCTGCCCCCCGGACCGTCATCAACAACCTGATGGTCAGAGTGAAGAAAAATGCTCTCCCCGTCGCTGAAACCATCTGCGAATTTTCATCTCCCGCAGGTCCTACGGACTTCACAGAGTTTTTCGCCACCACCTGGGGATTCCAGCGCAATCTTGCCCGCAATCTTGAACTGGACGGCGTGACTTCAAACAGTCCCTACAGCCCCAACACCCAGGACATCTACCGCACGGCACGTTATGAAAACCTCGCCGCAAGCCCCATGGGTCTTGCAAGTTTCCGCAACAGCACCCCCTACCGCGGCGACAGAAAGAGCGACCCTGTCCGCAACCCCTGTTTCCACGATCCCAAATACCTTGCCAAAAACACGGAACTGCTGAAAATCCACTACGGCAAAAACAACATGCTCGGGTACTACGATATCCGTGACTTCTGGAGCGGTGATGAACAGTTCCTGGGCAGTACCGTCTGCTTCTCTGAACACTGCTTGAAAAAGTTCCGTGAAGTGCTGAAAAAAGAGTACAAAGATATCGCCGCATTGAACAAGGTGTGGGAAACTTCTTACAAATCCTTTGACGAAGTCATGCCCAAACAGCTCGACGAACTCAAAAACAAAGAGAATCTCGCCCCCTGGCTGGATCACAAACTCTTTATGGCGGCGACCTTCGCCTGGGGACAGTTCCGCAGTCACCTCACCGATCTTGTGAAATACAATCCCCACGCCCGTATGGGCGCAAGCGGGACCCAGTCCCCCGGATACGGTTACGACTGGGTGCAGTATATGAAGCACTGCAAAGTGATGAGCTATTACAGCGGGATACAGGTGAAACTGATCCACGATCTGGGCGGAAACAACATCCTTGCCGGACGGTGGCTGACCTACTGCTACGCCGATACCGATCAGGAAACCTACTGCATCAGTCCCATGTGGGCAGGACTTCTGCGGGGCAGCAATATGGCTGCCTTCTGGCCCCCCACCATGACCAACGGCGACGGCACCCCCACCCGGAACGTGCGCTTTGCCAAGGCGGCAGTGGATGAGTTCCGCAGCGGCTACACCAAACTGTGGCTTTCCGCCACGCCCGCTCCCCGGATCGCTCTGCTCTACTCCCAGAGTTCACTTCTCACTGCCATTGCCACCTTCGGCAGAAGCGAATGGCTGAACACACAGAACTCCTGGCTGAAACTGCTGGACGATATGAAATATGACTGCCGCTTCCTGGATTATGAGAAAGTTGGGGAAAACGGCATCCCTGCTGAATACAAGGTGGTGATCCTGCCTGCGGCAGTTGCCATTTCTGACGCTCAGGCACAGAAGCTGGAAGAGTTCGTCAAGAGAGGCGGGACCCTCATCGCCGACTTTGCTCCCGGACGTTACGACGGACACGGCAAACGCCGCAATTCCCCTGTAATGAACAAACTCTTTGCACCTTACGACGGTCCCATCGACATCGCCTACGCCCAGCTGCCCAAACTTGGCGGCAAGTTCAAAGTGGCTGAAAAGGGAATGCCTGTCATTCAGGAAAAACGTTACGGAAAGGGCCGTACTGTCAACTTCAACTTTTCCGTCAGTGATTATCACTTCATCCAGCTGGGAGGTGCCGGCGGCGAAATGGCAACTTCCAAATCAGCCGATGCAAAAATGCAGTTGGCGATGCGTAACATCGTTCAAAAGCAGCTGGAGCGCTCCGGCGTGAAGCCCGGCATGTCAGTCCTCGACAGCAAGGGCAAAGAACTGCCCTGCATGGCACTGGTCCGCTGGGATAAATCCACGGGTACCATTGCCCTCTACAAAACGCCCGCCATTCCGCGCAGCAAAGGCAATCTGCCGCCGCCCAATGATGTCATTGACCGGAAGAAAGGTCACAACATTACCGTCAAGCTGCCTTTCAAGGGACATCTTTACGATATCCGCAACGCCAGATATCTGGGCTACGGAGACACCTTCAAGAACCTCCTCGTTCCCGGTATCGCCAACTTCATTTCAGTTCAGAAAGCCAAGGTCAATGCTCTTGAACTCAAAGCACCTTCTTCTATCAAAGCCGGTGAAAAAGTTGAGATCAGCTTCACTGCCGCAGGTTCCGCCGGACCGCAGCAGTTCAACATCAAGCTCTTTGATCCTGCGGGCAAAGATCAGCGTCCCTACCGCAAGAATGTGCGCACTGAAAACGGCAGCGGGAACTGGAGTTTCCAGATCCCCTACAACGCCGCCAAGGGCAAATGGCAGCTCCGTGTGACCCACTTCAACACGGGCTTGAAGAAAATCCAAACCATCGAGGTCAAATAATAATGAATATCTACAAAGTCACCGACCACGGTGTCGTTCCCGGTATCGACATCCCCCAGACCACTCTTTTGCAGCAGCTCATCGACCGTTGTAAAGCGGAAGGGGGCGGAACCCTTGTTTTCCCTGCGGGGAGCTATGTTTCAGGAACTCTTGTCCTTTGCAGCAACATCACCATTGAGCTTGAACTCAATGCCGTTCTCTACGGCTCAACGGATGAAAAGGATTATCCCCATTACGATCCCGCCCCCATCCCCTTTTACGAGGGGCGCAACGGGATCCGTGCGCTGCTCTTTGCCCTTGACGAAAAGAACATCACCATCAAAGGCGAAGGCATGATCGACGGCAGAAACCGCGAGTATACCCCCCATGAGATCCACCGCAGCGCCCCCAGAGTCATCTGGTTCGGCAACTGCGAAAACATCAGTGTTTCGGGGATCACCATGCAGTACTCCGTCTTCTGGATGCAGCACTACATCAAGTGCCGCCACGTTCAGATCCACGATATCGTGGTCCGCAACCACGGATGTCTGAACAACGACGGCATCGATATCGACTCCTGCTGCGATGTGGAGATCTGGAAGTGCCGTGTTGACTCAGGGGATGACGGTATCTGTCTGAAAACCGGAACCGATACGGTCTGTTCCGATGTGTATGTCCACGACTGTATCCTCAGCAGCCACTGCGCCGCTTTCAAACTCGGAACCGAAAGCAACGCGGGCTACACCCGTGTCGTCGCTGAACGGCTCCTGATCGTTCCCTCTGAATATATGGGCAACGTGGAGCGTGAAGATTACCGGGGCGCCGCCGCGCTGGGCATCGGTGCTGTGGACGGCGCATTTGTGGATGATGTGACCATCAGAGATGTGAAGATCTTCGGTGCCCGGATGCCCCTTTACATGCGCTGGGGCAACCGCAAACGGGGCCGTCTGGGTGAACCCGGCGGCGGCGGTGCGCCTTCCTACTTCAAAAACGTGCTTCTTGAAAATGTTCATGTCTTCAACGCAGGAACTCAGGGCAGCTACATCTGCGGCATGGAAAACTTTGACATGGAAAACATCACCTTGCGCAACTGTTCCTTTGAAGTCAACGGCTTCGTGGAACCCCATTGGAAAGACCGTGAAGTCACTGAAGATGCCCATCCCTTCCCCAGCACCTTCACTTTCGGCTACGAGCCTTTCCCCTCACTGCTCTTTGTGCGCCATGTCAAAAACTTTGTCATGGAAAATGTAATTTTAAAGAAACATCCTCAGGATCAGAGAAAAGATTATCTCTACCTTTAAACTGTTTACAGGGGGGGGAACTCTCCCCTCTCCCCCCGAAGGATATAAATATGCTCAACGTCAATAAAGAAATCTTTTCCTTTGAGGATGCTGTCGCGGTAAGCCGTACAGCTCAAAGAAGTGTTCTTCTTCTCCGCCACTCCTACCGTGAATCTCTGGCTCAGGGCAACTACGACCCCGGACTGACTCAGGCGGGGTGGGATTACGCCGTGGCGTGCGGAAAATTTCTCAAAGGGATGGAAAATGTCACTTTCGTTTCCTCATCCCGCAAACGGACTCTGGAAACTCTCAAGGCTCTCATCTGCGGTGCTGAACTGGAAAACAGTGAGATCCCTCATCTGGCGCAGCTCCATGATACGGCGCTCTTCGAGAAGCCTGAAAATCTGGGGATCTCCATAGAAGAAGGCACCCTTCCCGCTCTTTTGAAAGAGTATTACGCCACAGGAAACGCTCCGGGGATGCGCCCGGTTCAGGAGTTCGTCCCTGAACTGCTCGGTGCATTGACAGCTCCCCGTCCCCGTCCAAATGTGATTTGCTGTACCCACGATATCATAGCCGTCGCCTTGCTGAACTTTTACAAGGTTTATGACTTCACCCCCTCAGACTGGTGCGGCTATGTTCAGGGAGCATTTCTCTATTTACAGGATGAAAAATGGCAGATCGCCTACATCGTTCCTGACAAATCCGCCCGACCGCTGACCGGTCTCTTTGTATAACCGGTCCTTTGGTCCGTATACTGAAAGAGGTGCGGCAAAACATCAGTTGCCGATAATGTCTGGTCCACAGACCGGAACAACCGTTCCCCCCGTGTTCAACGCCCGGGGGGGGGTTATACCCTCGTGCCGGTTGCCAGTCTGCGGAGGTCATCGTTGTTTTGACACAGCCCGCTTGTATTGACCAGTGGCAGAAGTGCCCGCTAACTGAAACAAATATAAACAGTGGCCGTAGCCGTGAGCCAGCGAAGGCGCTTCGCGCCGAGCGCGGCCGAACGTCGACTCCGAAGTAACCCGCAGCTGCGACGAGCTGCGAGAATCGCAAATTGAGGTAAGAGCGATATCTGAGCATCTAAGCCCCCCTGAGATCAGCCGCAGGCTGTCGACGGGGGGCGCTGTAATTGAGATGAAGCCTTGTACCACACTTGTCGAAGCCCCAAACCTCCCCAAAAACAGTATCACC
>JAZONY010000060.1:0-39652 GCA_045654705.1 Victivallaceae bacterium
GGGGCAAACCCGGTCCCCCGTTCCGTGTCATGGGGATCCCCGGCGCCAAAGTGGTGGTTCAGGGAGGCAAGTTTCTGCCCCGCAAAGCCGACGGCAGGATCGGTACCTGGCAGAAAGTCAAAGAACCCGTTTACGGTCATGTGTGGGAGGTCCCCTCGCAGATCATGCTGCAAAAGGTGGACTTCCCTGAGCTCGTCAGAGAAATCCCGGGAACATTTTTTTATGATGTTGCCAAAAAAGAGCTGATGGTCCACTTTGTGGAATCCGCTCCCCAAGGAGTGCGCATCGCCGATGAAAGAGTGGGGTTCCGCCTGAGAGGGAGTTATCTGCACCTTGAAAACATCATCTTCAAAAACTTTCCCAGCGCCGTTTCGGTCAGGATCAATCCTCCTGTGGCTCAGAATGAAGTCCACCATGTGACCGTGAAAAATTGCGGATTCTTTTACAACGCTCTTGCCGGGCTCCATATTGAGGGCGGCAAATTCGGACTCTTTACCGGCAACTACGGCAGAGACAACGGCACCCGTGGAACGATCCTCACCGCTCCCCTTGCCCATGACAATCTCTACACCGCCAACTGGTGCGGTCCCTGTCCTGAAACTTTGCGCCATCTTCCCGCCTACCGTTACAACTACGCCTTCAACTTCTACGGATTCAATCCCGGCAAAAGAAATCATGTCATCGGCAATATTTTCGACGACTTTCTGGCGTTCCGCTGGAAAAGCGCCTGTCCCGGAAGCATTTTCCGTGACAACATGGTGCTGGGCAAGTTCCGTGCCGAAAGCGGTCCTGTGCCCGCACTGGTGGAAAACAACCTGATCACGGGGATCATTGAGTGGACCGGGGTCAGTCTGAAAGCCGATGATGCAAGTTTCAAGGGAACTCCCATGCAATTCCGCAACAACTGCCGCAAAAAATCTGAGTTCAAAAATGCCAACCCCCTCCTTAAAGAAGCGGCACTTCTGGCGCAGAAAGGACACAAAGTCACTATGCCCAAAGTCACTTTTGCCGATGAGAAAGTGGACTTTATCTACAACGACAGTGCCGCGATTTTTTGCAAGACACCTGAAAATGACGGATTCGTCAAAGTGAATTACCGTCCCAAAGGCACCCGCAAATGGAGTTCCGGCAGAAGCGTGTTCCAGGGTGTCGCCCATGTGGTCGGTCTGTCAGGTCTCAAGGCGGATACGGTCTATGAATACCGGATTATTTTTGAAGGCAGACGGGGCGAAAAAGCGACAACCGGCATCAAGCAGTTCCGCACGGCAAAGAGTTTGCGCGCCCCTCAGGTCATTGAGGTGGGGAAAGGCAAATATTCTCTGCTTGAAGCCTCTTGCGCCGTTATCCCCGGCGACACGGTGAAGCTCCTGCCCGGCCGTCACATCGGCTCCTTTGCCCCCCTGCGCAGCGGAACTGCTGCCAAAACCATCACGCTTCAGGGCGGCGGCGCGGTCATCGACGGACTCAACTTCTACTCGCCACTTGTCAAGATGGACGGCAAAAAATATATCGTCATCGACAATGTGCGTTTTGCCAATACGGAATACAACTCCCGCAAAGGGGTCATTTCGGCGGTCAACTCCAGCTTTATCAAGGTGAAAAACTGTGTCAGTATCCACAAACTTTATGCCGGACCTTTCTTCAAGGGGCAGGGGCATGACTTTGATCTGGAAAACAATGTGAGCTGCGGCGGGGATTACGCGTTGAGTTTCCACAACGCTTACAATGTGAGACTTCACCGCAACAGTGTGATCAACTCCGGACTTTTCAGCGTTATCTACTGGGGCGGGACCGGCAACTTCTCCATGACCGACAACATCTACTACCGTCCCGGAGTTCCCCAGAAAACCAACGCCGCCTACTACTTTATCGGCGTGACAGGCAAGATCCACTCCGACGGAAACGTTTTCTGGTCCCCCCTCAAGCACCAGTATATCGGAGGAACTTTTGTCACTCAGAGCCGGAAGGTGCTGAAAAAATCCACCACCCTCAAAGAGTGGCAGCAGAAAACGCAGCTGGATATGAATTCTCTTCATGTCGATCCCCAGTTCGTTGATATCGCCAAAGGGGATTTCCGGCTTAAACCCGGCTCTCCCGCCACGGGAAAAGGGGCATTGATCAAATAATTGATTTTTGGAGCAATTTTTTATGAAGTACAGAAAATTTACCCTGATCGAACTGCTTGTTGTTATCGCTATCATCGCCATTCTTGCGGCTATGCTGCTGCCTGCTTTGCAGCAGGCACGGGGAAGGGCACGGGCTGTCGGATGTGTGAACAACCTTTCCCAGATCGGTAAGGGCATGAGCTTTTATATCAACGACAGCAAAGGATTTTTCCCCTGGAGAGACAAGGTGAATTTCAACTACTGGCTGGGAAATTCCTTTGCATACTGCCCCTGGTATGACTATTTCGACTGGAAAACGCCCGACAATAAGACCCGGGTCTATTTCGGAGCTGTCAGCCGCATCGGTTCCACCGTTGTCCGGGGGCCCTTTCTGTGTCCCGACGTCTCTGAGCGTAATCTGGATCATACGGGGATCCTTTTCAACGCCAATCAACCTAAGACGGAAGCGACTTCTGCATACGACAAATTGTTCTTTTCACTCTCCTTCAATGACTCATTCCTGAGAGTCAAAAGAACTCAGGAGCCTTTCAAATATGTGGACAAGGTCCATCTTTCCCAGATGCGGCGTCCTTCTGTGACGGTCTATATGACCGACGGCGGAGGGCAGGGGACCACCGATTACCGCTGCAGCGGCTCTGTTACCGCTACCGGGATCGAGAAAAATGTGCCGGGACGCCATGTGGGCAGCGCCAATTTCATGTATGCGGATTTTCATGTGAATACGATCCGTTACAACGATTTCCCCTCAACGGCACGGGGCTTCTACAATGGGCCCACCTGGTGTCCTGTTGCAGACAGCGGGATATGAAACACGGAGAAAAATGAGTACCATGGAGTTTTACGGCAAAGAGATGCCGGTTTTCAAAAGCGCTCTGCATATCCACAGCAGCGTGTCTGACGGGAGTTTTACGCCTGATGAGGTCATAAGGATCTATCGTGAAAAAGGTTATGATGTTCTGGCATTTACCGATCATCACAAGACCAATCCCGTTTCCACCTATGACGGGCAGGGAATGACTCTGCTTTCAGGGATCGAACTTCACCCCACAGGTCCCCGGGGTGTCCAGTGGCATCTGCTGGCTCTGGGCGTTCCGGAGGATTTCCCCGGCAGATATCCCACGGGGCAGGAGGCGGTGGATGCGGTGAAAGCCGCAGGAGGCGTTATTTTCTGCGCTCATCCCGCAGGCGTCTTTTCATCCACAGAGATCTTTGAACTTCTCAAAGGCATCGACGGCGTGGAAGTGAGCAACACCAACAATAAATTTACCGGATTTGAAAATGCCGAAGGATGCTGGCAGGAACTTATCGCTCAGGGCTTGATCTGTTCGGCGGTGGCGGTGGATGATACCCACACCCTTTGCGATATCTCTCAGAACTGGACCATGATCGCCGCTCCCGATAACACGCCTGAATCTCTCCTTGCTGCACTCAAATCAGGGCATTTCTACGCCACGCAGGGACCTGAATTCAAACGCCTTTCATGGGAAAACGGCGTCTTTGAAGCGGAATTTTCAGAAGCTGTTGAGGTGCTTCTCTATGGATTCCCCGATATGGAGATCGCAGGGACCCCCGGGTTCCCCACCCCTGAAACTTCTCCCCGTCTCACCCATGTGAGATTTGAGCCGAGACCCAAGTTCAGAGGCAGGCTCCGTTGCCGTATCAGAGACAGGTTCAACCGTTTTGCATGGACCATGCCCATCACTTTTTGAGGGGAGGGGACCCTGCAAGAGAAGCGCAAAGAGAGGTGAAGAGCTGTTTTTCCTTGAATTTTACAGCTTTGAAACTTGATTTTTCAATGCTGTGGAGTTATTTTTAATACAGTGACAACGAATTTTTTGTGACGGAGTGTCTTTTATCTTTACGGAGTGGAGTCAATGATAAGAAAAATCAAATTTTCCGAGGTCGTCAAAAGACTTCTCAAATGGGTCCCCAATTCCCTGACATTGTGCAACAGTTTGTGCGGTTTTGCCGCCATACTCTATACGCTGCACGCTCACGAGTACCGTTTTGATTCCATTGTCAGAAGCGGGCAGGCGATGGAGGTTTTCAATGTTGTGGCGGTCCTCATCTTTTCAGCCATGATCTTCGATGCCATGGACGGTGTCGCCGCCCGGCTGCTCAATGCGGCAAGTATGCACGGGATCCAGATGGACTCCCTTTCGGATATGGTGACTTTCGGCGTTGCCCCTGCGGTGCTGGTGGTGGTTCTGACCAACTATCTTTGCGCCTGGAACACCGGTACAGGTTTTGCCGCTCTGCTCTATATCTGCGGCGGCATTTATCTCGGCGGAGCCGCCCTCAGGCTTGCCACTTACAACGTTGCTGCCATGGAAGAAAACAGTAAAAAGAACCCCAACTGGTTTTCCGGAATGCCTTCCCCCGGTGCCGCTGCCGCCCTCTGCGTGGTGGTCTTTCTGATGCCCCGGTTCGGAGCGTTTTTCAGGGAATACCCCCTGATCCTCCCTGTGTATGCGGCATTTCTCGGTGCGCTGATGGTGTCAAAAGTGCCTTATCTCCATGCGGGCCGCTTTCTGATGACGGTCCGTCACAACCGCAAGCGTCTGGCGGCGGTTCTGGTGCTGCTGCTGGCGGTGATCATATTCAGACTGCCCGGACTGGCGGTGATCGTGACCCTTTACGTTCTTTCAGGTCCTGTGATCGGCATTTATAATCTCACAAGCAAAAAGGAATTGCAAATTCCATGAAGATCCTTGTTACTGGCGGCGCCGGATTCATCGGCAGCCATCTGACCGAAAGCCTGCTCGAAAGAGGCGATACTGTTACTGTTGTCGATAATTTTTCCACCGGCAGCCTCGAAAATCTCGCCGCTGTAAAAGATCATAAAGCTCTCACGGTGATCGAGCTTGACGTTGTCCATGATGCGGCACAGCTCCGGGAGCTTGTCCGGGAAAACGACTGCATCATCCACCTTGCCGCCGCCGTCGGTGTCGAACTGGTGGTCAACGATCCCGCAAGGACCATCACCACCAATGTCCGGGGAACTGAAAATGTGCTGCTTCCTGCGGCGGAGTTCAACAAAAGGGTCATTGCCGCTTCCACCAGCGAGGTTTACGGCAAATCCGCCAAAGAAAAGTTTTCCGAAAGCGATGATCTGCTTATCGGTTCCCCTGAACACTCCCGCTGGAGCTACGCCTGCAGCAAACTTCTTGATGAATTTTATCTGACCGCCCTTGTCCAGACTGCCGGCTTGCGGGGGACTGTTACACGCTTTTTCAACACCGTAGGCCCCCGGCAGACCGGGCGTTACGGCATGGTGCTGCCCCGCTTCGTCAAGGCGGCGCTGAACAACGAAGATATCCCGGTCTACGGCGACGGCGGTCAATCCCGCTGTTTCTGCCATATCAAGGATGTGGTCCGGGCGCTGCTGCTGCTCATCGACGATGAACGGACCATCGGTGAAGTTTACAACATCGGTTCCCAGCGTCTGGTGACGATCCGTGAGCTTGCCGAACTGGTCATCCAACGGACGGGCAGCTCTTCAAAAATCGCTGTCATCCCTTACGAAAAGGCTTACGCCAAAGGATTTGAGGATATGCGCCGCAGAATGCCCGATACTGCCAAGATAGAGGCACTCAACAACTGGCAGGTCGAAAAATCTCTGGAAGAGATCATCGACGATGTGGCGGAGTCATTGAGAAAATGAACCGGATGCAGTGGAGCAAGCTCCTTTCCCCGAAACGACTGGGCAGCGACTCCCCGGGGAATATTTCCCCTGAGCGTTCCCCTTTTCAGCGTGATTTTGACCGTGTGATATTTTCAGGTGCGTTCCGCAGACTTCAGAATAAAACTCAGGTTTTTCCCCTTGTTCAGGAGGATTACGTCCGCACCCGTCTGACCCACAGCCTTGAAACCAGTTCCATCGGCCGTTCTCTGGGAACTGCCGCCGGTGTTTTTCTCAAAGAAAACTACGATTTGGGGGGCGCACAGGTCTCGGATGTGGGTGCCATCGTCGCCACTGCCGCACTCTGCCATGATATCGGCAATCCCCCTCTGGGACATGCGGGGGAAGAGGCGATACGTTTCTGGTTCAGCAACTCTGAGATCGCCCGTAAACTCCGTGAGGAACTGGCGCCTGAGCAGGCGATGGACTTTGAACTTTACGAAGGCAACGCTCAGGGATTCCGTGTGTTGAGCGTCCTTGAAATGCCCGACCAGTGCGGCGGTATGCAGCTGACCAACGCCGCTTTGGGGAGTTTTGCCAAATATCCGGCGCTTTCCTCATCTTTGATCAAGCCTCCCGGTGTGGCAGGGAAAAAGTTCAACTTCTTCCACGCTGAAAAAGAGCTTTTTGCCGAAGTTGCCTCCAACTGCGGCCTTATCGAATACGCTCCCTATTCCTATGCACGGCATCCTCTGGCTTATCTGGTCGAAGCCGCAGACGATATCGCCTATCTCGCCGTTGACTTTGAAGACGGCGCAAGGCTGGGCATGATCCCGCAGGATGAGATCGAAAGCCGCTATCTGGCACTTCTGCCTGAACCCGGAGCCGCATCTCATTTGAAGGATATCACCAATCCTGTCCGCCGCACCGAGTATCTGCGGGCATTGGTCATCGGAGCTCTCGTGAGAGAGACCGTTCAGGTTTTCTGTCAGAACTGTGAGGAACTTCTGGCAGGCGGCGTGGGCAAGCCTCTGACGGAACTCCTTTCATGCACGCCCCAGCTCAAAGAACTGCGCGCCCGCAGCGTGGAGCTGATCTACAACCACCGCAAAGTCGCCGAAATCATCGGAGCAGGCTTTGAAATGGTGTCGGGTATGCTTGATATTTTCGTCCCCTGTGTCAACGAACTTGCCGCCGAAAAACTCGGTCGCGGGACAGCTTCCTACCGTTCCCGCCGCATGGGCGCCATGGTCCTGGGGATCGCGGAGCATCTCAACGACTCCGCATGGTGCGCCGACCCCTACCAGCGGCTTCTGACGGTCATGGACTTCATTTCCGGAATGACCGACTCTTACGCCGTTTCCATCTACCGCAAGCTCAAGGGGATAAGTCTCTGAAACAGAGCAGATGAGTTCCCCTTTTATATTGAAATCAAGGAAACAACAATGATCAGACACGCGGCTTTTGACTTTGACGGGACTCTGGCGGACAGTGTGGAGTTCTGTCTTTCAGTCTTTGAGAGAGTTTTCAAAAAATATATGGGCGACAAGGCCCCTGACCGTGAGGAGGTCTACAACAGCTTCGGCATGAACGAGCCGGGGGTGCTGCGCTTCTTTATGGGCGAAACCAACAAAGAGGCGGAAGAGGATTTCTACACTTTTCACCGCCAGCTCCACGGCGAATGGTGCCCCGAACCTTTCCCCGGTGTCACCGGACTTCTTGAATTTCTCCGTTCCCGCAATGTTGCCATGAGTATCCTTACGGGGCGTTCAGAGACCACCTGCAACATTTCCCTTGACTTTCTCAACATGCAGAAATATTTTTCAGGCGCCAAATACGGCTCCCCCGAAAAGAACGATAAGGCAGGGCAGCTTTGTGAGCTGATGAAAGAACACGATCTTTCCGCCGATGAGATCATTTACGTCGGCGATGCTGTTTCAGATGTCACCGCCTGTCGCAAAGCTGGGGTCCGCTGTCTTGTTGCCGGATGGGCTTCAACAGCCCGTCTGGAAGAGCTTGAGAAGCTCAATCCCGGACTGGTTTTCCGTTCCGTTGCCGATATGCAGAAATTCCTTGAAAAAGAACTTTGACAGATCCCAAATATTAAATTTCAGGAGTCAGTGTTATGAATTACTTTAGTGCCGATCCCGCCCCCTGCCGGAAAAATATCCTTAATGAGGGAGTCGCTTTTGAAAATGAGTACATCCAGTGGCTCCACGATGAGAAGTCGGGTCAGTTGACCGGTGCCGTGGTGAAAAACGGCTCCGGCGAAAACCTTTTGACCGTGCCTTTCCACTGCTCCATCAACTGCGACGGAGAAGCGGGTTACAAATGCTATAAAGCAGGTTTCTCTGCTTCAAAGGTGGAATTCAGCGAAAAAGGCGTTGTCACCGAATCTTTCTTCACCGATGACGAGGGCAAATGTGTCCCGGGTCTCCTCCTGCTCCACACCGTTGAATACGGCGAATGGGGTGACAGTACACACACTCTTGAAATCATTCCGCAGCAGAGTGTTACGGGTATCGTTTCTCTGATGCCTGTGCGTTTTGGCGTGAAAGACACCATTGACCAGCTGGGGGTGCGCCGCCGTCTTGCCACCGGCGTTGGCGCATGGAGCCAGAATCCCATGCACTGGCAGAGACTTTACGGCGGTAAAAAGGCCGGTGACACCGTGCCTGTGCTTGAATGCGCCCTGCCGCTTTCCATGCTTTTCCTTGATGCGGGGACCGAAGCACTCCAGATCGAACTCGGTGACGACATCGCCGCCTGGGAAATCGTTCCCGGATATCAGGAAAACGCCATGATCTGGAACCGTGAGAGCAAATCCTATGAGGTGCGCTGGTCCACTTTGTGCGACCGCCGCGGGGATGTGCTTGACAAACCTCTGTGCATGAAGTTCCGTTTGTCCCTGCCTTTCGTCCGTAAAAACATGGTTCCTTTGCGCCGTGTCGCTTCCGTCATCTATTTCAAGAGACCCTTTGAAGAACGCTGGCCCACGGAAGAAGATTGCAAGGTCATGAAAGAAGCCGGTATCGATCTGTTGAGACTCCACTGCGACGGCGACAGTTTCAAAAACGGCATCTACTGGCGCGCCACCATTTACCCGCCTTTCCCTGCTGAGGAGATGGTGAAAATGGATAAATTCATTGAGACTGCCCATAAATACGGGATCCATGTTGTGCCTTACTTCTCCGTGAAAGAGTTCCACTTTGACGCCCCCGATTACAAGGAAAACTTTGAAAAGTGGGGCAGAAGAGGGTGGCAGAACGCCCCCATCCGTACCAACGGTACTTTCGGTTCCGTCATGTGCCTTGCTTCGGAGTGGAAAAACAAACGCCGCAACTCCATCAAAGAGGTGCTGGGCAAACACGATTTCGACGGCATCTATTACGACTGGTGCGCAGGTCTCGAATGTGACAACCGGGCTCACGGCAGCGCTCCCCACTGGGACAACGATCTGCTCCTTGAACACTTGCGCTGGACGGCTGAGGAGTTCAAAGAGCGTCCTGAGCGTTATCTGCACACCACTTTTGTCGCTTCTCTTGCCATTGAAAACACCGCAAGCATGGTCATCACCGAGGAACAGGGATTTCCCACTCCGGGACCTGAGATGTTCACGCCCCATGTCCACTTTCTCAACGTTGCGCCCCGCCAGATCTGCAACATGCTGCGGAACGCGACTCCTGTGCAGAACCGTCAGGTGGCAATGGCGGCATTGCTCCACCACGCCACGGTTTCCAGCACGGATAAAGTGTTCCTTGACTTCTACGCTTCATTGGACTGGATCGACGAGGTGACGAAGTACACCTGCCACACCGCCCCCGGCGAAGGCGTTGCCGCAAGCAGCAACGAAGAGATCGGTGTCAGTGTCTACTGGAACGACACCGAAGCCCTCATCGTCTGCGCCAACTTCAGCGAAGAACCCGCTTCAAGTGAGATCGCCGTCGATCTGCCCGACAAACCCGGTATCGAAGAGAGCGTCGAACTCGCCCCCCTCGAAGTCAGAGTCATCCGCTGTCAGCTCCTTGTCGAAGAGCGCTGACATCCCCCCGCCTCTCTCTTTCCGTCCCGGCATGTCCGGAACGGAAAGAGAAAAATGGCGAAAAAAATAAAAAAATCCCCTTGACATTGTTATAAAGCGGTATTATATTATTAATACAGATGTGCGGGTGTAGCAAAACGGTTATGCCCCAGCTTCCCAAGCTGGTCACGCCGGTTCGACTCCGGTCACCCGCTCCATTTTTTTTGCCTTTTTCCGGAACGAATGAGTTGCAAAGGAGGTTGACAGTGAAATACGGAGTTCTTTTTCTGACCCTTTTGAGCCTGATGATTTCAGGATGCGCCACTAAAAGATTGCCCTCTGAAGATATTGAGGCGCCCCGCCTTTATGCTTCCTTGATCGAAACGCTGAAAGATCCCCGGATCCCCACCAACAGCAAAGTCAAATATGATGCCATCCGTGCTTTGATGAAGAAAGTGGACTTCACATTCACCCGTGAGACCAAGACCATCAACGAATTTCTTGCCCCCGGAGATGCCATCATCGACCTGCCTGATGCCGTAGACCGCCGTATCACCTTCAACTACCAGTACCGGAACAACTATGTCCGTCTGGTGTTCTTCACCTACCGCAACTTCGTGGTGCGTGTGGATATCATCGAAAAATGAGTGATGCCGAGTTCATGGCAGCTGCCATGGAAGAAGCCGCCGCCGCGGCTGCCGCAGGGGAGGTCCCAGTGGGAGCCGTTGCCGTCCGTGACGGTGTGATCGTGGCACGGGGGAGGAACTGCGTGGAGCAGCGTTCAGCCGTTGACGGACACGCCGAATTTGATCTTATGCGCAACCTCTGCGCCCAGACCGGGGACTGGCGGCTTGAGCCCTACGATATCTATGTGACCAAAGAACCCTGTTTCATGTGCAGCGGCATGTTGATCAACGCCCGTGCGAAGCGTATCGTTTTCGGCTTTTCCGACAGTGCCGCAGGGGGATGCGGCGGAGCCCTTGACTTGTGCGCTCATCCGGGCAACTTGTGGCATCCTGAGGTGGTTTCGGGAGTCCTTGCCGAAGAAACATTAGCGCAATTCCGTCTTTTTTTCAAAGAAGTTCGTAAAAAAAAGAAAAAATCCCTTGAAAAATAGCTTTTGCGGGTTTATAGTATGCACTGTGAAACTATGACATTCTGAGGCTGGAAAACAATAAGGTTTGCCTGAATAATGTCCGAATCCAATGGAGCTTTGAAGAATTATGAGACACAACAAATTTACACTGGTTGAACTGCTGGTGGTAATTTGCATCGCCTCACTTCTTATGGGGGTGGTGCTGCCCGCATTCAACCGCCTTGTGACCGGCAGTGCTGTTGACCGCCTGGCATCCAATCTGAAACTTCGCCTCGAGCGCGCCCAATCCCACGCCGCCAGCTCCCGCCGCCACGTTGCCATTCTGCTGCCTCACGGAACTGTTAAAGATACATGGAACAGCGAAAAAAGAGTCACCAATGCCGCTTTGGGCGGCTCCAGACTTTGTTATGTTGACAATGTGAGAACCGAAGGAGCCTCCGAAGAGTATGTCGCCGATTTCAAACGCTGGATCCCCGATGAGGATTGGGTTTCCCCTGAAAGAGGTGCTTTGCTGATTGCCCTGAGTGCTTCTGATCCGGTCAATGCAGACGGTGAACTTGAGCTTGACCATGTGATCGCTCATAACGGTGATGCCACCGGCAATATCATCAACGGCACCAACAAAAACAAACCCCTTAAAAAAATCGAAAAGATCAAGTTCATTGAGGGGAACGATACGGAAACATCAGTCAGTGATTCCGCCATAATCTTTTCGCCCAAAGGCGGCATCCGCAGTACGGCAGATGTTTACCTTGTGGTTGCCGAAGCCATGCTTGACGGAGGGAAAGTACTTTATCCCGGCGGTCAGGCGCATAACTTCAAGGTTTTGAAGATCAATCGTTTAACTGGTAAAGTGGAGTATCACAGATGATGAAAAAATATTGCTTCAATATGATTGAGATCATCCTTGCGATCTCTATTATCGCAATCGGTATCTCAAGTGTTATGGCGCTCTTTATTTCCGGGATCAAGACCGGCAATGATACTGTTATAAGTAGCAATATGCCCGATATGACCGAGTCCATGCTCAGTTTTATCCGGGGGAAAATCGCCGATTGCCGGGGGACCAACGGTTGGGATACAGGCAAACTTGCCAAGGTCGCTCCTGATACCGCCCCCACCGGGGCAGGGGATTTGGGCGCATTTATCGCCGAGTCCGGCGACGGTGCAGCCATAAAAGGCGATGATAATGGCAGATTCCTTTACAGACAGCTTTCTGTCAGTGAATACGATGCCAGCGGCAAACCTTCCAAGTATCTCCCCACGTTTTCAGCTCTTGCGACAGTGAAGCGCATCAAGGATGCGGACCGTTTCAAGGATTTTGTTTTGTCCAATCCCGATAATATCAAAGGCGCAGAATTTGACAAAAAATCTGAGTTGAAAGACTCAAAAGGAGAAAGCGGTGTTGCTTTGCTGGATAAATTCAGAGTCGTAGCTCAGGTCACGATCTCCTATCCCGCCGATGCTCCCAAAGAGTCCAAAACCTATATTATTGAATGTTTCAACGATAAGTACGACAGATTCACAAGAGAAGGGGAGAGCGAATGATGCGGCAGAGTAAATTTACTTTGGTGGAACTCCTCGTTTCAATGGGGATTTTCAGTATCCTGTTGGTGGTCTTTATGCAGTTTTTCAGCGGTATGCGCCTGGCGTGGACCAATAGCGAAAAACGCACCGATGCCCACTATTCAGCCCGGATCGTGATGGATATGCTTTCTGCTCTGACAAGCAATATGTATTATACCAATGCCGGAACCGACAAGTTTGACAAAACGGTGCAGTTCCCTTTCAAGTTGAAAAAGGCAGATAACGATGCAAGCAAGCCTGCGGCACTTTATTTCGCCTCAAAAACCAATATCGACCTGCCCGGAACGAATCCTGTCAGATTTATCGGGATCCAGTACGCCAATCCGGTCAACAACGATTTTAAATTCGGTTTGAGCGATGAGCGCAAAGAGCTTTACGTCCTTTATCTCACCACCATTTCAAATGCGGAAAAAGATGCCGCCGATGAGAATATCAGTGCAAAAAACAGAAATATCTACCACCGTTTCTGGCCCGCTCCCGAATTTTTGGATGAATCCAACGCCACAACGGATGCCAAAGGCGCTTTGAACTATATGGAAAAAGTTCTCAACAGCAAACTCAAGCCCACCGGCAGTGAAAAAATTGAGTATATCAAACTTCTCGACCGGGTGACGGAGTTCAAGGTCCGGCTTTTCAAAGAGAATGGCGATGAGTATGCCGCTTCTGAAAAAGAAACGACTCAAATGCCTCACTCTCTTGAACTTACGGTGTCACTCCTGAATGAGTCAGACTTTGAAACTTGGCTCAATACCGGAAAAAACGATGAATTCAGGCTCAAAAATCAGATGACCTTTACCCGCCGTATCTATATCGGTGATCGTTGGAATATGGAGGATAAGTATGACAAATATTAAGAACTCATCCCGCCAGCGGGGCGCAGCACTTCTCTTTGCCCTGGGTATTCTTTCTTTGCTTCTCGTCATGGGAGTCGCTTTCCTGGGGAACGCTCTCATCAGCCAGAAAATCGCTGTCAACAGTCAGGAATCCGCCTCAGCCAAACTTCTGGGGCAGACCGCCATTGATCAGGTGCTTTCTCATTTGACACTGTTTCACCTGGCTCAGGTGCGTAATGCAGGTGACTTTTACGCCTCCGATGCTTCAAGTATTTTCAGCCGCCGTTCAACGACTGCTTTTGACAATAACGCCCTCACCATTAAGCGGGATATGATCTACACCGACAATGCGCCGTTGTTTACCATCAACCGGGGCAAGCAGGGAACCCCTGTAAAACCGTTGTATGACGGTTCCAAGAGTCTTGCCGAATGGGTCTATGTCCACGAGGACGGCAAGTTTTCTGACGGCAGCGGCACGGTGTCCAGCAAAATCACCGGTCGTTTCGCCTATCAGGTTTTGCCTCAGACTTCAAGCTCCCGACTCTCCCTTTACGCCGTGACCGCCGGAGCTTCACGCCGTGCCGGTTACAACCTTGACAGTGCTGCGACCGCCAGAATTCCCCAGAAACACCGCTGGGGCGTTGATGTGGACGAACTTGTCCCCATCGCCAACACTATGCTGGCGGGTTACTGGAAACATGACAGCGCAGAATTGTGTGACCCCCTCCACGAGTTTGACAACTTCGTCAACGTGCTTTCAGGCGCAAAGGGCGGTTCAAATCAGCTCTTTGCGGTCAACGATGAGAACACCGAGAACCGCAAGCGTTTCCTTGAACATATCTTCACCGAAGGACGGGGGCGTGTTGCCCGTGAAGCCTACTGGGGCGGCGACGGATGGTATCCCCGTTTCAACATCGGCAGATTCTCTTACTATTGGGATGGTACCAAGCGTGTTGCCGTGAAAACTTCAGATGACAACAACTGGTATCAGCGTTTCCTTGACCTCAGTAATCCTCCTGCCGATGCTGCGGCAGAAAAAGTGGAGATCGACAAGATCAAAAATACCGAAAAAGCCGTTGACGCCCTGCTGAAAGCTCAAACGAGTGGCGGCAAATACACCGATGCTTTTATTTACGACGGTCAGTATGAAGTCTCAGGACTTCCTTTCCTGCGCCGCCTCGGCAACAACGGTGAAAAAGGCGCTTTTGAAACGGTTGAATATCTCCGCCGTCAGATCGCCGCCAACTTGAACGACTACTGCGACGAGGATTCCATCCCCACAAGCGATGTTCCCGCTTCTGAGTGGGGCGACCGTGTCGGCGGTACAGCTCCCAAGTACACCGGAAACGAAAAGACCCCTTATATCAACGAGATCGCTTTCGGATTCAAGCTCCACGGAGCCTCTGTCGATCCCGATCCCGGCAAGTGTCTGGTCAAGACCGATATCAAGGGCGAGATCCTTTCTGAGCTTATCGGTGTTTACAAGGGACTTCCTGATTCCACGCTGAAACTTTACGGAAAACTTGATGCTTTGACCCTCAAGCTCAAACTTTCCGTCAGCGGCAAGGCGACCTACAAGGTTGACGACTCCGGAAAAGAGGTGACTTTCTCTGAAAGTGATCCCCTTGTTATGGAAAAAGATGTACCTTTCAGCGCTCTTGCCGCCGGAGAACTTATCAACGATTTCAAAAGAAACGGCAACTACTGGGTCGGGAAGAAAGATCTGACTCTCACAACTGCCGGAACTCTTGAGTTCGATCTTACCGAATCGGTCAAAAATAAGTTTGAGACCGGTACGATCACTGATACCAAAATCGAAATCGAAAAGGTGAAGTTTGAAGTCGCCGAGGTCAAGTTTACCCCCGGTTCTCTGGCACTTTACGACAGCACTGCCGGGACCTTTGTTGACTTTGTCAATGTTGACCCCGGTGAGCGGATCGTCAAGTCCGATGGAACTGAAGGCAACAAAGCTATCAATGTTTTTGCCGGTACAAATGGCTGGATCGAAGCCGGAAAAATCGGTGAAGAAACTGCCGCTGCCAAAGGATTTTTCTATGCCGGTGCCATGGGGGCTGTTGATCCCCGTCAGAATCTCAATGCAAAATTTATTGATGGTGCCGGCGATCAGAAAAAGAATGATTGGTATTGCACCTTTGAACCTGCGCTGGGGAAAATTGCCTCAGGTTCTTTTAATTGGGATGATGTTTCCACCCGCCTGACGGGTGAAGTCAATCTTTATTCCAATCCCAAAGAACCCAAATACGCAGACGGGAATTTGATCCCTGAAGATGCCAGAGATGCTGAAACAACTGATGTCACCGATTTCAGGGCAGCCACCGGAACCGGAGCTGAAAAGTGTATCTCAACGGCGGTCATCCGCAATGCACCCATGATGAGTCCCTGGGAATTGGGATTCATCCACCGCGGTATTCCGTTCCAGACCATCAATCTGCTCAAAGCAGGCGGCATCGGCAATAATCTGGGGACCGCTGATCAGCCGGAGCTGGCTGAAGATGCCCACGCCCCCGGTAACTTTACCAGTCTTACTTCTCTTGAGGGAACGTTGTACAAGCACGGCGATGCAGGTATTCTTGACCAGATCAAGATGACTGACCTGACCAAATCCTACGGCAAGATCGATTTCAGTGCTTTGGAAACTGAACCTGCCAACTGGATCACAGGAGGCATCTCTTTTGAAACTTTGAAGAAAGAGCTTCTCAAGAGTCTTTTTGAGAATTTGAAGACCCATTCACCTGCGAAATTTGTTGAACAGGTCAAGAATCGTGACAAAGCCCCCTCAACGACTGATCTTCCCGAAAGCAATCATTCTGTCACCTGTAAGGATGAGTGGTTCAGCGATCTTCTCAAAACCTCTTTGAGATCAAAGATTTTCGGTGATAATCCCGATTTTTATGACAGTTTCAAAGCCCTGACTACCGATGCCGCCCGTGAGGAGGTCATCGGCAAGATCATCAACCTGATTGAGGGCAGGGGCGCATCATTACCCACTGTTTTCAAGGTGGTCATTGCCGCTCAGGCGATCCGTGACCTTGAGGGGAGCATAACAAAACTTGATTCATCAGGGGCTCCCCAGACAAAAAGTGATGCTGCCTCCGGCAAGTTCGATGCCACTATCAAGAGCAAAACCGGTGTTGCAGGTTCCGATGAGGACAGCAGCATCTATTATGATGAAATTCTCGGCTCATGCCGTATGTTGGTGACGATCGAGAAATTGCACTACTTTGAATCTGACGAGCCCCGGGCAAGGCTCCGGGTGAAGCAGATCGAGTATCTTGATTGATAAGGTTTTTATTAGGAAAGTTAGAAATTTTTGAAGCTCCGGGCAACGGCCCGGCAGCTTTATTTATGGTAACTTACATGGAAAAGTGAGGTTGGAATGAAAGTTACTCCAGAAACTGTGGTTCTGGTCGATTGCAATTGCAATGAGATCCAGAAGATTGCCCGCGCTGTCCGCAGCGCCAAGGTTTATACAATGGTTATGCCCTGTTCTGTTCCTCTGGAACGACTGCAGGCTGAAAAACCTGTCGGTATTATTTTCTGCGCCGATAAAAATGAACCCGAACTCGCCGCCAAGGCCGCCGGTATCGCCGCTCTCGATCTGCCCAAGATCGCCGTGGACGGCGCCGCAGAGATGTTCCCCGGTATGGAAAGCGTGAAACTTGAGTCCGCTACCGCCGTTGAACCTCTGGTCAAGTTCTGCTTCGACAAGTGCGGATGCACCGGCAAGTGGACCATGGAAAACTTTATCGAAGAGGCTGTTGCCGATATCCGCGCCCAGGTGGGCGATCAGACCGTCGTGCTGGGACTCTCCGGCGGTGTTGACTCCAGTGTCGTCGCTGCCCTTATCCACAAAGCTATCGGCAAGCAGCTGACCTGTGTCTTTGTCAACCACGGACTGCTCCGCAAAGATGAACCCGAAAATGTTCAGAAGATCTTTGCCGATGCTTTCGATATGAATCTGGTCTATATCGACGCTTCTGACCGGTTCCTTGATAAACTCGCCGGTGTCGATGAACCCGAACGCAAACGCAAGATCATCGGTAAAGAGTTTATCGAAGTCTTTGCCGATGCCGCAAGAGAGGTCAATGCGCCTTTCCTCGGTCAGGGAACCATCTATCCCGATATCCTCGAAAGCATCTCCTTTGACGGCAAACCCGCGATCAAGAGCCATCACAACGTTGGCGGTCTCCCCCCCGACCTCAAATTCAAGCTGGTGGAGCCTGTTGAACGTCTTTTCAAAGATGAAGTCCGTCAGGTCGGCAGACTTTTGGGACTGCCCTCAGTCATGCTTGACCGTCATCCTTTCCCCGGTCCCTCTCTGGGTGTCCGTCATCTGGGCGCTATTTCAAGGGATACGCTGGCGATCCTCCGTGAAGCCGATGCCATTGTGACCGAGGAACTTATGAAGTCCGGATGGTATGCCAAAACCTGGCAGACCTTCGCCATCTTCGTTCCCGTCAAGACCACCGGTATCCGTGACGGCGGCAGAAGCTATGACAATGTCATCGCCATCCGCTCCATCAACAGTGTGGATGCTGTGACCGCTCAGGTGGTGGAACTTCCCTGGGATCTGCTCTTTACCATGTCTAAACGTATCGTTTCCGAGGTCAAAGGGGTCAACCGCGTGGTCTATGATATCACCCAGAAACCCCCCGCGACAATTGAGTGGGAATGATTTTTTTCAAAAAAATCTGTCCATACTTACAATAAAGATCTCCTCTCTTGCGTTAATAGGGTGTCAAACCTGAAAATCAACAGGTACAAAACACTTTAACGAAAGAGAGGAGAAGGGAGTAATTTATGAAAAGGAGTCTTTTTACATCAGTTCTGAGCGGCGCATTGATCCTTTGCACTGCAACACTTTCTGCTGACACCACCGAAGGCGGCGCACCCAACAACCGTCCCCGTTGGGGACAGGGCGGCATGCGCGGCGGCAGAGGCGGTCAGTTCGGCGGCGGCGGTATGCGCTGGGGCGGCAGAGGCAATCAGCTCGGCGGCGGCAGAGGACATTTCGGCGGTGGAATGAGTTTCGGTTCCAGAATGCTGGGCAGGATCTCCAAGGAGTCCGAGCTGCAGCAGAAGTTCCCCAAAGAATATGCCGAACTTGCCAAACAGCTCATCGATGCCGAAAACAAACTTCAGGAACTGGCGAAAAAGGCTAAAATCGAACTGCCCATGGACAATAACCATGTCTACCGGCAGCTCAAAGCAAAAGCTCCTGCCGAGTTTGCTGAGATCGAAAAGAAACTCAACGCAAGAGAGACTATGCGTGACGGTTTTAACGAACTGCGTGCCCTGGCTGAAAAACACAATCTGAAACTGGCTTTCGGATTCGGTTTCGGTATGGGCCAGAGGCGTCCCGGCGGCGATATGCCCCAGTCCGATATGCGTCCTCAGATGCGCCGCAATGATGCCGCAAAAATTCGTGCCGTCCGTGAGAAGTTCCCCAAAGAGTGGGAACAGGTGAGAAATCTCCGCCGTGAAGGCAAGGTGCGTGAAGCAGAGAATCTTACCCGTGATTTACTGAAACGCCTTGAGGCACCCAAGGCAGCTGACCCGAAGAAATAACGGGCGCAAGGGGGAAGTGGATTTAATGACACTATTCGGAAAAAATAAATTTGCAGTTGTTTACTGTTCCCTTGAAATTTTCAGGGGAGCAGTTTTTGCCAAACGCAACGCCAAGTGGACCGTGATCCGCTGGGGCGAGGTCGTTTCAGGCGCCGAATTGCCGGGCGACCGGCTCAAAGCTCTGCTTAAAGAGATCGGTTATTCAAGCGATATCGACCTCTTTCTCACAGGCGATCTCGCCGACAGCAGCGCATTTACATGGGAGTCGGTCCCGCTGCCGCCCAAAGAACAGCAGAGTGCTGTCGAAATGGAGCTTTCGGGCGCATTGCCCGGAAATATGGACGAGCCTCTTTTTCAGTTTCTGGAGTCCCCCGCTGAGGAGGAAGGCAGTGCCATTGTTTCCGTTTATGCCTTCCCCGCTTCTTCCATGAATCAGGTCGCCGCCATGCTCAACCGTGCCAACTGCAAAGCCGATGAATTTGTTTCCCCCCTTATTTGTCTTGCTTCAAACGATCAGCCTGCACACTTTGACGAGATCAACAGCGACTACTATTACCATAAAGGTGTCTGGAGAAAATGCGCCGGCAGAGAGAAACTTCTTGCCGATGCCAAAGATGAGTGGCGCAAGATCATGAACGCCCTCTTTGTTCTGCCTGAAAACTTCAAAGTTGACAAATTCCTGAGCGTTCTCCTTGTGGCGCGTCTTGAAGTGACCGATAAATCCATCAAGGAACGCCTCTCCCTCAAGGTCCTCCCCGATCAGAGCCGCCCCCTGCGTTACAGAACGCACATTCAGCTGGCGGTGATATTGCTCGTGCTGCTTATCGCCAATCTGCTGTGGGCAGCTTACCTCAATTTCGGCGGCGAATACCGTGAAGCAAGAGAGATCGCATCTGAAATCGATGGATGCCGCCGCAAGATCACTTCCATCAACTCCCGGCTCAAGCGCAACCAGAAGGCTTCAAGGGATATGGCAAGAGTGGTCGAGATCACCGCCGGTGAAAGCGATGTCATCGGTAAACTTGCGGAATTTTCCAGAGTTCTGCCTGAAAATGTCCTTGTTTCCAGTATGCGCTGGAGCGACTCCGGCGTCGATCTTCAGCTGCAGTCCGAAAATGCCAATATCAATCTGCCTGAATTGCTCAAACCTCTGAACTTCTGGAAGATCGGCAATTTGCAGCAGCGCCAGATGTGGGGCAGTGATGTGACCTCTATCAATCTGAGACTCGTTCCCAATGTGGAAAGCGAAAACGATAAGAAAAAAAGCAGCGGCAACATGCGCCGCGGACAATTTAATTCCGGAAGGCGGGGTGCAAGATGAGTATGGATGTGAAGAAATTTTTGTCCACCCCCAAGGGACAGCTGATCGGTGCCATTTCTGCTTTGGCTCTGGTCTGGCTGGTCCTGCTTTTGTACTTCGGCGGGGAGTTTATCAGCAATCTGCCCAGTGCAGACAGTTTGAACGACTCCAAACGGGAACTCAAAAAACAGCAGAAACTGCTGGAAAAAGCCAAAGCCGAAGAAAATGAATACCTGAAACTCAGAGAAAAATACAACGAAAAGATCCGTTCTGCATGGCGTGAGAGCGAACACGGTCTCGTGGAAACCCGGCTCCGCCGTATCGTTTCTGATACTGCGACAAGGTTGGAACTCAAACCCAACAGCCTCGGTACCGTCAGAACCAACAGGATCAATGAAGACTTTTATTTCGCTGAAATCGATATCACCATGGGGGCAACCTATGAGGAAGTGGTCAAGTTCATCGCCGCTGTGGCTGAATGCAAGCCCAAACTCAGCTGGCGCCGCCTTGATCTGAGACCGGATTTCCGCCGCCGCAACATGCGTGCCAACAATACCAATCTTGCGGCCGCCCGGGCTCAGGCGGTCCTTGATCAGGATGCGGTCAATGTCATGTTCAACGGTGTTATCCGTGTCATCGGCTACGACGGTCCTGCCAACGTTGCCGCTTTGCAGAAAAAAGCAACCCCTGCGAAAGGAGCCGTAAAATAATGAAAACGCCTCTGATTCTTCTCAATTGTCTTCTTGCGGGGGGAGTTTGTTTTGCTTTTGTCAGCAATCTCCGCTCCCTTTCCACCGAAGAACAGGTGGTTCCTGTCAAGCGGACCCCAAAGATGACCAAGAGTATTCTCCCCGGTCTGGAACAGAAAACAGTTCCTCTTACGCCTGAACAGCAGATCCAGAGTATCCTGACTGCCAATATCCTCAATCCCGACCGCAGCCCCAACACGGGCGCCCGGGGACAGAACCGCCGCGTGCGCCTTTCCCTTGTGGGAACTTTCAAGATCGGCAAAAGTGAAGGCGCCATTATCCGTGTGCAGGGTGCCGTCAATCAAAACCGCTTCATGCAGATGGGCGGCGGCATGTTCGGTATGCCCGGCATGTTCGGCGGTATGCCCGGTGCGGCTCCCCAGATGAACAACAATATGCAAAATGGCGCGAACAATGCCGCAGGTCCCCGTATCAATGCCGGACGCTCCGAGGGGCGCGGCGGCATGATGTCCGGTCAGGACCGCCGTGTCCGTTTCACCTCCATGTTCCGCCAGATGTCCGGTGAGATCGACGAAAGCGACTCCGCCACCACCGGAACCAAACAGTATGTGAAAGTCGGCGAGACCCTTTCCAGCGGTCACACCCTTGTTGAGGTGCAGCGTTTCAAAGTGATCCTCAGCCGGGGCGGAAGCAAAACGGAACTGCTCCTTGAAGACCCCTCCAAAAATCAGGTCAGACGGGGGAGTTACCGCCGTATGAGTGCCGGTCAGCAGTTTATGCAGAATTCACTCAATGCCCAGCGGCAGATGATGCAGATGATGCAGCGTATGTCCTGGGGCATGAACCGTGCCATGCAGAACTTCAACCGCGGCGGTGGCGGCGGCAATGGCAGAGGCGGCGGCAGACGATAAGTGTTTTGTTAAATTTACATAAATTTCAGTGGGAAATCAAGATCAATGAAAAAAGTTGCAAAAAAATTATTTTGGGGAAGCTCAGTGCTGCTTCTGCTTCTGAGCTGCGGCTGCGAGTCTGCCAAAAACGACGAGTTTGATGAAAATGCCAAGGAGGAGGACCGTTTTCAGTTCCTCCGTGCCGATGAAACTGAACAGCAAAAGTTCAAGAAAGAGGAGATGAAAGAGGAACAGGTCGAAGCCAAAGCCCCGTTCCCCCATCCCGTCAGTGCTGATAAAATCAGGAAACTGGAACAGAAACCCATTCCCAAATCCCGGATCATCCCCGGCGGCTCCACCGCCAATGCCCCCCGTTTTTACGATGACTTCATCGCCCTCAACGGAGATGAGGAGATCCCCGTTTCACTGGTTTTCAACAGTGCGCCCCTGCTTGATGTGCTTTCAGCCTTTGCCGACGTGCTGAACTTCAACTTCATCGCCGACAACGACTTGCGGGGTGTCGTCACCTTGAATCTGAACTCCAATATGACCCGCCGCGAGCTGTGGAACACCTTTGAACGTATGGTCCACCTTTCCGGTGCCGGTATCAAGGTCGAGGATTCCATTCTGCGTATCGTCGGCTCTGGCAAGTTCGCCAAAGAAGCGGATCACAAGATCGGAACTTCCGGCGAAAGTGAGATCCTTTACTATCCCCTGACCACTGCCACGGGCAGAGAGGCTGTCGCTCAGCTGCGCCCCTTTATGAGCCGTGATGCCTCCATTGTTGACCTGACCCGTCCCAATGCCATCATGGTCTGTGATCTGCGTCCCAGCATCGCCAAAGCGAAACAGCTCCTTGATCTGATCGACCGCAACGGCAGACGGACCTGGCCCCGTGTGGTCATTCCCTGCAACAATGTGCTGCCCAGCAAAGTGGTTATGGAAATGCAGGAGATCCTCCCTGTTCTCGGCTTCAACGTTTTCAAAACCAATGACCGTAACGAACTTCCCGGCTCCGTCAGGATGTCCGCCGTTGACCGTCTGGATGTGGTGGTCGCTTCCGCCGCAACTCAGGAAGCTATCGACCTGATCAAAGAATGGGTCACCATGCTTGACAGCTCCGACAACAACGATCAGGAACGGATCTTCGTTTACAAGGTGCGCCACAACCGGGCTGAACAGCTGGCTCATGCCCTTTCTGTGATCTTCAACACCACCGGTGTCAATCTTTCCATGGACACCAACACCGGCAACATCCGCACCCAGTCCATCAACTCCAACACTGTCAACCGCAACACCGCCAACAACGCCCAGCGCAATCAGGTGATGTCAAGAGCCAACACCATTGCCAACACCTTGAGCGACAAGAGTTCCAACATCTTTGACCAGCAGGTGAGGGTCCACTCTGACGGCGTTCTGAACCGTCTGGTTTTCCGTACAGTCCCCCGCACCTACGCTGCCATCAAGGCACTTCTTGACAAGCTGGATGTGGTTCCCGCTCAGGTGCTGCTCCAGGTCATGGTGGTTGAGGTGACTCTGACCGAATCCACCCAGTTCGGACTTGAATTTTCCGGATTCACCTCTCACGGTGATGCGACCACCCTTTTCGGCAATCACTACGCAGGTTCCGGAACGGGACTCAACCCCTTCATCACCCAGGCGGCTGCCAACGCTGCCGGTGCCGCCCTTTCACAGAACAAGTTCCGTGTGGGTAATGACCGTCAGACCGGCGGAACCTTTGTCATCGCCGATCCTGACAATCCCCAGAAGCGTTTCGGATACATCCGGGCACTGGCAGGCAACGGCAAAGTCAAAGTTATTTCCAGCCCCCAGCTTCTTGTGACCAGTCACAACAAAGCCAATATGCAGGTCGGTTCCTCCATTCCCATTCTGACCCAGGGTATTTCCAACAGTGAATCCAACACCAATGTCACCCAGAACTATCAGTACAAAGATGTGGGTGTGATCCTTGAAGTGACCCCCCAGATCACCAGTACCGATCTTATCGCCCTCAATGTTTCTCAGGAAATTTCCGCCAAGGTCGATCCTGCCACCACCGATCCCATCCAGTCACCCTCCATTTCCACCCGCAAGGTGGAGTCCACCATGACCATCGCCAACGGACAGACCATGATCATCGGCGGACTTATTCAGGAGCGTACCAACGATACCCTCGACTCTCTGCCTGTCATCAACAAGATCCCCATTCTCAACCGTCTGCTGGGCTCCACCAACGCCAGCGTTGAACGCAGCGAGATCCTTGTGCTGATCACCGGTTACATCGTCAATGAAAAGAGTCCCATCGAAGATATGATCAAACGTTACAACGATGCCATCAAAGCTCTCAACAAATATGACAGTCAGCTTGGTGACCGTCCCGATGCAGACAAGAGCAAACCCGGCATCTTCACCAAATCGGAGTTTTGGCTGGAATGAGCAGTAACGTTATAGATTATGCCCTTGCCCTGCGGCAGCTTGATGAGGAACTGCTCCGCCGTTTCCCCGGAATCGACCGGAGCGATCCCGCCGGATGCGACCGCAAACTTGTGGAAGAGGGCAAACTGACTGAAGCCGAACTCATCGCTGTCTACTCCCGCGCCTGCGGTGTGGAACTTATTGATGAGGATGAGATCGGCACGCCTGAACTTTTCCCGGAAGCCTCCATGGCGTTTCTCAACGCCAAGTGCTGTCTGCCCCTTGAATGGGATGAGAATGTGGTCAAACTTCTGGTGACTGATCCCTACGCCGCCGAAGAATTGGAGTACAATCTTTCCCGCACATGGAAACGGGAGATCATTCCCGTTTTCTGCCGCCGACCCTATCTGGAACGGCTTTTGAGCAAGGTCCAGTCCAGCGGCGAAGAGGAGTCCCCCATTGAGGCGGAGGATGAGAATACGTTGCGCTCCATGGCAGGGGAAGCCCGTATCGTCCGTCTGGTCAACGATATCTTTACTCAGGCCATTGAACTGGGCGCAAGCGATATCCATGTCGAACCCGGAGAGGAAAATGTGGCGGTCCGCTGCCGTGTGGATGGTGTCCTGACCGAGATCCTGACGGCACCTCTGAAGGAGTTCCCCGCTATCGCCTCCCGTATCAAACTTCTCGGTGGATTGAATATCGCCGAAAGCCGTCTGCCGCAGGACGGACGTACCAATGTGAAGTTGGGGCGTACCGAGCTTGATATGCGTATCAGTACCATTCCCATTCTCACCGGCGAAAGTATCGTTCTGCGACTTCTGGACCAGGGGGCGTTGAGCTTCGACCTCAAGACTCTGGGCATGTCGGAAGAACATCTTGCCCAGTTTGAAAAACTGATCCAGATCCCCCACGGCATCATCCTTGTGGTGGGACCCACGGGAAGCGGTAAGACCACCACCTTGTACAGCGTCATCAATCAGCTCAACGACAGCAAAAAGAAGATCATCACCATCGAGGACCCTGTGGAATACAAAACCCCCGGTCTCTGTCAGGTGCAGGTCAATCATAAGATCGGTGTCACCTTCGCCGCCGGATTGCGCAGTATCGTCCGTCAGGATCCTGACGTGATCCTTGTGGGTGAGATCCGTGACCGTGAAACGGCGGATATCGCTATCAACGCCGCCTTGACGGGACACCTGGTTTTGAGTACGCTCCACACCAACGATGCTGTGGGTGCTGTGACCCGTCTGCTGGATATGGGGGTGGAAAACTTCCTTGTCTCCTCCGCCCTTTTCGGAGTCCTTTCCCAGCGTCTTGTCCGCAAGATCTGTCCCGAATGCAACGGTTCAGGCTCCGTCAACGGTGCCAAGTGCCGCCGCTGCAACGGCAGCGGATTCAAAGGACGCTGCGGTATTTTTGAACTGCTCATCCTTAACGATGAGGTCCGTTCCGCCGTCACCCGTGATGCTTCAAGCGCCGAACTGGAACAGATCGCCGTCAAACACGGCATGATCACCTTGAAACAGGATGGCGAAGCCAAAGTCAGAGCAGGCATCACGACCGCAGAGGAATTGAGCCGGTCTACAGCTGAGGTTTGAGATTTATGGGCCTTTACAAGTACATAGGCGCTGCCCGGGGCGAAAAGCCCAGAGAGGTGCTGATCGAAGCGGACAGCGAAAAAGAGGCAAGAGAGAAACTGCGTGTCCGGGGGATCATCCCTGTGAAACTGCTGGGCGAAAGCACGGTTGAAAAACAGCGTTTTTCCATGAAACGCAGCAAGGTCAACACCTTTGAGTTCACCCGTGAACTTGCACCGCTGCTTGATTCTTATATTCCCCTTGAGCGTGCTTTGAGCATCATCGCCGAAAGCGCCCACGAAAAGGAACAGCGGGAGTTCGTGACCTCTATGCGTCAGGCGCTCCACGAAGGTAAGAAATTCTCTGAGATCGTCCGTTCCCACGGGGCTTTGTTCCCCCCCTATTACGCCAATCTGATCGAAAGCGGCGAGGAAACCGGATGTCTCCCCGAAGTTGTCCGTGAGCTGCACAAATTCATGGGCGAAAGCAAGGAACTCAAGGACTTTATCATTTCAAGTTCGGTCTATCCCTCTGCCATTATGGCGATCACTCTTCTGGTCACGGTGCTGCTTTTTACGGTGTTTGTCCCCCGTTTTGCCAACATCTTTACCGATATGGGCAGGGAACAGCCCCCCTCCATGCAGTTTCTGCTGGGGGTGAGTGAGTTTGCCAAATATGCCTGGTGGATGATACCCCTTGCGTGCATCGGATTCTGGTATGCCCTCAAAAAGATCATCGGCGAAGAGGAACTCAAGTTCAAGATCGCCGGGCAGATGATCAAACTCCCCCTTTTCGGGCGCATCGTCATTGATTTGGAAATGTGCAAATATGTCCGCACCCTTTCCATTCTCATCGGCAATCATGTGGAAATCATCCGTACCGTGAGGATTTCCGGAAAAATCATTTCCAATCCCGTTATTGCCAAAGCATTTTCAACCATTGACCGCAAGCTCAAAGGCGGCGACAAACTTTCTGCCGCTCTTGCGGGGAATCCCTATGTGCCTTCGGGCATGACGCCCATGCTCCGTGTGGGTGAGGAGTCGGGCAATGTGGGACCCATGCTTGAAAAGATCGCAGGAAACCTTGAAAGCGATACCAAGTTGAAGATCAAACGGCTCCTGAGTCTGTTTGAACCTGCCGTCATCGTCTTTCTCGCTGTGGTCGTGCTGGTCGTTGTCGTTTCAATTTTTGTAGCTATGATGGAAATTAACTCTATAAGTCAAGGAGGACCTTCATTATGAAAAAGAGTCAAAAATTCCGCAGAAAAAACTTCACCCTTATTGAAGTTGTCGTTGTGATCATTATTCTGGTCACGCTGGCGTCTATCGCAACGCCTCTCTATATGAACTACGTCAAGCGTGCCAATATCGGCGCTGCCAAGACTCAGATCAAGCTCCTTGAAGATGCTTTGACCGGCTACCGTCTCGATATGGGCGGTTATCCCGACAGCAACGCAGGTCTCAACGCCCTTATTGAGAATCCCGACGGCGACGAAAAGTGGAACGGTCCCTACCTCAAGCCTGCCAAGATTCCGAAGGATCCCTGGGGGCGTGAATATGTCTACGCTTCTCCCGGTGAGGAAAACCGTGAGTACGAGATCACCAGTTACGGCGCCGACGGGCAGCCCGGCGGTACCGGTGACAATGCTGACGTGACCAGTTATGAGTGATAAGAGTTTCTTCTGCAAAAACAGAGCTGTAAACGCTTTTACCCTTATTGAACTTGTGGTTGCCATAGCCATTATCGCTTTGACTCTGGCAGTTGCAGTTGCCGCTTTGCGCGGAGAATCCCCGGCGCAGAAGATGGAGCGGACCATTTATGAGATTTCCGCTTTCTGCGCCCGGGTCAGGTTCCGTGCCGCTGAAGAGGGGCGGGACTGGGTGTTGAAGTACAACCCCGAAGAGGGTAAGTTTTATGCGACTGCCGTTGCAGAGGAAACGGAAGAAGAAAATATCGTTCCCGGTGATGACTCCGGGAAACATGTTGCCAAAAAGACGCAGGACGACTCAGAGGCCCCGGCACTCCCCCGTATGGATCTGAAGCTGGATAAAAGTTTTATCTTTGAAACCGCCGACAATGCCGAAGGGGAACTTGCCAACGGTGAAGAGCTTGAGATTTTCAGGTTCTTCCCCGACGGCGGTGCTTCAGGGAGCCAGAAACTGCTTCTCAAACTGGGCGGTATGCAGCGGGTGTTCCACATTTCCAAACTTACCGGAAGAGTGTTGATTGACAAGGAATTGCCGAATTGAAAAGATGTTTCACATTGGTTGAGGTCGTGGTGGCGCTTGCCATTCTCGGTCTCAGTTTGTCCGGACTTCTCAGTTTGGCAATGAATGCCCAGGTCAAAGTCGCCCGGGCGGTGGAAAAGTGGGAAAATACCCATAAACTGATCCAGGCCGTCGAATATGTCATGCTTTATGATGATGAGAATCTGAGCGTGCCGGAGGAGTTTTTTCCCTACGACGGCTACATGGTCCAGTGTTCCGCAGATGATGCTGAGGGACTTCCCGAAGAGTTTACCGAAATCGACTCCGCTGCACCCTTGAAGTGCATCACCGTTGAACTTGTCCGGACCAGAGACAACAAGGTTGTCGACCGGGTGAAAATCGACCGTATCAACTTTGAAGCCGAGGAGTGAAACAGATTATGATACGGAAATACAGCTTTACCCTTGTTGAACTGGTCTGCGCCATGCTGGTCATGATGGTGGTGGCACTGGTCATCGGTACCGCAGGTTCATCTTTTTACAACGGATACCGCCGCTCCAACGAAGCCGTCGCCCGGCTCAAGGAACGTATGGCGATCGACCGGGTGTGGGATTCTGCTTTGGTCAACATGCTCCCTTTCAAGTGGAAAGACGAAAACAATGAGTCCCGCTATGTCTTTGAAGGCAAAAGCGATGAACTGCTTTTGACCACCTTGCGGCGTGTTTACGGCAACGACCCCAGTGCGTTGACCTTTATCAGATTCAAAGTTGAGGATGAAAAACTCCTTGCCGTCTATTCAGATTACCCCTTTCTCCCATGGGAAGAGGATGAACCCAGCGCCGTGACCCAAACCGAGGTCATTGCCGAAAATGTTTCCCATATCACATTCCAATATGCCGAACAGGGGGATGACAACGAAATCGAATGGCTGGAAGAGTGGATCGAAGAGGAACACAACAATCTGCCCCTGGCGATCCGTATGACTGTGGAGTGGAAAAACGGAACCAAAGAGTATTGGCTCCGCCGGACTTGCGGTGTCAACTACAACAGCAACTTCGGCAACCGCAGCGCCGCCACCTCGACACGGGCGACCCGGAACTCCAACAACCGTGCCGGAAACAACCGGGGAGGGAGGGGAACACGATGAGAAAAAGAGCTTCACACGAAAAAGGTTCAGCTTTGCTCGCCGTCCTGGTTCTGGTTTTTACAGGGGGACTCATCACCGCATTGATGATGGCGATCGGCAGTTCAGGCTCCTTTGAAGTGGCTTCTCACGTTGAGCAGCAGCGTTCCATGTTCGTTTCAGAGGGTGTGGCGCAGCGTGTGCAGTGGCTTATTGCCGCCGACCGTTATCTCCACGGCGGGGAAACACTGGGAGAAACCGACTACGAGGAGTATGAGTACGAAAGATTTCTCGCCGACGGAACGCCCCACACCATCGACTACTACGGCAGACAGGTCAAGGTGGTCATCGAAGATGCCCGGCAGGGCAGGCGCATGGACGGCACCCAGTACCGCAGATCCCTTGATGCCCTCAAAGTCGGCATGGGGGATGATGAGGATTTTACGGAACTTGTTGACAATCTTAAAGATAAAATCACGGATTATGTCGATACCAACGATGATGTTTCCAACGAAGGATTGGAAGCAAGCGATTACGAGGCGGAGGATAAGAAACCGCTGCCCCGCAACGGTGCCATACAGTTCCGTGAAGAGCTGCTTTATATCCCCGGATTCCGTGATTTGATGCCTGTGGATAAGGACGGTATCCTTTCCTCGGTCCGTTTGATCCCCCCTGAAAACACCGTGACCATCGGGGGCAATCCCAGTCTCCTGACTGCCACAAAGCAGGAGATCATGAACTACTGCAACATCGACGACGAGGATGAACTTGAAGCTATTATGGAAGCGATCAAAGAGTGGAAAACTGAAAAAATTCCTCTGAGTGACGGCTCCCTTGATCCTCTGCTTCTGGGGCGGCTCAACAATCTTCCCCGGAACGAAAGCGGTATCTACACTGTGAGGATCACGGCAGATGAGAGCGATCCCCGTCCTTTCAAAAGGTTGATCTTTTCGTTCCAGGCGTCTCCCGTGGAGGGACCGTCGGATAAGATCATCCAGTACCTGCAATGGATGTACTATTGAGGAAGAAAGTATGATGATGTTCCGTCGGAAATGTTTGATTTTTCTGCTGGTGGCGGGGCTTATGCTCCCTGTTGCAACTCCGGAACTCCGGGGAATGGATCCTGTCACCATCGCTATTCTTGCCCCCGTTGCCATCAAAGCCGCCGAGGTGATGATGCCCTATGTCTTACAGGGGTTGAAAAATGCCGGTGCCCAGCTGATGAAAATGGGACTGGATCTTGCAGGGATATTGAAATTGCCTCTGGGGGTGCTTCAATCGACACTCGGTGCGCCCATTGGCATGTTCGATGCGGGATTGCAGAATATGCTGGCAGGGGTGGTGGCACCGCTGCAATTGGTATGGCACACGGTGATGTTCCCCCTTGCCATATTCGGGTACGCAGGTTAAAAGCAGTATTGAACAGGGGTTTTCGCAAGGATCTCTCTCATATACTGTTCAAGGGAACCTTTGAGCTTCCGGCTTGAGAGAGTCTCTGTCACATAGAGAAGCGTTTCACTCAGAGGACGGAAAGAGGGGGCGCTTTTTGAGACCACTTTGACAATGAATATCCCCCGGGGTGTTTCCACCGCTTCAACGGCACCGGGCTCCATTTCTCTGACCTTTTTGAAGTAGGGGCGCAGTTCAGGCGCGGGCGCTGCATTTTTTTTGTGTCCTTCCGGATCAAATTGTGCGGCGAGAGCGTAAAAATCCTCCCCCTGGCGCAGCCGTGCCAGGATCAGGGAGGCATTTTTTTTGCCTTCCGCAAGGGGCTTGCCCGCCCGGAACATGGAAAGAAGAGTCTCCACAGGTTTCCGGAACTGTTCCCGGTTCAAATCGTAGTGGCGGCGGATATCCTCAGGGGCAGGTTCAACCGTTTTGGGGTCGGCGGCGTAAAAGGTGAAATACAAAGCACATTTCAGCTGGAACGAATTATGATTGATGTTTTTTTCAAGATTTTTGAACTGCGCTTCCGGAACTTTGCCCGCAAACTGTTTCCGGCGCATGTCGATATAGCGTTTCGCCGTAAGGAAATCAGGGGCGATGCCGCTGCGGCTCAGCAGGTCACGGACGATGATGAGCCAGACTTCAGTATCGACCATTTTTTTCAGCATCTGACGGCGGGATTCTCCCTGTGGGGGCAGATTGAAAAGCTGAAAACGCTCCTTCCTCAGCTCCACCTTGCCGAAACGTGCCACCACATCAGGCAGTTCTGCGCCGGAAAGATGAAACGCAAAGAAAAAAAGAAGTGCCGCAGTCAGAAGTTTCACTTGTCGTCAAAACTCCTGATGAGGACCTTTCTGCCGCTTGTGGTTTTGCCGGGGGCATGGCGGTTCCACTGGTCGATATTCTTTTTGTAAGCGGCAAAAAAGGCGTTGAGCTGCGCCGACTCGATACCTTCAAGCCCCGCCTGAGCCGCCGCCAGCGCAGAGGTCATGGCTGTGGGATTGGGAGCAGTGCGCATGGCGATAAAATGACGCTCGGCATGGCGGAGCTTGCGGAGTTTGTCATGCTGTTTGTGAAGTTCACCGTTTTCAGGGAAACGGCGTATGCCTGACTCGATGGTCTTCAGGGCAGAGACAAGGTCCCCTGAGTTGAGGTGACTTTGCGCCTGACGGATATAACTGTTCGCCTGCTGGATGGAAACAAGTTTCATAATGAAGTAGTTGCGTTTATCCATCACATAAAGTTTTTCCCCCTGCATAATGGCGCTGTCGGTGGAGTTGTTCCTGAGACTGCGGAAAAAGCGGACCACAAGATCGTTCCGTTCCACAGGCGGCGGAGGCACTTCGACCGAACAGCCGGCAACGGTCAGAAAAATCAGAGGCAAAAGGTAAAAAAGATGTTTCATCTGTTATTCTCACACAGTTATAAATGAGTTTTGAAAAATATCTCTTTATAAAATATACCCGCATGACTCTTTTTTCAAATGATGAAACGGGAAAAATCAATTTTACTTCTGAAACTTGACAATAAGCCAAATGTGTGCTATCTTGTACAATTGCATTTAAATTTTTTGAAAGATTCACAGATATATGGACCTGAAAGAACTGACAGCACCCGGAATGGTGCGTGCCATGGATACTGAAGAATTGAAGAAGGCAGCCGCTCTCTGCCGTGAGGAGATCATCAAACAGGTGAGCCGTCACGGGGGGCATCTGGCTTCCAATCTGGGATGTGTCGAACTGACCCTTGCCCTGCACAAGGTCTTTTCCCCCGGCAGAAATCCCATTCTTTTTGACGTGGGGCATCAGTGCTACACCCATAAACTGCTCACAGGGCGTTATGAAGCGTTCCAGCAGCTGCGGGAAAAGGAGGGGTGTTCCGGGTTCCCCAATCCCGGTGAGTCCCCTTTTGACCCGGCGGTGGGCGGACACTCCGGGAGTGCGCTTTCAGTGGCTCTGGGTATCAGCGCGGCACGGGAACTTGAAAAATCCTCTGATAAGGTCATCGCCGTTGTCGGCGACGGTTCTCTCGGCAACGGCATCTGTTTTGAAGCCCTCAACGCCGCCCGTTCCTGCGGTAAAAATCTTATACTCATCCTCAATGACAACCGCATGTCCATTTCTCCGGCTGTGGGGGCGGTGAGCCGTCAGCTCAGCAAGATCATTTCGGGCAGATTTTACAACTGCACCCGTAATATCCTGCGGCGGAGCGTGATTTTTTCGCCCCGTCTTCACCGCCTTGCCCGCCGTCTGGATGACTGGCTCAAATCGGCACTTCTGCCTCCCGGCGTACTGTTCCAGTCTTTCGGATTCCGCTTTTTCGGTCCCGTTGACGGTCACGACCTTGAAGAACTGATCCCTATGCTGGAACGCATCAAAGAACTTGACGGTCCTCTGGTGCTTCATGTGGTCACTAAAAAGGGCAAGGGAGCGCCCTATGCCGAAAATCAGCCCGTCGCCTATCACGGCGTGGGGAAATTTGAACCTGAAAGCGGGAAATTGTCCGCATCTTCCGGCGGCTTTTCTGAAACTCTGGGGGCGTGGATGTGCCGCAAAGCCGCTGCCGATGAGAGGATCGTCGGTGTTTCCGCCGCCATGATCCCCGGCGTCGGCATGGACTCCTTTGCCCGGAAATTTCCCAAACGCTGTTTCGACGTGGGGATCGCCGAGGGACACGCCGCTATCTTTGCCGCAGGTTTTTCCTCCAGCGGCAAAAGAGCGGTCTGCGCCCTCTATGCCACCTTTGCCCAGCGGGCTCTTGACTGTATTTATCACGATGCCGTATTGGGGAAAGTGCCTGTGATATATGTCCTTGACCGGGCGGGAGCGGTTCCCGACGGTCCTACGCATCACGGTATTTACGATCTGGGATTTCTCCGGACGCTCCCCGGGCTCACCGTCATGATGCCCCGGAATACAAAGGAACTGGAACTGATGCTGGACCACGCCCTGGAACTCAACGCCCCGGTGGTCATCCGTTATCCCCGGAGCAAAAGCTGCGAAAAGGAACTGCCGGAACCCTGTGCCATTGAGACGGGGAGAGCTGAAATATTGAAAGAAGCTCCCGAAGGTCCTGTGCTGTGGGCTTTGGGTGCCGAGTGCGGCACGGCGGAACAAACGGCTGAACTCCTCAAAAAAGAGGGGATCGATGCCACTTTGATCAACTGCCGGTTTGTGACGCCCTTTGACCGTGAGACGGCGCTGCGTTATTCCACCAGATTCCAGGTTGTCATTGAAGATCACGCGCACTGCGGTATCGGAGCGGAACTGAGTTCCATTTTCGCCCCGCTCCCTGACCGGGGGGAGATCCTCTGTTTCAACTGGGGAAATGAGCTTGTGGGACACGGCAGTGTGACAGAGCTCCGCAAGGCGGCAGGACTTGATCCTGAGAGCATCGCCCGCAAGATCATTGCACATCTCAGGCAAAAAGCTCCATTATGCTGAAAACACCTGCAGAAAAGTTGTTTTTGCCCCTTGAAAATCGGCGTGGATGTGGTATATTACCCTTTGATATGGTTAAAAAATCACCTTGTTTGTGGAGGAATCGATGATGATAAAAATTTTTTGGACCTTTTTACTGATACTGCCTCTCTGGCTCGGCGCAGAGCCTGTGAAAGTCCCCCCTGCTGTGGATGCCGGAGTTATTAAAAATGCCGCAAAGGTCACACGGGAACTTTTTCCTGATGCAGATACCGTGCTGCTGCGGGAAAATGAGTTCTACACCTATGAGAAAAGCGGAAAATTCCGTGTTTCGAATGAGTTCTTTGTCAAGGTCCTGACCGAAGAGGGACGGCAGTCCCTGCGGAATTTTCGCTTTTATTTCAACACCCACTACAACAAGGTGACGGTGGAACGTGTCTGCATCATCAAGCCTGACGGCAGACAGTTTGAGCTGGATGTTCCCCGGCACAGCCGCAGTGTCATCGACTCTTCCCAGATGGCGAGCAACATCTACGACCCTGCCGACCGTCGTCTGGTGGTGACGATCCCCCGTATCGAAATCGGGGATATCCTTTACTGCAAACGCACCGATGAGCATTTCAAACCCCGGATCCCCGGGTTGTGGAGCAATTACTCCCTGCTGCAATCCGATGCCCCCATCCTTGAAAACAATATCGAAATCAATGCTCCTGCGGCACTTCCTTTGCGTTCCATCGCCCTCAAGGATGAGATCAAAGGTACGGTCACTTTCACTCAGGAAAAGAAAAATGACCGCATCATTTACAAGTGGAGCGCCCGCAATGTGCCTCAGGTGATCCCCGAACCGGGGATGCCGGAGTTCTACACCTGCGTCCAGCGGCTTCTGGTCAGTACCGCCCGTTCATGGGAAGAGGTCTCACGCTGGTACTGGGAGCTTTGCCGTCCCCGTCTCGATGCGGTGACTCCCGCCATGAAAAAGAAAGCCGAATCTCTTGTCAAAGACAAAAAAGAGCCTCTTGAAAAGGTTAAGGCACTCTTTCAGTTCGTTTCCCAGAATATCCGCTACATGGGCATCACCCCTGAAAAGGAGGTTCCGGGATATGAACCCCACGATGTGAATCTGACCTTTGAACAGCGCCACGGCGTCTGCCGGGATAAGGCGGCACTGCTGGTGGCAATGCTCGAACTTGTCGGTATCAAGGCTTACCCCGTACTTTTTATGGTGGGCGACCCCAAAGATGATGAGATCCCCAACAGTTATTTCAATCATGCCGTCACAGCCGTCGAGCTTGAAAAGGGAAATTATGTGCTGATGGATCCCACCTATGAATCCACCGCCGATCTTTTTCCGGCGTTTCAGGCGGATATGAGCTATCTTGTGGCGCATCCCAAAGGGGAAAAGCTGCGCCGTTCCCCCGTTGTGCCTGCAAAGGACAACAGAACGCAGATCAGAACAAAGGCAGCGATCGATGCCGGATTCCAGCTCAGAGGCAGGACAACGGTCAAATTGTCAGGTGTCAACGATATCTATTACCGGGGCGCCCTGTCACGGTGGACCGGCGAGAGCAAAAAGCTTTTCTTTACCGGCAGACTCCAGAAAGTTCTGGCGGGAGCTGTGCTGGAAGAGTTGAAGATCACTCCTGAAAATATCCGTGATATGTCACAGAATATCGAAATCACGCTCACCTATTCCGCTCCGGTCAACGCTCAGAATAAATATCTGCTGCTGCCTCTGCCTGAATTTTCTGATGTCTTCGGTGTCAATGAAGCGGTGTTTTACGAAAATTCTCTTTTGAAACGGAAATATCCTCTGAAACTTGCGACCACATGCCTGGTGGATGAAGAGTGCCGCATGGAACTCCCCGAAAGCTGCCGGATGATGGCACTGCCTGCGCCTGAACATTTCAAGGTCGGGCGGAAAATCTCTTTCAGCCGTTCCGCACAACTTTCAGACAGCGTGCTGAAAGTGCAGCGCAAACTGGAACTGAACGCCCTTGAACTTTCGGCAAAGGAGTATACCGGACTGAAAAAACTTCTCAACACCATGAACAATGCCGCCAAAGTCATTCCTATTGCCCTGAAAAATTACCGCTTCCCCCACATCGCTCAGAGCCTGAAAGCCTTCCCCGGGGCGAATTCGGTCATTGAAAAATATGATATCACCATGGATATCCGTGACAGCTCCAGCTGGAGCATCCGAACTCAGAGACGCCGCAAGATCCTGAACTACGCCGGTGTCAAAGCCCACAGTGAGATCAAGATCCCCGTTTTTCAGGGCAGAACGAAGATCGGGAAGATCAGCTGCACTGTTACTGCCCCTGACGGAAAGGTTTTCAAGGCGGGAAAAAATGAGATCAATCTGATGGATTCTCCGCGCAACGGCACCGCCCCCAGATATCCTGCGGGGAAAATCCTGGTCGTAAGTCTCCCCCACGTCGCTCCGGGAAGCGTTATCGATCTGGATGTGACTCAGGAGTTTACCAATATGCCTTTCCTTGCGGAGCAATTCAATTTTTCATCCCTCGCAGCTCCCATGATCAGCGGAACGCTTAAAGTTTCTGCTCCCGAAAGAATGTATCTCAAAACCACCGTAACAGGGGATTACTCCCCCAAATATCAGGAGGAGTCCGGAAACGGCAGGATTTTCCGTTCCTGGCATTTTTCCAATGTTGCACGGGTGAAAAATGAGGAAAATCAGCCCATGTGGCAGCTTTTCAGATCGGGTGTTCTGGTGAGTTCCGGCGACAACAAAGAGTACGCCGCATTGCTGAATAAAGCCCTCATGGATAAGGTGGAGCGTTCTCTTCCCGCCGCAGAAAAACTTATCGCTTCTGAAAAGTGGCGGGAGGAAAAAAATAAGGAAAAACTTCTGATCCGTATCAGGGATTTCGTTGATAAGTTCATCCGCAAAACCCCCGTTCCCCTGAGTGAACTGCCCCTGAGCGCATTGAATGAAGTTTCTGTTACACTGGACTCCGGCTACGGCAACTCCGCCGACCGGGCGATCGTGCTGGGGGCTGTCCTCAAAGCGTTGAAGATCGACTTTCACTTTGTGGGGAGTTCATCTGTCGGCGGCGCCCAGAAGGTGGTGCGGCTCTTCAACCACGATCCCGATCCTGAAGTCCTGACGGAAAAAATATTGGTTTATCTTCCTGATTTGCAATGTTTTCTCAATGATACAGGGCGTTATGCAGCATTGGGGACTTGCAACAGTGAAAACAAACTCGGCATTGATTTGCAGACGGGCAGATTGCTGACGCTCCGGAGCAGCACCATGAAAGAAACCGGCCGCAGGTTCGATTTCTTCGTCCAATGCCAAGCCGATGATTCCGCAGTCATCAAGGTCACTGAAACCCTCTACGGCTCCCGGTATGAACAGGTCAAAGAGGAACTCAGCAACGCAACTCCCGAAAGAATGCGCCGCTTCTTTGAAAACAGAGCCACCGCCATTTCCCATAACGCTCAGCTCACCGGAGAACCGGAAATCATGCTCGGGGATTATCCCGGCGTACTGCGCTACGGGATCAAGGCTGAGGATTTCCTTGTCCGCAGCGGCACGTTCCGCATCATGCCGCTTCCCTGCTATCAGCTGTTGCAGAGCGCAGGCGCTCTGCCGGTTTCCGGGGAGCGCACCACCCCCTACTGGCGGAATGATGACACCCGTCTGGTGTTGCGTTACACCATCGTTCCCCCGCCCGGATTCAACGCTGTCGCCGGAAGAAAAGAGAGAGTTGAAAATGGAAAGTACGGTTCAGCACAGTTTACCGAAAACTACTCCGCTTCCTCCGGAAGCATCTCGCTGCACAGCCGTCTCTATCTGCCCGTTGAACTGGTCAGCGCACTGGATTTCTGCGAATTGGAAAATCGTAAACGGACCGTTTCACGCCCCGAAGCGGACCGTATCATCTTTGAACCGGCCCCCCCGAAACAGGGGGGGAATACAAGAAGAAACAGATTATGATCGTTAAAACTCTTGAAGTCGGCCCCTTTGCCACCAACTGCCACCTGGTCTTTGTTGAGGAAAACAAACACCTCTACATCATCGACCCCGGTGACGACGGTGAACGCATCGTTGCCGAAGCAAAAAAATTTGACTATGAAAAAGTGGAGCTCTTTCTGACCCATTTTCACATCGATCACATCAACGCCGTTGAATATTGTGCAAAAGAACTCAATTGCGATCACGTCAGTTTGAGGAGTCCGGATCATCCCTATTATCTGAGTCCCTCCAACGCGCTTCCTCCCTATTTCCCCGAGGCGCTGAAAAATCCTCCCGCTCCCCGTGAGTATGAGGAAAATCCCGATTTCAGGATCCTTGAACTCCCCGGTCACACCCCTGGCGGCGCCGGGATACTTTTCGGGAAAAAACTCTTTTGCGGCGACACCCTCTTTCTCAACTCCTGCGGCAGAACCGACCTGCCCGGCGGTGACGACAGGGAAATCACCCGCTCGCTCCTTGAGGTCCTCATGGCTCTGCCAGACGATGTGGAAGCCTACTGCGGTCACGGTCCTGCAACAACAATCGGCGCCGAGCGCCGCAACAACCCTTATATCAATGGAACTTATTTATGAAGGCTGAAATTCTTGAAAATGTCAATCTGAAAGGTGATTACTATCAGATCCGTTTTGCCGCTCCTGAAGTTTGTGCGGCAGCTCAACCCGGACACTTTGTCCATGTGCGTATCGATGAAAGACGGGACTTTATGCTCCGCCGTCCTTTCAGTATCAAAGATGCTGAAAACGGTGTCCTGACCCTTCTTTACAAGGTGGTGGGCAAAGGTACTGCGGCTTTAAGCAAACTCGAAAAAGGCAACGTGTGCGACATCATGGGCCCTCAGGGACGCCCCTTTACGCCTCAAAAAGATCACCGCGCCCTCATTATCGTGGGCGGATACGGTGCCGCCGCCACCTGGCAGCTGACCCGTTCCATGCCCGGCGGCGTGGTTCTGCTGGGCGCCCGCAGTGCCGACGATCTGCTGCTGGCTGAGGAATATGCCGCCGCCGGTTACGATGTGCGTATTGCCACCAATGACGGTTCAGTGGGCAAAAAGGGATTTGTGACCGAACTCATTCCCGAACTCCTTGCCGCTCCTGCGGAGAAACCTTTCTTTGTCTACGGATGCGGTCCCAAGCCCATGCTGATGGCACTCGCCGCGTTGATGCGCAAAGAGAATATGAAGGGCGAACTGAGTCTGGATGAGATCATGTGCTGCGGCGTGGGCAGCTGTTTCGGATGTGTGGTCAAGGTCAACGATGAAAGTTCCCCTGACAAGTTCCGTTACGCCCGCAGCTGCAAAGAGGGTCCCGTGTTTATGGCTGAAGATATCTATATTGGAGAGTGAGTAAATGAGTGTTGATTTGAGTGTTGATCTGGGCAAGTTCCAGTTGAAAAATCCTGTGCTGACCGCTTCAGGGACTTTCGGATACGGTGAGGAGTATCACGATTTTTACGATATTTCCCAGCTGGGCGGCGTGACCGTCAAAGGTATCCGCATGACCCCCTCCCACGGTAATCCCATGCCCCGTGTGGCTGAAGTCACAGGCGGTATGCTCAATGCCATCGGACTTCAAGGCCCCGGCGTTGAGAAGTTTCTTCACAATGAGCATTATATGCCCTTTCTCCGCAAGATCGGAGCTACCGTCATCGTCAATATCTGGGGAACTTCCATCGGCGAATACGGCGAAGTC
>JAZONY010000061.1:0-22495 GCA_045654705.1 Victivallaceae bacterium
TGTCTGAGTGCAGGGGGGAGTTCTTCCGGTGGTGCAGCAGGGTTCAAGAGTCACATAGATGGTGCAATCTTTGCAGCTGCCCCGCCGTCGGAGCGCATCATGGATGGCATTGACTTCAGCGTGGGCTTCACCGGCACGGGCGTGATAACCTCTGCCGATGATCGTTCCCTCAGGATCCGTCACAACAGCTCCCACCATGGGGTTGGGATTGGTGTGTCCCCAAGCCAATCTGGCAAGCGCCAGAGCTTCATTCATACAGGATAAGTCAAAATTTTCCATGGCTTTTTATGCGTTGACCTCAAACAGTGCGTCCGCATAGAAGACGGGGTCGAAAAGCTGCAGTTCGCCGGGCTGTTCGCCCAGTCCCACGTAGAAGGTGGGCAGATCGAACTCCTCGTGGAGCGCAACCGCCATACCGCCTCTTCCTGTACCGTCAAGTTTGGTCAGCACCAAACCTGTGACACCGGCACTTTTGATGAATTCCCGTGCCTGATTGACCACATTGGCGCCCAGAGAGGAGTCAACGGTGAGCCACACTTCGTGAGGGGCTCCGGGGAGAACTTTGCTGATGGAACGGCGGATCTTTTCAAGTTCCGACATAAGATCTTTCTGATTATGCTGTCTGCCGGCGGTGTCGATGAGCAGAAAATCCGCCTGACGGGAAACAGCGGCACGGGTCGCATCAAAGGCGACACTGGCGGGATCGGCACCGTGGACGGCGGAAACGATCTGCGCCCCGGTGCGCTCACTCCAGAGCTGGAGCTGCTCCACGGCGGCGGCACGGAAGGTATCGCAAGCCCCCAGAACGACTTTGCGTTTATCTTCATTGACCAGTTTCCAGGCAAGTTTGCCGATGGAGGTGGTTTTGCCGCTGCCGTTGACACCCACCATGAGGATCACAGTGGGACCGTTTTCAGCTTTGGCAAGTTCCCGGCGGTTGCGGCTGAGGATGTCCACCACTTTCTTTTTCAGTTCCGTGACCAGATCGGCATCGGTGGCGATGTGGCCTGTATCATACTGTTCTTTAAGATCTTTGACGATGGCACTTGCCGCCTTGACACCGAAATCGGCTGAAATGAGCATCATTTCAAGCTCTTCAAAGTCGGTGGTCTTGTAAGCCTTGGTTCCGGTAAAAATACTTGAGATCGCCCGTGAAACCTTGGTGGCGCTTTTTTCAAGTCCTTTTTTGAAAACAGAAAATATTGAAGCCATAATAAAAGTACAACTGCATCTTTCTTTGGGTGAAAAAATTACGGAACATACTGCACAAAAAAATTCATGCAACAGAATATGCTCCTTATATAATATACATGGCTGAACTTGAAATTTCAACTCCGGAATTGTATATTATGTTTCTAAGAAGTAATTTCAAAACTTTTTTGAAATTGCCTCAAGAACTCTCTCTTCAAATTGCGGATAAGGATCATGTTGGAAAATATCGTCATCAGAGGTGCTTCTCAGCACAATCTCAAAAATATCAACGTTACTCTGCCGAGAAACAAGCTGATCGTCATTACAGGACTTTCAGGCTCAGGCAAGTCCTCTCTTGCCTTTGACACCCTCTATGCCGAAGGGCAGCGGCGTTACGTGGAAAGTCTCTCTGCCTACGCCCGCCAGTTCCTTGACCGTATGCAGAAACCCAAAGTGGAGCATATCGAAGGCCTTTCCCCGGCTATCGCCATTGAACAGCGTACCGCAGGCTCCAATCCCCGTTCCACCGTTGCCACGGTGACGGAAATCTATGACTACCTGCGTCTGCTCTACGCCCACGCCGGTACCCCCCACTGCCCTGAATGCGGCAAAGTTCTGGAATCCCAGTCCGCCCAGGTCATTGTGGAAAAGCTCCTCGCCCTTGAACCGGGGCAGCGGCTGCAGATCCTCGCCCCGGTCATCGACGGGCGCAAAGGGGAACACAGAGAGGTCATGGAAAAGATACTCCATGACGGATTCGTCCGCGCCCGGGTGGATGGTGAGATCATTTCACTTGAGGATGACGGGATCCCTCAGCTTGACAAAAAGCTCCGCCACTCCGTCGCCGCCGTCATTGACCGTCTGGTGACGGGCAAGGTGGACTCCTCCCGTCTGACGGACTCCGTTGAGACCGCCTTGCGCTACGGCAGCGGCATCATGATCGCCCTGCTCCAGAAACCCGGCGAAAAGGAGATCACGGAAACCAGTTTCTGTGAAAAACTTGCCTGTTTGAAGTGCGGCATCTCTTTCGGGGAACTTCAGCCCCGTAACTTTTCTTTCAACTCCCCCTACGGTGCCTGTGAATGCTGCAACGGTCTGGGGATCGAACAATATATGGACCCTGCCAAGGTGATTCCCGACCCGTCTCTTTCCATCCGCAAAGGAGCGATCCCCGGCTGGCGCAAAGGTCCTCAGCATCTCATCATCTACTACAACATGCTGTTGAGAAAATTTTCAGAGGTCCTGGAGTGTCCCGAAATGCTCACCACCCCCTTTCAGGAGCTGCCTGAAAAGATCCGCAACTTCCTGCTTTACGGCAGCAACGGGGAAAATGTGGAGTTCGATATCATCATCAACCGCCGTCACTGTCACTGGAACAAGCCCTTTGAGGGGATCCTCGAAAATCTGCGCCGCAGACTCAATGAAACAGAGTCCGACTCCGTCCGTGAGCGTTTGAGTTCCTATCTCAGCCCCCGGGAGTGTCCCTGCTGCAAGGGCAAACGGTTGAAACCTGTTTCCCTTGCGGTGAAAGTCAACGATCTTTCCATTGCAGATTTCTGCGCCATGCCGGTGGGGGAAGCCTTGAAATTCATTCCTCAAATCCAACTGACGCCTGAGAAAGCCGCTGTCGCCTCAGAGGTGCTGCGGGAAATATCAGGGCGTTTGAAATTTCTTCAGGATGTGGGATTGGATTACCTTACTCTTGACCGTTCAAGCGGCACACTGTCAGGGGGCGAAGCCCAGCGTATCCGTCTTGCGACCCAGCTGGGTTGCGGACTTTCGGGGGTGCTTTACATCCTTGACGAACCCTCCATCGGACTTCATCAGCGGGACAACGGCAAACTTCTCGCCACCTTGGAACAGCTCCGGGATCTGGGCAATACGGTGGTGGTGGTGGAACACGACCTCGAAACCATTGAACGTGCCGACTATGTGGTGGATCTGGGGCCCGGCGCCGGTGAATGCGGCGGCAGGATCGTTGCCGCAGGAACACCTGCTGAACTTGCAAGATTTCCCGAATCCAGCACCGCTGACTTTCTTTCGGGCAGACGCGCTATCGTGGTCCCTGAAAAACGCCTGCCGGGGAATGGAAAGGAGCTGGTCATAAAAAAGGCAAAGCTCCACAATCTGAAAGGTGTCACAGCCCATATCCCTCTGGGGTGTTTCACCTGTATCACCGGCGTTTCAGGTTCGGGAAAATCCTCTCTCATCAACGGAACGCTCGTCCCCGCCCTTGACCGTCACTTCAACATCGGGGATGCTGTCCCCGGTCCCAACAGCGGCATCGACGGATTGGAGTTCGTGGATAAAGCCATCGTCATCGACCAGAGCCCCATCGGGCGCACACCCCGCTCCAATCCTGCCACCTACACGGGGGCTTTTGATCTTATCCGTCAGCTTTTCGCCACCCTTCCCGAAGCAAAACTCCGGGGGTACGACCCCGGCAGATTCAGTTTCAACGTCAAGGGGGGCAGATGCGAAGAGTGTCACGGCGACGGTATATTGAAAATCGAAATGCAGTTCCTTTCGGATGTCTATGTGGAGTGTTCCCACTGCAACGGCAAACGCTTCAATGCCGAAACGCTCAATGTGAAGTTCAAAGGCCACTCCATCGCCGATCTGCTCAATCTGACCGTTGCCGAAGCGGCGGAACTCTTTGCGCCTTTCAAGCGGATCGCCCGTAAACTGGATGTCCTCAACGAAGTGGGGCTGGGGTATATCAAACTGGGCCAGCCCGCCACCACCCTTTCAGGAGGCGAGGCCCAGCGCATCAAACTTGCAACAGAACTGGCACGGATCCCCCGGGGACACACATTGTACATTCTTGACGAACCCACCACGGGACTTCATCTTGCCGATATCGACCAGCTGCTCAAGGTCCTTTTCAAACTCCGGGATATGGGCAACAGTGTCATCGTCATCGAACACAATCTGGATGTGATCAAAATGGCTGACCACATCATCGATATGGGCCCCGAAGGAGGATGCCGCGGCGGAACCATCGTGGGGACCGGCACGCCGGAACTCCTTGCCGTCAACAAAAAATCCATTACCGGGCAGTTTCTCAAGCCCTATTTGAACCTGAAGTAAAAACATGATCGCAAGAGTCGTAACAGAACTTTCACTTGACCGGGGTTTCGATTATCTGGTTCCTGAAGAACTGGAACAGAAGATCCGTGTAGGCTCCGCTGTCACCGTCCCTTTCGGCAGAACTCTGCGGGAAGGGGTGGTGCTGGCGCTCCCTGAAAGCTCCCCCTACCCTCTTGCGAAACTGAAACCCCTTGCAGGTCTCTGCCCCACACGGGCGGATATCCCCGAAAAACTCATCGAACTCGGCAAGTGGATCGCTGAATATTACTGCTGTTCCCAGGAACATGCCATACGCACACTGCTCCCCGCAGCGGTGCGCAGCGGCAAAATACGCCCCAAGACACGGAAACTTTTCACCATCGCCAAAACTGCCGAAGCTGAAAAACTTATCGTCGAAAGCGCAGAAAAAACCTCTCTGCGTTCCCGGGCATTGATCCTGCGTGAACTGCGTTCCGCAGGGACAATGTCTCTTGATGCCTTGAAAAGCGTCCCCAATTTCAGTCTCAGCAGTCTTAATACGCTTCTGAAAAACGAGATCATCTCTGAAGAGGAAGAGATCGTCAGGGCGGATATTTTCGGGGATACGGTCATACTGCCTTCCAAACCGCTCCCCCCCACTGCCGATCAGAAAAAGGCACTGGCTCTTTTTGACGATATGCGGCAGGGGAAAACCACCTCCAAAGTAATGCTGCTCCACGGTGTGACCAACAGCGGCAAGACTGAAGTTTACCTGCAATGTATCGCCAAAGTCCTCGAAGAGGGCAAAAGTGCCATCGTCCTTGTGCCTGAAATCTCTCTTACGCCCCAGACTTTGCGCCGGTTCCGCTCCCGCTTCGGGGATGCCATGAGCGTGCTGCACAGCCGTCTTTCAGAAAGAGAACGCTACGATGAGTGGAACAGGATCAATGAAGGCAAGGTGCGTATCGCCATCGGCGCCCGTTCCGCCCTTTTCGCCCCTTTCCGCAATCTGGGGTTGATCGTGGTGGATGAGGAACACGAATCCACTTACAAGCAATCCGAATCCCCCCGCTACATGGCGCGGGACGTGGCGGTCATGCGGGGAAAATTTGAAGATGCCTGTGTGATACTGGGGTCGGCGACACCTTCGGCGGAGTCCATGTTCAACGCCAGACACGGCAAATTTCTCCTTGCCGAAATGAAAGCCCAGGCCAACGACAACGCCGCCCCGGTCATGCGCCTTGTGGATCTGAGACTTGAAAATCCTGAAGACGGCAATCCTCTTTTTTCCAAACCGCTCATCGAAGCGGTGCGGGACCGTATCGCAAGGGGTGAGCAGAGCATACTTTTCCTCAATCTGCGGGGATATGCCCGTGTCATGGTGTGCAAGGAGTGTTCCTACGAAGCCTGGTGTCCGGAGTGTTCGGTCCACTACACCTACTCCAAATCCCGCCAGACCTTGAGCTGTCATCTCTGCGGCAATGTGATACCTGCTCCTGAAAGCTGCCCTCAATGCTCCTCGCCCACGGTCCGTTTTGACGGCGCCGGGACGGAAAAGATCGAAAGCATCGCAAGAGCTGTATTCAAAGGAGCCCGCATCGCCCGTATGGACTCCGACCTCATGCGTTCCGCCAACGATTACGAAGCGGTCCTTGAGAAGTTCCGCCGGGGGGAACTGGATATCCTGATCGGAACGCAGATGATCGCCAAAGGGCTTCACTTCCCCAATGTGACGCTGGTGGGGATCCTCATGGCAGATCTGGGGCTTTCCTCCCCCGATTTCCGGGCTTCCGAAAGAACTTTTCAGCTCATTACCCAGGTGGCAGGACGGGCGGGACGGGGCGAACTGCGGGGCGAAGTCTATTTGCAGACCAGAAAACCGGAAAATGAGACCATCATCCACTCCATGAATCTGGATTTTGCCGCTTTCAGTGCCTATGATCTGGAGTTCCGTGAACTTTTCCGTTATCCGCCCTTTTCACGGCTCATCGCCGTCTGGTTCAGGGGGAGTGATGAGGAACAGCTGGCAGATTACGCTTCAAACTTCACCGAACAGCTTCGTCCTTACGCTCACGAAAAAATCAAACTGGCGGGTCCCGGTCCCGCCCCCATCGCCCGTATCAAGGGCAAGTTCCGCTATCTGCTCACCATCAGAGGCGAAGGATTGAAGATCATCCGTCAGGCATTGAAGGTCCTTGCCTTCCACAGAAAACACCCCGGCGATATCGAAATTGCCGTCGATGTCGATCCCCAATCCCTGATTTAAGCGGGAAGAATCACCTCAATAGGTGTATTTGAAGATCCCCTGACTGTACCGTGCGCCATATCCGTTATCATGCATCTGTCCCAGAATAAGAGGAACATAGGTCCCCGTGTGACCATCCATGTGAACAAGGGGCGTGATGGAACCGTTTTTGTGTCCCCAGCGCAAGTTGTTGTAGTTGGTACCGATATTGAGATTCACACACTTTGCAGCTCCGTCTTTGGCTCTGACATCAATAGTCCATGCCATGTGTCCCGGACGGCGGACCTTGGACCACTTCAGCTGATTCGCCGTTTTCCCGGTGGGATGAGGGACAACATAGGGGCCTTTGGAGTTGATCGCCATGGAAAAATCGATTTTCCCGCCCTGAGCGCTGACTGCCTGTGCAGGCTGGGCGGCACAGGAAAACACAATGGGTTTGAGATAGGGATCAGTTTTCCCCTTGCGCTGGCTCAACATATACCAGTAACGGGTCTGATACCCCGCATAGGGCGCAAGAAGATAATACCATGAACCGATATCGTTGGGGGCATAACCTGAATAAGAAGCTCCGGAGCGGAAGGCAAAGGGCGCCCAGTCCTTGTTGTCGCTGGCGTAGTTCTGGGAAAAGAAACCGCATTGCTTCAAATTACTGACACACCCTGACAACTTCGCCTGTTCCCGCGCCTGCTGCAAAGCCGGAAGAAGCATGGCAGCGAGAATAGCAATTATTGCAATAACAACGAGCAGTTCGATCAACGTAAAGGAACCATACTTTCTCATGGATAAACTCCTGTTTTATCTCAACAAGTTTTCTCAAGCTCTCAAACGGGACAATACGATTACAACAAATTACGCGTGTTCAGTGCAGAAAATGTTTTGTGACTCCTCCTCACTCTCTCTGATTACAAAGGGAACGGCTCCCTCCCGGCGTGCGTTACGCCGCAACAGGGGGAACTTCAGTTTGCGCTTCGTCCGCAGCCGGCTGCGGCGAAGGAGCTGCGGTCCGTTCCGCCCCTGCACGATGGATCTTTTTTACCGTTCTTTGCAGGGAATGTTTTCCCTGAACAACAGTTCGGCGGCCTCTTTGAAAATAAACAAGCTGGGCATGTACTCCACACCGTCCCCGATGGGAGCCCCTGTAAAGGGGTTCAGCTCCTGGGGCAGAGGACTGTCGTAATCAATAAAGGCACGCAGCCATTTCTTGAGCAATCGCGCTCTTTCGTCACTCTTCCCGTAGCGGGGCATCCACATGGAGGCACGCAAAGCGGTCAAAGCCTGGGTGTTGCCGCCCCAGCAGTTATTGGGCAGCTCTTTCACAAAGGAAGGATCACTGACAGCGACCGAGGGAAAGGGGAAAGGCGTGGCAAATTGTTCAGGATCTTCAAAATAACGCTTGTACTGACGGTCAAACTCATCCTGTTCCACCACTTCATTGAGGTAAAGCCGGGTGATATGCTCCGTCCGGTACTTGCGGAACTTACCTGAAGAATCCACATCGTAATAATAATCATCCTCAGGGTCATAGAGGTATTTTTTTATGGAACTGCGGGTGATTTCAGCTTGTTCATGCCAGAAAGCGGCCTCTTTTTCCTCATTGAGCAGTGCAGCCATCTCACTCATGGCGACCCGTCCCTGATAACGCATGGCAGAGAGGTCGGCGGCAAGAATGGGCATGATCTCAAGCTCAGGCATCACCCCGGCATCAGGTTCCACATTGGGAGGCAGACCGCCGTCGGTAACACGGGGGGAGTTGTCGTGTCCGGTGTCAAATTCGCAAAACATTTCCACCAGCCCGAGTTTTTTATGGTCCCGGAACTCTCCGAGCCATTTGTCGAAAGCCGCCGAAGCCTGGTAAATGCGTTTCAAATCGGCTTCGCCTCTGCCAAGTTTTTTAGCGATCTCAAAGGCGCAGCGGGCAAAAGGCCAGACACTCTGGATCTGGCGGTAAGAAGCCACTCTTTCAACCGAGACAAGTGCGGGGAAGAGACCGTTTTCCTTTTGATGCTCCATAAAAAGTTCAACGGCAGCCCAGGCACTCTCAGGGGCGATATCTGCCAGAAAGAGCCAATCCTGGTTGTGCTCCATCCAAATCCCCCTGTAACACGCTCCGGCGATGGGGATCGGGTGTTTGCATCCGGAAAACTCAAGCAGATTTCCCCTGATCGCCGCCTCGACAGCAGGGAGACGGTCTTTGACAAAAGTCAGATCAGATGCAGAAAAAAAGGTATCAGGAATCATATTTCATCCTCCTTACCTTACTTTTTTATTATTCGGCTGTGAATTTGCAGACTGTTTTCAGGAACTGTGCCACAAGTTCGGGCCACACCCTGATATTTTCGTACTCCCCGGCGAGACCGAGACCGTGGGGACCGTGGGCGAAAATATGAAGTTCAGCCGTCCCGCCTTTGCGCCAGATGGCATCAGCGAAAGCCAGAGAGTTCTGCACTTTCACGCCGTCGTCGGCGGTGTGCCACATAACGGCGGGAGGGGTATTCTCTTTCACATGGAACTGGAGTGAAAGCTGATCCAGCTGCTCCTGAGAGGGGGTCTCGGTCCCTGCCAGATATTGTCCGCTGCCCTCATGTCCGAACCGTTTGGGATCGACGTCGATGACAGGATAGCAGGGGAAAAGGGCATCGGGTCTCTGGGGGAAGGCGTCGGCGCCGTCACCGAAAGAGGCGTCCACCTCGTCGAAGAAGACTCCCGTTGAAGCGGCAAGGTGTCCGCCGGCAGAAAATCCGCCGATAGCGATCTGATCGGGAATCACCTTCCACTCTGCGGCGTGCTGGCGGATGATCTTGATGGCACGGAACGCATCCTGCTGAGGCTCAGGGAATTTGATATTGCCCACACGGTATTCCACCACAAAGGCGTGGAACCCCAGTTCATTGAAACGCTCTGCCACAGGATTGCCTTCATGTCTTGCCCGATGACAGTATCCGCCTCCGGGGCAAACCACCACGGCACCCCGGGGCGCAGGGGTATCAAGAATGAAACACTCCATATAGGGCATGAATTCCCCCATATCTTTTCCTTGCCACAAATCAATACGCATAAAGCAACACTCCTTATAGATAACAGTTTTAAGATTTCAACAGTTTCACGGGAGAATCATTTCCGGAAAACTGAACGCTCAGAACCTTTTCCCCCCGGTAATAAAGCTCACCATTGCCGTCAACGGCATACGCACCTGCGGCAAACTCCGCAACGACCCGTGGAAAGACCACATGATCTCCTGCGATTTTTAATCTGTCGATATGTTCCAGTGCCATCTGCCGCAGTTCATCGCAGCATTTGACACCTTTCTGCCTTGAATTTTTCATGGTGCAGAGTTTTTCAAGAGGAATCCCTTTGGTATCGACATCAAGGGGAGATGAAACACCGAGGACAGGTCCTGCATCCATCTCTTTTTCCCCGCTTCCCGAGTAGGGCTGCACAAGAATCACACTGCTGCGCAAACTTTTTTCGCCGTTGAGGATGGCTTTTTCAACCGGCAGCACATGAAGTCCGGCATAAACCCGTCTGCCTTCGCTGTCGCACCGGGTCAGATCCCCGGGATGAACGTTGAGACAGGGAATGCGTGAAGCGATGTTGGAAAGGGGGATGAACCCTGCAAAACAGGCAAATTCAGGAGCATAAGCCATGATTTTTTCATAAAGCTGATCACTCCAAAGCTCCCTGAGTTCACACCGCCGGGGAGAATCCAGCCGGGTGGACTCTTCGCCGTGTTCACGGTAAAAGTTGCGGATATCATGCTCAACAAGAGGCAGTCCCGATACCGCAGCGATCTCTCTTGCCCGTGATTCTTCAGGGGCATCTGTAACCAAAGCTGCCACGTGATAGGGGCAGCTTTCCGAAAGCCTTTCATAGGCGATAAGCGCTTCAGCATTGCTTCCTGAACCGCTCATCAGCACCACACAGGCAACTTTTTTTCCGTTAAATTCAAATTTTCTCATAATGGCATAATATAACGCCGTAATACTGATATTGCAAGAAGCAGAAGAGAAGATATGGACTTTTTTGCGAAAAAACTTGAAAAATCACTCATGTTGTGCTATTTTATATAGATGTAACTTTTACCATAAAATACCATATCCGTAAAAATTACAGTTTTATGCAGAAATCAAATCAATGAAAGGATACGGCAATGTCAGAAGAACTGCAGAGCCTCTTGGAGAAAATCAATACCGACGGCGTTATGAAAGCCAACGCTGAACGGGAATCCATCATCGCCAAAGCACAGAATGAAGCTGCCGCCATCATCGCCGCGGCAGAAGCCCAAGCCGAAGAAGTCCGCAAACAGGCCGCCGCCGATGCCGAAACATTGCAGAGCCGTGCCGAAAGTGCCATCAAACAGGCTGCAAGAGATGTGGTCCTCAAACTGAAAGCTGAACTGGAACAGCGCATCTCTTCCGCCGTCGCCGGTGCCGCCGAAGAAACCATGACCCCGGCGTTCATGGCTGAGCTGGTCAAAACCCTGGGTGCCTCATTCCTCGCCGCTCCTGATGCGGAACTGACCGTCATGGCCTCCGTCAAAGATGCCCCTGCCCTCGATGCCGCCCTCAAAGGCGCTTTAATCGGCAGTTTGAAAAAGCAGCCCAGAGTCCTCGCCGAACCCACGATCCGCGGGGGTATGGAGGTCAATTTCAACGGAACTGAGCTTTTCTTTGACTTTTCCACCGAAGCTCTGACTGAACTTCTGGCAGCTTACACCGCTCCCAGGATCGCAGCGATTTTCAGCGGGGACAAGTAATTTTATGTACTGTTTTCTTATCGCTTCACTTCCTGAATTGCAGCTTGATGCGCCTCCGCCCATGAGCGTCGAGGCGTTTCTTGAGATCTGCAAAACAGAACTGAGTGAAGAAAAATTTGCTGAACTTACATCTTTTGACGGCAGTGTCACACCTGATTTCAAATGCTGCGACACCTTTCCCGCCATCTACAATGCGTACGGCAAATTTGAACTCTATCTGCGCTACCGTATCGCCATGCGCCGGGCGGAAAAAGCCAACGAACAGCTGGAACTCCCGGAGCCTTCCGAATCCTTCAGCGATTACGATTATGCCGCAGCCACCCTTGCCAACACGGCGAATCCGGCAGAAAGAGAACTCATCATCGACCGTCTGCGCTGGAATTTCATTGAGGAACAGCTTTTGTGCAAAGAGTTCACTCTGGATGCCCTTTGCGCCTATAAACTGAAACTTGCCATCGTGAACAAGTACCGGCACAGAAAACTGGAACCGGGACAGAAAAACTTTGATGCCGCACTGGAACGGCTCTCGCAAAAAACAGTCCGACAGGAGTAATGATTTATGTCTGAAAATATTCATTTGGAAAAAGTTATCGGCGTCAACGGCAATATGATCACCGTTGAATTCACCGCCGAAGTCATGCAGAACGAAGTGGCTTATGTCCATGTGGACGGCAGCCGTCTCAAAAGTGAAGTCATCCGTGTCCGCGGCAACCGTGCCGACTTGCAGGTCTTTGAAAGCACCGCAGGTCTCAAGGTGGGCGACGGCGTGGAGTTCACCGGCGAACTGCTCAGCGTTGAGCTGGGGCCCGGTCTGCTGAAACGGGTCTACGACGGTCTGCAGAACCCCCTGAATCTGCTGGCGGAACACTCCGGATTCTTCCTTCAGCGCGGTGTCTATCTGCGTGCCCTCGACAATGAGGACAAATGGGAGTGGACCCCCATGGCAAAAGCCGGCGATACCGTTGTCGCAGGCGACCGTCTGGGTTCCGTCCCCGAAGGGATCATCACCCATTACATCATGGTTCCTTTCAGCTATCAGGGCGAATGGAAACTTGAAAGCGTCGCCCCCGCAGGTTCCTACACCATCGACGACACCATGGCGGTCGCCGTCAACGACCGTGGCGAACGCCGCAATATCACCATGACCCAGTATCAGCCGGTGAAGATCCCCATTTCCGACTACGCCGAAAAGCTGCTCCCCGAAAAGACGCTTATCACCCAGCAGCGTACCATCGACACCTTCTTCCCTGTGGCTGTGGGCGGCACTTTCTGTACTCCCGGACCTTTCGGTGCGGGAAAAACCGTGCTTCAGCACGCTCTCAGCCGTTACGCTGAGGCTGATGTGGTGATCGTCGCCGCCTGCGGTGAACGTGCCGGTGAAGTGGTGGAGATCCTCCGTGAGTATCCCGAACTTGAAGACCCCCGGACCGGCCGCTCCCTTATGGACCGCTCCATCATCATCTGCAACACAAGTTCCATGCCTGTCGCCGCCCGTGAAGCCTCTGTCTACACCGCTGTGACACTGGCTGAGTATTACCGCCAGATGGGTTTGAACACCCTGCTTCTTGCGGACTCCACCTCACGCTGGGCGCAGGCTCTGCGTGAGATGTCCGGCCGTCTGGAAGAGATCCCCGGCGAAGAAGCATTCCCTGCTTACCTCGAATCCCTCATCGCAAGTTTCTATGAACGTGCCGGTCTCGTGCAGTTGCGTTCAGGGGACCTGGGCTCCGTCACCATCGGCGGTGCCGTTTCCCCTGCGGGCGGTAACTTTGAAGAACCTGTGACTCAGGCGACGCTCAAGGTGGTGGGTGCATTCCTGGGACTCTCCCGTGAGCGTTCCGACGCCCGCCGTTATCCTGCGATCCATCCTCTTGAAAGCTGGAGCAAATACCAGAGCGTGGTGGACTCCGAAGAACTCGCCTTTGCCCGCAACATTCTGCGTAAAGGTGCCGAAGTCAACTCCATGATGAAGGTCATCGGCGAAGAAGGTACTGCCATCGAAGACTTTGTGATCTACCTCAAAAGCGAGTTCCTCGACTATGTCTATCTGCAGCAGAACACCTTTGACGAAGTGGATGCCGCCAACGGCGCCGACCGTCAGCGCAACACCTTTGCCCTGGTCCAGAGTGTCCTCAAGAAAGAGTTCAGCTTCACCGACAAGGACGATGCCCGCCGTTACTTCCTGGAACTCCGTCAGCTCTGCATGGATTTGAACTACCTGCGTGAAGATTCTGAGGAATACAAAGAAAACTTTGCGGCGATCCAGAAAAAAATCAACGAATCCGGAGAAAAGAAAAATGCGTAAAGTTTATCATAAGATCACCCATATCGCCGGTAACGTCATCACTGTCGAAGCAGACGGTGTGAGCTACAACGAACTGGCTGAAGTCACCAGCCGCAGAGGCACTTCTCTCGCCCAGGTGATCCGCCTCGACAACGGCAAGGTCTCTTTGCAGGTCTTTGCCGGTTCCCGTGGTATCGGAACCAACGATCAGGTCCGGTTCCTGGGTCGTCCCATGGAGGTCTCAAGCTCCGAAAACCTGCTGGGCAGAGTTTTCAACGGCCGCGGATATCCCAGAGACGGCAAACCTGAGATCCTTTCTGACATGATCGCCATCGGCGCCCCCTCTGTGAACCCCGCCAAGCGTGTGATCCCCCGGAAAATGATCCGTACCAATATCCCCATGATCGACGTTTTCAATACCCTTGTGGAGTCCCAGAAACTGCCGATCTTCTCTATCGCAGGTGAACCTTACAACGAACTTCTCGCCCGTATCGCTCTTCAGGCAGAGGTCGATGTGATCGTTCTGGGCGGCATGGGTATCAAATATGACGACTATCTGGTTTTCAAACGCACCCTCGATGAACACGGCGCACTTTCCCGTACTGTTATGTTCATCCACACCGCCGCCGACCCCACCGTGGAGTGCCTGATGGTTCCCGACATGGCGCTGGCGGTTGCCGAGGCTTACGCCCTCAAAGGCAAACGGGTGCTGACACTTCTGACCGATATGACCAACTTTTCCGACGCCCTCAAAGAGATCGCCATCACCATGGAACAGATCCCCGCCACCCGCGGATATCCCGGCGACCTTTACAGCCAGCTGGCGGCACGCTACGAAAAGGCTGTTGACTTTGACGGTGCAGGCTCCATCACCATTCTCGGCGTGACCACCATGCCCGGCGATGACGTGACCCACCCCGTGCCGGACAACACCGGATACATTACCGAAGGTCAGTTCTACCTGCGCAACGGCCGTATTGAGCCTTTCGGCTCCCTTTCACGTCTGAAACAGCAGGTCAACGGCCGTACCCGCAGCGACCACCGTGCCATCATGGACGCAATGATCCGCCTTTACGCCGACTACAAGAGTACCGTTGAAAAACAGTCCATGGGCTTCAAGATGTCCGGCTGGGACAACAAACTGCTGAAATACGGCAAACGTTTTGAGTCAGAAATGATGAACCTCGCTGTGAACATCCCCCTGGAAGATGCCCTCAATCTGGGGTGGAAGATCCTTGCCGACTGCTTTGAACCCGCTGAAGTCGGTATCAAAACCGATCTGATCGAAGAGTACTGGCCCAAGGAGGCCTGATTCCATGGCTGAAAAGATCAAGTTCACCAAACAGGAGCAGAAAAAGCAGCAGGATGCCTTGAAGCAGTTCAAGCGCTTCCTGCCCACTTTGCAGCTGAAAAAACAGCAGCTCCAGGCAGAGGTGCGCCGCAGCGCGGATCTGCTTGAGGAAAATCTCCGCCGTCAGCAGGAGCTGCGTGAGATCCTTGCCCAGAGTTTGATTTTCTTCGGCGATGCAGAAATTGCCGGAGAGATCGAATCCAAGGTCTGTGTCGAAAGCATCAAAGTTTCCGAACAGAATATCGCAGGTGTCCCCATCCCCGTTTTTGAGGGCGTGGAGTTCGCTCCCGTGATCATCGACCGCTTCGCAACCGATTGGTATTTCGACGATGCCGTTGAGGCTCTGAAACGCGCCGCTGAACTGAAAGAGGAGTACAAGATCCTCTACCGTCAATATGAACTTCTGGCAGAGGAACTGCGCACCACCGGTCAGAGAGTCAACCTCTTTGAAAAGGTCAAGATCCCTGAATGTCAGGAAAATATCCGCAAGATCCGCATCATGCTGGGCGATCTGGAAACCAGTGCCGTCGCCCGCAGCAAGATCGCCAAGCGGAAAACCGCCGCTGCCAGCTGAAAGCAGCTTATGGTGCCATGAAAAGTTCGGAACTTCACGTAGAGATACTGGATACGACTTTGCGGGATGGAGAGCAGACTCCCGGAGTGGCGTTCACCCCGAAAGAGAAGCTTTCCATCGCAAAGATGCTCCGCCGTCTGAAAGTTGACCGTATCGAAATCGGTTCGGCACGGGTTTCAGAGGGCGAAGCTGAAGGTGTCAGAAAAATTTTGGATTGGTTCAATCTCCATGACAATCCCGAAAAAGCTGAGATCCTGGGCTTCACCGACGGCGGCCGTTCTGTCGAATGGATCAGAAACAACGGCGGCAAAGTCATCAATCTTTTGTGCAAAGGCTCCCGGAACCATTGTGAGATCCAGCTGAAAAAGAGTCCGGAACGGCACTTTGCCGATATCCGCCGTGATGTGGAAAAAGCCGCTGATGCCGGATTGAAAGTCAATCTTTACCTTGAAGACTGGTCCGGGGGGATAGGCGAGTCATTTGATTATGTTCTCGCTCAGGTAAGTTTCCTGAAAGATCTCCCCATTGAGCGTTTCATGCTCTGCGATACATTGGGGATCCTCAATGTCTCCCGTCTGAGTTCCGCCCTCAATCTCATGCGCACGGCGTACCCCGGACTGCACTTCGATTTTCACGGTCACAACGACTACAATCTCGCCTGTGCCAACGCCATCGCCGCCGTCGAATGCGGCATAAACGGAGTCCACTGCACCATCAACGGTCTTGGCGAAAGGGCGGGCAATCTCGACCTTGCCCAGTTTGTGGTGGCATTGAAAGATTTCACCTCATTTCAGACCCATGTGGTCGAAAAGGAACTTCATCACGCTTCCAACATGCTTCAGGCACTTTCGGGCAAACGCTGCGCCTGGAACGCCCCAGTCATCGGCAGTGATGTTTTCACCCAGACCTGCGGTGTCCACGCCGACGGCGACCGCAAAGGCAATCTTTACTGCAACCGCCTGCTGCCTGAGCGTTTCGTCCGTCACCGGGACTATGCGCTGGGCAAACTCTCAGGCAAAGCCTCCATCGACCGGACTCTCGAACTTATGGGAGAGGAACTCCTTTCGCCCGAACTCCGGGAAAAGCTCCTCAGCGAAGTCATCCGCCTGGGGGACCGCAAAAAAACGGTAACGGCGGCGGATATCCCCTTTATCATCTCAGACATCATGCGCACCCCCGAAGCCGCAAGAGTCCGGATCGTTGACTTTGAAACCGTTTCACGCCGGGGCGGTCTGCCCCGCGCCCATGTGACGATCGAGTTTGACGGTGTCCGGGTGGAAGATTCATCGACGGGAGACGGCGGTTACGATGCCTTGATCAAAGCCATCCGCAAATGTCTGAAAAAATTCAACCTTTCCATGCCGAAACTGCTGGATTATCAGGTCCGGATCCCCCCCGGCGGCAGAACGGATGCTCTGGTGGAAACCACCATCACATGGAAAGGCGCCGACGGACGCAATGTGGTCACAACAGGTGTTGACCCTGACCAGCTGGTCGCGGCTGCCGCCGCAACGGAAAAAATCCTCAACCACATGATTCACGGAAAAAACAATGGGTAACGTATATTTGATTTCAGGCAGTGACGATTTCAGCCGCAAAAAACGCGCCAGAGAGCTGGCACTCCAGCTGGCTGGGAACGATCCCGATGATCCCGGGTTGGAGATCATCACCGCTGACAGCGACACGGTCAAACCCGACCAGTTGGCGGTCCCCTTTGTTGAATCGGTCCAGACACCTCCCTTTCTCACGCCCCGGAAACTGGTCTGGCTGAAAAACCTCCCCGACATGGAACTGCTCTCAAAATCCGGTCCGGGAGAAATGATTTTAAATACGATCTGCGCCCCGGTCCCCGAAGAGATCGATATCATCGTTGACGGTCCCGGTCTGGATATGCGCAAAAGTTACGCAAAACTTCTGAAAAATGCAGGCATCCAGATAGAAATTTTCAACGCTCTTCAGTCCGGTGACAAAAACTATGCCGAAAGCCGCCGCCAGACCCTTGAAAATCTTCTGAATCCAACGGGCAAAAAACTTGAACCCCAAGCCATGCAGTACCTGCTTGAAACCGTGGGCGGCAGCTCCGCCAACCTTGCCAACGAAGTGGAAAAACTGCTCCTTTACACCGGTGATGCCCCCCTTATCACTTTGGCGGATTGCGAAGCGATCACCAGCCGCACCCCCGAAGCCGTTGGGTGGGAGTTCACCTCGGCGGTCACAGCCGGTGAAGCCTCACGGGCGTTGAAGCTGCTGGATCTGCTCTTTGTCAAAGACAGTGATATCATCCCCCTGCTTGCCTCATTGTCAAACGAATATCAGCGGTACAGCAAACTGATCCCCGCCATGCGTGAGCTGGGAGTCACCCATGCCTCGCCCCGTTCCTTTGACAATCTTGCTCCTGACGTAAAAAGCCGTTTCCCGGACAATCCCCTTTTGAAATGCCACCCTTTCCGGGCGTACAAGATGTGTGAAGCCGCCCAGAAGCTCGGAGGACATAAGATCGCAGAGAAACTGGCGATGATCCGGGATGCCAGCTGCTCCGCCGTTTCAGGCGGCAGCGACAGCCGTATATTGATGGAACAGCTTATCTTGAAACTGTGCCGCAACTGAAGGTTTCTTTTTCCATGACACCTCTTTTGTTTGCAGCGGCGGCGGCTCCCGCCCCATTCAAACTCGCTCCCGGCACCCTGACCTTTCTCTGTATCGGCATGGTGATTTATGTTCTCATCATGCTGGGCATCGGATTTTTTGCCAGCTGCAAGATCACAGATCCGGAAGATTATCTCGTTGCAGGACGCCGTCTCCCCCTGTGGATGGCGACGGCAACGCTTCTTGCCACATGGTTCGGCGCCGGTTCCAGTCTGGGGATTTCCGCCATGACCTACTCAGGCGGTATCAGGAGTATTCTTGCGGATCCTTTCGGAGCCTCTTTCTGCCTCCTTTTTGCAGGTTTCTTTGTCGTTGGCAAACTCCGGAAAATGAAGTGCCTGACCGTTACCGATATCATTGAAAGGCAATACGGAAAAGGCGCCGGGATTTTCGCCTCGGTCTGGATGATGCCCGTCTACATCGGCTGGCTCGGCTCTCAAATGCTGGGCATCGGGACCCTTATCCACATGCTGACCGGCATGGAGATCCTCTACGGCACTCTCATCGGTGCCGCCGTGGTCCTGATCTATACCTACGCAGGAGGCATGTGGGCGGTGACACTGACAGATATATTCCAGGTGACGCTTATCGTTGCCGGACTAATACTCCTGCTTCCGGGAACGCTCCGGGAAGCGGGGGGCTTTGGAGATCTTTACAACTCCCTCACTGCCGCAGACCTTTCCTTTGCGCCCCCCGGAACGGGAGCATGTGACATGACCTATTACATCGGCAGCTGGCTTGTCATGGGGCTCGGCTGTATGGTGGGGCAGGATCTTATCCAGCGTTCCCTTGCCGCCAAAAATGAAAAAATTGCCGCAACAAGTTCCGTTATTTCGGCATTTCTCTATTTCGCTATCGCCCTGATACCTGTTACGGTGGGTTTTGCCGCCCGCATCGTGCTGCCCAAATACGGTATCACCTCCGCAACGCTGGGGAGCGATCTTGACAATCAGGTATTGCCCCAGATGGCGATGATCGTTTTGAGCAAACTTCACCCGGTGATACTTGTACTCTTTTTCTCAGCCCTGTTTTCTGCCATTATGAGTTCTGCGGACAGTTCCCTTCTGGCAGGGACCTCCCTTTTCTGCAACAACATATTGAAGCCTTTCTTCCCGGAGCTTTCCGACAGAAAATTTCTTCTCATCACCCGCATCAGCACCGTGGTTCTGATCGGCGTAAGTCTGTTTTTCGCCCTGAGCGTTGAAAACATCTATCTGTTGATGAAAAACTCCTGGGTCACTCAATTGGTGGTTGTCTTTATTCCGGTCATCACGGCACTCTACCTGCCCAAAGCCAAAGCCGGTGCCGCCTGGGGCGCCATGATCGCCGCTCTTGCGGTCTGGCTGGGATACTGCCTCTGGTCGTGTCTCGGAGCGAAAGGAACTTTTGTTGAGATCATGAACAACTTTGACCGCCCCGTCACCTGCGGAGCGGTTTACGGATTCGCCGCCGGAGCGGTGGTATTTTTCTGCTGCTATCTGGGTTCGAGAATTTCGGAACACTATAAAACAAAGGCAAAAGAAAATGGAAAATAATCTTTTACTTTCATGTGAAGATATCTCCCGCTGTGCGGCTCTTACGGCAGAGATCCTGAAACGCCCCGGAGCTGTTGCACTTGTGCCGACGGAAACGGTCTACGGACTGGTCGCCCGGGTGGGGGATGAAGAGGCGTGCAAAAAAATCTTTGAACCCAAGCAGCGCAGCGCCGCCAAAGTGCTGGGCTGGTTCGTTTACGACTGGCGTGAACTTGAGCAATACGGTGTCCAACTTGAAGGACTCCGGGAAAAACTGGCAGAAAAGTACGCCCCCGGCCCCATCATCATTATCGCCCCCATGAAAAACGGCAAAAATCTTGGATTCGGTTCCCCCGATCATCCATTTCTGCGGGAACTCTTGAAACTCACCGGACCTTTGTACCAGACCAGCGCCAATCTTTCAGGCCATCCCGACCCCAAAGATGTGGCAAGTGCCCTTGAAGAACTTTCAGGAACTCCCGCCGTCGCCGTTGACGGCGGCAAACTTCCCGAAGATGCCTGCGGTTCCACAGTGGTCGATGCCGCAGGGGATGAAATAAAAATACTCCGTCAGGGGAAACTTGCCGTAACGCTCCCCTGACTCCACGCAAAAAATCCCCTGCCCTCGTAAAAAAGGCAGGGGATGATCGTTTTTACAGCTTAACGGACAACCGGCTCGCCATAGGCGTTGGCTTCTTTGCTCCCTTCAGGGATGCAGACAAGAAGAAGAACCAGGACGCCGATCGCAGGAATAATAGCAACCAGCTGGAACCAGCCGGACTTTCCGGTGTCATGGAGCCGCCTTGCAATAACGCCCAGAGAGGGGAGCAGCAATGCAAGAGCCCAGACAGTTAAAAGAATGGGACCGATTTTCGGAATAATGCCGAAAACAGCACCGGCAATGAAATTGACCAGCACATACTGCCAGAACTCGGTGCGGTCAGCACGGCCTTCAAAGCAGAAATACTTGGTCTTAACGATGGTCAGGAAGTTGTCGAGAATAACTTTGGGGTCCATAATTTCCTCCTTTTTTAGGGTGAAGAACATGATTTCAAAAATTACTTGCAACTTTGAGCGCCGCATCCTTTGACGGCACCGAAGAATTTAACAGCACTTTCAAAAGGATAAGGATTGGCGAACATAGAGACCTTTGAAGTGATCCTGCCCTGCTTGTTGAGACCGAGAGCGGCACGGAACTGATTCATGGGGCTGTTTTCGTTGTAGTGGACCTGTTCGGTATAGGTGGCACTCAGGAACGCCTGAAGATAGTTCATGTCGATGATCCCTTTGAAAAGTGCAGGATTTTTGAGTCCGATATTGTTTTCGACACTTTCCATGCCGTCAACATCGCTCAAATCGTCAAACCCCTCATCCTCGACCTTCATGAATTTGATATTGGGGCTGATGGTGATGGCAACGTCAGCCTTTTTGTTGAGGAAGAAAATATTGTTGTCCAGCTTCACCTTTTTCTGCTTGGCATTGCCTTTGGTATTGTCAAATCCCGCCATGCAGTTGAGTCCGAAGATATTGTGGTGGATATTGCTGATCACGCCGTTGTTGGCACGGACGGCATATCCCATATCTTCAAAAGTTTTGGTACGGGTCCAGGTAAAGAAAACACTGTTGTTGGCAAATTCATAGTCCACAGCATAGAGTTTGCCGTTGGAACTTCTCACCTCGGCGCCAACCATGCGGCCGCCGATGAAAACGTTGTTGATGATCCTGACCTTGCCTGAAAAGTGGTTCACATTGACAGCGTAGTTGCTGGCGTTGAGAAAGAGACAGTTCTGAATGGTCAGTTCGCCGTCCGTATTGGCATGAAGCATGTAACGGTCAATGGAGGGATACTTGGTCAGACCTTTGGAAGGCGGAATAAGATACATGCCCTGAGCAAATCCGGCAGGTTTCCCTTCACGGGCATGGTAACTGTTGGCAAGAGTGTGATCAAAAATAATACCGTCGATAACGACTTTGCCCTGAACTTTGGCATTTTTATTCTGAATGGTCAGAGTTCCGAATATGGGTTTGGTGGCGTTCTGATCATTGGTGGGACGCAGGAGTGTCTGGAACTTCATGGGATCGCGCTGCGCAAAATCCTGAGAGTAACCGCCTTTCAAAGTCACAGCCTTGTTCACTTCGATCCAGCCGCAGGACATCTTACCGGAATAAGTTCCTGCCGTAACATGGATCACATCACCGGCTTTGGCTTTATCGACAGCTTTCCAGATATTTCTGAAAGGCTTCTCCTTAGTGCCGGGATTATTGTTTTTTCCTCCCTTCCGTGCCACATAAAGGTCAGCACCGGAAACCACAAGAGCTGCTCCAATCCCCAAAAGAATCAACAGTTTTTTCATTTTTTCCTCCTTTGATTGTTAGGCGGGGTATTGAAAATATCCAAGATTGTCCTGAATACGAAAAAATGACAAAATCAACTGTTTTCCACCTCTTCGTGAGTAATATACAACACTGAAAAGTCATTTTCAAGTCTTTTCTTGAAAAAAAAACAGAAAAAAAGGGGGTGTTGCAAAACATCAGTTGCCGATAATGTCTGGTCCACAGACCGGAACAACCACTTACTCCATGTTCAACGCCATGGGGGCATATTACACCCTCGAGCCGGTTGGCAGTCTGCGGGCGTTTTCGTTGTTTTGACACACCCCACTTGTATTGACCAGTGGCAGAAGTGCCCGCTAACTGAAAAGCTGAAAAACAGTGGTCGAAGCAAGCCACCGGCGAAGGCGCTTCGCGCCGAGCGCGCAAGGTTGGAGCGGAATAAGCCCCTGCGGTATTCCGCAGGGGGCGCCCCGAGTCATGTCGGGGCGAATGGAGTGAAACCTGAGCATCTAAGCCCCCCTGAGATCAGCCGCAGGCTGTCGACGGGGGGCGCTG
>JAZONY010000062.1:0-19834 GCA_045654705.1 Victivallaceae bacterium
TGCGGAATACCGCAGGGGCTTATTCCGCTCCAACCTTGCGCGCTCGGCGCGAAGCGCCTTCGCTGGTGGCTTGCTTCGACCACTGTGGTTAGCTGTTTCAGCTAGCGGGCGCCTTGTCCACTGGTCAATACAAGTGGGCTGTGTCAAAACAACGAAAACGCCCGCAGACTGTCAACCGGCTCGAGGGTGTAATATGCCCCCGTGGCGTTGAACATGGAGTTAGTGGTTGTTCCGGTCTGTGGACCAGACATTATCGCAAAATTACGCTTGACAACTGCGAGCGCTACTTTGCAGGGCGGCGCACCAATGATGTCCGACAAGTCCGACAAGTCCGACCTGTCCGACAAAAGCGCCGCACCAAATACTCAGGCATAGTCAGATACTTATCTTTTATTAATAACTCCGCGGCAAGAGGGATAATTTGGGCATCCCCAAAATGATTGTCCTGCATTTTTTCCACTTTTAGCTTGGCGCTTTACCATTTCTTGTCCACAGCGAGGACAGAGGGGAATTTCTCTTGACTTTTGTCCTGACATCATATAGCAGACATGTTGAACATGTCTTTCGCAATTTTTTTTAGAATTTTCCAGCCGCTTAGACTCAATAGTCTTGCGGACCTCTGTTAAGGTGTTTTCGTTCAGTAATTGTCGGGTATGAGATTTTATGTAACGTACCATTTCTCGCCTGTTTGAGGTTACATAGTTTGGCAATTCGTTAATTGTTTTAATAGAAGAATCACCAGTAAAAACAATAACTGGGAAAAAATATTTTCGTGGCAATCCTGTTAACGACTCAAGACACGCAATGTGTTTGAAATTTTGTTTTATGGGGTTATAAAATTGATGTTTTTCTTTGAAAATTTGCTGCATCCACATCTTGGAATCAGTACTGCCGAAAATCCATCCCTTCAGGTTTTTGGTTTCAATAACGAAAATTCCGAAAGGCGAGAGTACAATATGATCTATTTGTGTTGTACCACCAACATTGTCTGGAATAATGACATCATTGAAAGTATAGTAAACATCATCCAGCTTGCCAGACAGTGATTTGGAAACCTTTTTTTCGCCAATTTTACCTTTGTTTCTGGATGATAAAAGTACTATTAGACTTAAAATTATTATTAAAAGAATCAAAATTTCCATTGCAGTAACAATCAAAAAAGAGTTGGAATTGCTTTTTCAATTTTGAAAAAGCAATTCCAGCAAAAGTTTTTGGAAAAAGGGGTGCGGGGAAAAGAACCTTTTTTCAAAAAGGTTTTTTCCCCGCAGAACATTTTACCGGAAAACTTATTCAAAGAGGGCTTCGCCGAAGGCTTCGCGGTCGTGGAAGCCGGCGTTTTCGAGGTTGGGGGACCAGAGGGAGAGTTCGGGGACTTCGTTGCCGGAGCCGCCGATGATGCGGGATTCTCTGCCGATATTCATGGTCCAGACGTTACCGGGTTTGGGCGTGGGGACTTTCAGTTCGCTGAAAGGAACGGTGAAAAGAGAGTACCACTTATCCTTTTCACGGCGGCACTGATAGGTCCACTTGCCGTTCCAGGCGGTATCGTGCTTATTGAAGAGGGGATGCAGCGGATCGGTGATGAATCCGAAAGCCTCATCGAAACGGGAATCTTTTGCGGGAGTATAGATCATGTGATAGAAACTCTGGCGCATTCCCTGAGGATCGATAAGGATTTCGATACAGTCGTTTCTCCAGCAGGGACCGTCGAATCCCAGAGAGGTGAAACTCTTTTTAGGGTCGAGATCCGAGACGACGGCGATGTAGAAGTTATTCTCATCGTAGGCGGTTTTGAAACGGGTCTTTTCGTTGATGGCACCCAGCTGGATCCCGCCGAGTTCTTCCCATTTGAGGGGACTCCAGACGCCTTTTTCAAAGTTGTTGAACTCCGCTTTGCCGCTGATTTTTTTGACAGTCATGCGTTTTTTGACCGTTCCGGGGAGGATCTTTTTCTCACGGAGCATCTTGATATCCCAGTTGAAAGGCGCACCCAGAGCGGAAGATCTGCCGTTGTCCGCAAGATATGCTTTAGTGGCACCGTCAAAGAAACGTATGTCGGGGAATGCTTCAAATTTTCCGACTTTCCCTTTGGAACCTGCCAGTTTTGCGACGAGAGCGTTTCTTGCATCCAGAGCCCGGGCGAGAAGTTCAAAGGTCTGCCAGTTGGGGGCGGTGCGGTAGGCGCGGTACATCTGGATCACATCGACGATGGATTTCAGATATTCAAACTCGACACGGACGAGGGAGAGGCGTTTTTTCACTTTGTCCTGAACGGCGAGATTTTCGGCACGGGTGAGGTTTTTGTTGAGGGTGTCCATAAGTTCGGGGTTGTAAACAGCTCCGAAAACATGACGCTGGCTGGCGAGATAGCGGGTCTCTTTGATCCAGGGAACCATCTCAAGAGCGTGGTGGAGTGCTTCAAAGAAGCTGCGCATGGGGGCGGCACTTTCGTGGTAGGCGCGCTCATAGAAGTCAAGGAGAAGTTTTTCGTAATTGAGCGAGGGATCTTCCAGAAGTTTTCCGAAAATGTAGTAAACAGGCGCTTCAAGTCCGAAAAGTTCACCGAAACCGCAGCGGTAGATGCCTTTCACGCCGTTGGAAAGAAAGGTGTTGACCTGCTTGGCAATGAAAGAAGGAGGACACTTGGGGGTGTAACCTGTGATGTGGTAGTTGCCCCAGTTGTAGACGTAGACCAGAAATCCGCCGGGAACTTTGATTTTTTTCCAGTCGGCAAAGGTGGCTTCGGAGTATTTGCAAAGTTCGATGATGGTGTTGTCGGGGAAGGCGTTGAAGCTCTTGGGCGGGTCGAAGTTGGGGGGATAGCAGATGATGACCACCTTTTTGCCCGGACGGTCAGTCATAAGTCTTTCAGCAAGAGAACGGTGGAGGATCCAGATCTTTTCGCCGTAGTCATCCCCGGGAACGCCGTAGGCTTTGCATTTTTCGCAGAGACAGGGGGTGAAACCGTCGGTCTGGGCAAGTTCCACGGCTTCGGCACCCTCATCGAGTTTCTTGAGCATCTCTTTGTAGATCAGCTCCTGGACCTGAGGGTTGGAAATACACAGATGGTTGCCCAGAGCAGAACGTTTGCCGCTGCGTTCGATGAAAAATTCAGGATTGGTTTTGGCGTATTTTTTGGCGGGGACGGCATCGTAATAGGAGTGTCCGCCGTAGAGACGGATCTTGCCGTAACCGGGATTGGCGTTGGAGTAATCATAGATGTAACCGTTGGCACGGCCGCCGCCCATGATGATCCGGGGGGTGATGTGACGGGTCAGGTTTTCGGGGATGGCAAGGAAATCGGCTTTCACAAAGTCGGTGCCGTTTTTGCCGGGGATCAGGAATCTGCCGTTGAGATACTCCTCAACGAACTTGACCGTTCCCGTAATGGTTCCCAGCACGCAGTCGCTGTTGTGGCGGACTCTGCCCTCTTTGCCGAAACGCTGGCGGTCGCATCCGGCGATGAAGATATCTCCGCCTCTTGTGGCGATGACGGCGTTGAAGTTCTCAAACTTCAAAGGTTCGAAGCCGATGCCCCGGATGGCTTTGGTGTTGCCCAGGAATATGGTGGTTCCTTTGAAGTGGTGTTTTTTGCCCTCGATTTCGATGGGGGCTTTGATGCCCAGAGTCTCTTCAAGTCCCTGCTGGATGACGGCGGCTCCCTCTTTCAGGAACTTGTCGATGCCGGGATTGGCGTGTTCCGCAGGAATGACGATCCGGACGGCACTTGTGCTTTTGAGTTCAATGGGCGGCACGGAGTCCGGCGCACTCTGGCATCCTGCCAGAAAGAGAGCCGCTCCCAGAAGCATTAAAGCGATTTTTTTCATATTATATGTTTTCCTTATTTTCAGAATTCAAGAGTGCCGATAGAGGTGTATCTGTGACGCCAGTTGAGCAGATTGATGTTGTACTCCCAGGTGTAGCAGTATTTCTTCACATGGTAGACGAAGTCGATCATCCGCTTTTCGCCTTTAACAGCGGGTCCGCCGAAAAGGGCGAGGGGGATCCTGATTTCGGTGACGGGGCTTTCTCCGGGTTTGGAGATGCGTTTCATCATCACCTTGTGCTGTTTCGCCCCTGCCCAGCGGAGATCCCAGGAGTCGCTGTAATCGTTGCCCTGCTGGATCTTGGTGCGCAGGTGGATCCCTGCCGCGCCGCCGAGGGAGCTGCCCCAGATGCGGTAGCGGGGGGATTTTTCATCCTTCTGGAGACGGATCTCGATGGTTCCTTTCTGAAACTCCTGAGGCATATTGTCAAAGCGCATTTCCGCCACAAGTTCGTTCCCTTCCAGACGGGTGCGGACGAACACGGGATGTTCTTTCACAAAGGTCACTTTTTTGTCGCCGAAAATGTCGATCATCTGCTGCCACTCAGGGGCGCCGACTTTCATGACTCTGCCTGAGGGACGCATTTTTTTGGCGAGGAAAAACTCCACATCCCAGTTGAAAGGGGCTTTCAGAGGGGCGGAAAGACGGCCGTTTTCCATGACCATTTCCACAGGGAAATGTCCCAGAGTGACGAATCCCTTTTCGCCTTTGAGATAGGTGGTTTTACCCGCTTTGTAAGAGGGCAGGGAGAGGATGAATTTTTTGCGGTCAACGATGAGATTGGCAAGGGTTTCAAACTCTTTCTGACCGGGGGAGGCGTGATACTGATAAAAGGCGTTGCAAGCTCCGGCGGTAAGTTTCAGGTAGTTGAACTCCCGTCGTGCCAGAAAGAGCAGATCGGCGCCTTTATCTTTGGCGGCACTCTTTTCGGCGTTGGCGAGAAGCGTTTCAAGCTCCTTGAGGACCGCTTCGGGATAACGGTTGTGGAGCAGTGCCACATTGGGGGCAAAAACACTTTTTTTCGCCTTTTGAGCCAGAGGATCGGTGTAATCTTCGGCACCGCTTCTGACCTTGTCGATGCGGGAGTAAAGTTGGGTGTAGAACTTTTCCATCCACTTGCCCGCCGCAGGTCCGAAACTCTTGGAACAGAAATCTTTCAGGAACTTTTCAGGAGCGGTTTTGTCTCCGGCAAAGGCACGCAGGTAATAGGTGACTACCGGGGAGTTGAGTCCGGGCAGCTCCGAAAGTCCGCAGAAATAGATGGCGTTGATGCCGTATTTGCGGAACAATGCGGTCTGAGCTTGCGCCTGTTTCAGGGAAAAGGTGGGGGTGAGACCCTCCATGTGGTATTCGCCCCAGTTGTAAAGGTAGATGTCAAAGCCCAGAGGCACATTACATGCTTTCCAGCGTTTGAGATAATCTTCGGAGACCCGCTGTCCGGCGGCGATGGTGACGGAGACGTTTTTGGGGAATTTTGCGTTTTTGGGGGGATTGACCGTGGGACCGTAGGCGATGATGCGCACGGATTTGCCGGGACGGTCTTTGAGAAGTCTCTGAGCCATATCCAGATGAAGTTTCCAGAGGGCTTCACCTGCGCCGGGTTTGAAAAACTCTTTGCAGGGGAGACATTCGCAGACTCTGAAACCGTCGGTCTGGGCGAGCTGGCTTTCTTTGTAGCGGGGATCAGCGAGAGTTGTGACGAGTTCCTTGTAGATCAGATTTTGGACTTCGGGATTGGAAAGGCAGTACTGGGGGATGCCGGGATATCCGTTGCGCTTGCCCCGGACGATGGCAAAGTACTCAAGATTGCTTTTCAGGTACTTCGACGGAGGGATGGCGGGGATGTGGGAGTGTCCGCCGTGGCACTTGTACCAGGGGGCGGGGAGCATGTCGTTTGCCATGGCGTAATACTGCTCCTGCGCGCGGCCGATGCCGAACATGGTGTAGGGAACGGCAGTGATATCCAGATCGGCGGGGAGGGAAAGGAGAGGACTTTTTTCAACATGGATGCCGTTGGCGCCCTGATAAAGGAAGTCCGCTTTCACAAATTTTTTGGCGAACTCAAGGAGTGCTTTCACTGAGCCCAGGCGCAAGGTGTGATATCCGGCACGTTTCCCGGGGGAGGAGTCGTTGTCGTCCCCCACAAGAAAGATATCGCCCCTGTCCGCTTTGATACGGTATTCGTTGAGCGCCCATTTTTTCTGTATCTTTCTCTTTCCGGCGGCAGCCGTATTGCCGATGTAGATCACCTTGTGGTGAGCTTTGACATCCTTTTCGCAGATTTCGGGGAGCGTGACGCCGGTGCGCTTCTGAATAAGGGTGCGGAGCAGTTTTGCGGCGTTGCGGTATTCACGCATCAGATTGAGAGAGGCTTTTTCAGGGAAAGCGATGACATAATCGCTCTTGCCTGATTGCACGATGGCAAGGTCGCTCCCCTGAAGCAGAGAATGACCCAATGCCGCCGTCAGCAGAAGTGTCAGAAAAGGTTTCATTTTCGTTTTTTCCAAATTTATTATTTAACGGACTTCCATATATTATAGCACACTTCAAGTTTTTTTGCAAGAAAAAAGGAGGCTTCTTCCCGCAAAAGTTCTTGCAGTTTTTACGGTTTGTCTGCGCTTGGGTTCCAGGTCAAACCGTTGTACCGGACCTTGTCAGAGTCAGGATAGGCGGCATATTTTATGAATTTCACATGACCGTCGGCATAAAGGAAGTTGGCTCCGCCGGTGTGCCGGGGAGGAACTGATTTGCCTTTGCCGTCTTCAGTGTAACGCTCCTGATAAGTGCAGCGGTAGTCGATATTGCCCCAGCCGCAGTTATCCGCCATGTAGACCGTGTATGAGGGCCGTTTCACCCAGGCGCTGTGGATCGTATTCTTTTTCGGACCGCTGGCATCTTCATGAAAATGGCGGTTGAATCCGATGGTCACATAAAGTTCCCCCTCAATGGCAGGACGGCATACCGTCATACCGTCGCCGTCGGATTTGACAAAGCAGGAGGGCGCAGGAGGAGCCGCCGGACAGGCATACTGGCTGATGACAAGTTTTTTCTTGTTATAAAGATATATACTTGCAAAACGCTCATTGCTTGCCTTTTTGGAGGTATACAGGAAAAAGGGACTGTATACGAACCAGAGATAAGGGTCCCCGGCAGCCATACCGCTTCTGCTGGTGTGGCGGGGGTAATATCCCTTGTAGTCCGCAATATAGAGATGGGTCATTCTGCCGATTTGAGAAAAGTTATTGAGACATTTGGCTGACTTCCCCTTATCCCGAGCCTGCTGCAAAGCGGGCAGAAGCATGGCGGCAAGGATGGCGATGATCGCTATTACGACCAACAGCTCAATCAGCGTGAAACGGGAATGATGACGTGAGTGGAACATTTGTGCAAACACTTTTTCAATTCATTTTTTCGAGGCGGAGTCCCCAGATACGGCTCCAGGTACCGGGTTTGGTGTCGGGGGAGGCGATCAGCAGGGCGTACCAGTTATCTGCGGGGACCATGATGATCCGTTCAAATCTGACGACACCCGCCGCTTTGTGGCAGTTGAAGCTGGCAAATTCCGGGGTGCGGAATCTCTGGGTCCGGAGCATGGCGATATCTTTGAGAGCTTCAGGGTTGAAGTTGGGGATCTCATAGAAAGAAAAGCGCAGCAGATTGTTGGGACGGCAGTAGAATGAGAAACGGTAAGCCCCTTTGGTCAGACGCATGTACTGGCGCAGTTCGGGGTATTTGCCCTGACCGATGCCCAGATGATTGTAGGCGGTTTTGGAGGGGACGATCTTCCAGAGACTTTTGTATTCGTCGGACTGGACCTGACCGATCTCTTCGTAGAAGAACCAGTCTGCCATTTTGGGATGCGCGCCGGGAACTTCAGCGTTGCCGGGGGTGAACTTTTTGAAGTTGCCGTTTTTGATGAAGTTCTGAGGCTTTTTGCCGGTGATGCTGCTGAGGATGGTGGCGACTTCGATCAACTCAGGATATTGGCTTTGAGCCTTTTGCCAGTAATTGATACGCTCCTTGCGCTTCATGGACTTGCAGTTGGCTTTGGAGTGGTTTTCAAGGGCGAGACAGACGGATTCCATCACATAGCCCGTGACCACATCCCGGTAGTTGTGGTAGAGGGTGTTGACATTTTTGCGGGTCTTGTGCAGATAGCGGTAGATGCCCAGCATATCCTTGCTGACCAGATTGTGCCACATGTCATCGAACTTTTTATCCAGATCGGCACACTGTTTGCGCATGGCGTTGATCTGGTCAAGAGAAAGTTTTTCGCTGCGCAGACGCTGTGAGATCAAATAGCGGTCGGCGAGACAGGCGGTGTATTCAAAGAAGTTGATCACATCCTGCAGCCGTTTTTTCTGCACTTCGGTTTTGGGGGCGGCGGCGGCTTTTTTCAGCGCGGCGCGCATCTTGTCGGTGTCCCCCTGACGGAGTCCCTTGAAACGGTCGATGCTGAAAGTGAAAGGTCCGTTGTGTTTCTTTTTCTCGGAAATGGCACGGTCATGGGCATCGACAGCTTCCCAGACATCGTAATAGGCTTTCACATGGGGGGCGGCTTCTTTGCCGAAGGCTTTGGTGCAGTACTCCATCATCACCTTGTCCACATCGCAGTTCACATCCCAGAGCAATCTGCCCAGAATGTACTGTTTGGGGCCGTTGGCGGCGTGGATCATATAGACTTCGCCGAAGTATTCGCTCAGACCGAGCTTGTGGAGCTTGCGGAGACGCTCCGCCATGTATTTGGGGAAGTGGCGGACGAGGGGATAGGAGCGGTCAAGGTGGTGATCCCACAAGCCTATGCGTTTGAGGCCCTGACGGGAAAATCCTGCGAAGTCGGCACTTTTGGTTCCCATGCCGATGATCCCGGGGTGGATCTTCAGAGTCGGCACGTTCAAGGTGCAGTCGGAGTAAAGCAGAATGATGATCTTGGCATCGGGAATGACTTTTCTTGCCTGATCGAGGATTTTTCCGTAGAAGTAGAAATAGCGGTCGGAGTAGTTGCTTTTGTTCGCAGGTTTGGGAACTTCAGGGGCGTTGCAGAAGTGACATTCGCAATGTCTGCCCGCACCGTCGTTGACGGCGAGCGAGACGCCGTCGGCATCGGTTCTGCCGTAGTTTTTGATAACGTGATCAACAAGGATCTTCTGGACTTCAGGATTGCCCAGACAGGGCTGCCAGTCAACGCGCTGTTTCCGGGGATTGTTGAAACGCTTGCCCCGGATGAGAGGGAAATATTCAGGATGTTTTTTGCCGTATTTTTTGGGGTCGATGATGGAGCCGAGGGCGTGCCATGCGATGTTGCGGCCGCTTTCGCCCAGATACATGCGCTGGATCTCTTTGTCAAGGGTGCTGTTCATGGTCCAGCGGCGGGTGTGGAACGAGGGGCTCTGGGTGACATCGACTTTGGCGGGCATCTGCCACTTTTCGCCGTTTTCGGGGAAAACGAAGCCTGTTTCACCCAGTCCGACCATATCAAAACCCACGAACTCACGGAGGAACCAGTTGGCGGGGAAATAATATCCCCAGGCATCACGGGACATGAGAAGACAGACATTCTTTTTCCCCTTCACCGTCACGGGATAGCGGATGATGAAACTGTCTTTGGGCTTGCCCTCAAGGAGCTTTTCATATTCGCCGCCCATGGTTTTTTCACGGGTCATCAGGAAAATGGTTTTGGCGTTGGCTTTCTCAAAGGGAACGAACTCCACATTGCGTTTGAGGCTCTGGGAAAGGCGTTTGGCAAAAGTGGCCCCCAGTGTTTCAGGAGCCCAGATCGTGCGCCGCTTCGGCTCGTTGGGACCGGGAAGGAACGTGACCTGAAATTCAGGTATTGCCCCTTGCAGGGAAAATGCGGAAACGCACAGCAGCAAGGCTGTGCAACAAAGGGTACGGAAACTTTTCATTGACTTTTTTTTACCTTTATTTTATATGATTGGTATGTTTTTTACCTTATTTGACCTCTTCCACGCGGACACAGTCGAACCACGCTTCACCTGTTCCATCCCAGAGCCAGAGTCCGACGGAGGGTGTGAAATCCGGGGGGAACTGTTCCGGCGTCTTGAAAATATGGATCTCTCTTGACCAATCCCGTGTTCCGGTGATACGGCGGCGGGGGAGGGCAAATCCGTAGTTTTTGCCGAGACTGATATAGGCACCTGCGCCTGTTCCTTTCACATCTTGTGTCCTGAGGAAATAGGAAAGACGGTAAGTTTTCCCCGGTTTAAGTCCGGGAAGAAACTGTACGGCATTGATGCTTTTGCCGGAAAGGGATCTCAAAAGCAGACTTCTGCCCCCTGCGATAAAGAGTGTGTCGTCGAAATGGTGGGAGCTGCCCCCTTTCACACCGCCCCGGCTCCAGAGGTGCCACAGCTTTCCTTTTTCGTCGAACTCTCCGTTGACGACCGGATTGGAAGTGCTGTTCTCAGTGGTAAGTTTTCCCCAGATCGCCAGATCGTGAAATCCCTTTTCAGGCTTGCGGATGGGGTTCCAGTGATAATAGGCGTATTTGACGCTCCCCTTTTCCAGAGCCCGGTGACGGCCGAAGTTGACCGGGATCGCCTTTTGTCTGTCAAGTCCTGTGAATTGCAGAGGCAGAGTAATGGCGACATGCCACGCCTCTTTTTTCCGTTCGAGGGCAGTTTTTACCATGGTTGCGGGAATGGTGACAGATTTTGCGCCGGGGGCGTATTTGTTCACGGTGGCAAATCCTGCGGCATTGACGATGATCTGATAATAGTTTTTCCGGTCTCCGGAAGGATTGAGGAAAAGTTCAACGGCGGAATCCGCCCAGATGTTTTTATCGTCGTTTTTGCGGACTTTGACCTTGATGTCATCCATGGCAGGCTCCTGACACTCAAAGAGGAATATCACTTCGCTGCCGTTTTTGCGGACCTCAAAAGAGGTGGCGACCTCATTGGCTTCACCGGAAAGGGTCCTCAAGTATCCCTTTTTATAAAAGGGCAGCTCCCAGAAATCAAGTGCGCTCTGGGCATTCAGCCATGTCCGCAGGGCATCGTCGATGGGGCCCAGCAGATGTTTGCGGATGAATTCGATCCTCTCAACTGCGCCTTTGTCAGAAGCGGCGGCTTTTTGGGCATCATCGCAGAGGCGGTGCAGTTCTTTCATCTGAGTCGGGGAATAGATCGCAGTCCAGATGGTGCGTGATTCCGGCACATGGGTCACAGGACCTATGGAGGTCATTTCCACATTGCCGAGGATTTTCTTTGTCCAGTTATCTTCCAGCGTTTCATAGACTTTTCTCATCATGGCGGCACCTTTGCCGAACATGAGTTCGTAGTGTTCGTTGAGGATCTTTTCCGTATCAAGGGAGCTGTCCCACAACTTTTGTGAAGTGAGATAGAAGTTCAGATAGCTGAAAATGAAGTGATCGGTTTCGGCTTCAAAGAATCCGCCGTCAAAGTAGGGTGCGCTGCGGTCGAGAAAATTGCCCAGATGACGGGGCATCATGGGGGGGATGCCCGGAATATTTTTGCGCATGTGCTTGCCTTGAGCATAGGTCCAGAGCATGACGGGATGACCCATTTTCTTTGCCCATGAACTCATTTTTTCCATATCCCGTTTATCCTGGAACGTATCGCCGCCGAGACCGTTGACCGCCACCTGGACCTGCACATTGGGCGCAAGTTTCACATTGGGGATCTTGTCATAGGGGGAGTACGCCATCTGATTGATAACGCAGTCAAATCCTTCTTGGGTAAGCCGTTCTGCGATCTCAGAGGTGAACTGCCACATGAAGTCGCTGATCGCCTGACGGTATTTGGGGTCGCTGTAAGCGGCATCTCTGCCGCCGGGAGCGATCTTGCGGCATTTTTCGCAGTTGCACCAATACATCCAATCCTGGGGCATGACGCAGAAGCTCCTGCCGAAAGCGAGACTTTCGGACCAGTAGTGTTTGCCGTTCACCTCCTGAGGTTTCGCCCCCTGAAAATACTTTTTGGCATCCTGAAAAATCTGTTCCCGCAGCGCGCTGCTGAAACAGAGCTGTCCTGCGAATCCGGGGCGGTTGCCGGTGATATAACGTTTACCGTCGGTCTGCAAGGCGAAATATTCGGGATGCGTTTTCCCGAAACGCTGAACAAACTCCAACCTGTTGAGTCCGTGGCAGAAAGGATAGGCGTTCTCGCTGTACCGCAGACGGAGCTGCTGCAAGTTCAACCCCGCTTTGAAAGAAACTTTGTCATCGTGCCAGCGGCAGGAGGTTCCGAAATAGGTGGTGCGCATGGCACGGTCCGGGCGTTCGATGATGCGGATTTTTTCCGGCAGGTACAAGCCGTCTCTGCGGGGGACGATGGTTCCGTATTTGCCGGGGAAATAAAAGCGCACTCCCGCAAAACGCTGCAAAAAGTCGTAGGCGGCACTCAAAGTCCCCCGTTTATGATAGATGTAGAGCCGTTTGATCTGGTTCAGGGCAGAGTCCTGACCCGCCAGAAAGAGTTTGTTCCCCTGCCGGACCATGTAATAACCCTCTTCCGGAAGTTTTTTCAGGTCGAGCCCCGCCTTTTCAAGGAGTTCGTTCCCCCCGAGGATCAGGGCGAAGCCTTTGGAGGAGGGTGCTTTGAGAATGGGTATCTGCTGCCCCGTGGCTTCAGAAAGGAATTTTTGCAGTTCCTCAGCCGCTTTGGCGGCGACAGGATTCTGCCGGGGGAGGACGATTTCCGGAGCGTTCACTTTTGAAACGGTTCCGGAAATTTCCGCAACCCGCGGCACTTTGGCACTCAGAGCAAGTGCAAAAACACTCAACAGAAGAAAGAGAACGATCTTCTTTGCCATGACAGTTTCTCCTTGTTTTTCTGCCATTCCTTCCGGAAGGGCATTTTAAGATGATTTCCCTATTAATATAGCACAGCAAAACTTTTTTTCCACAGCGGAAATCACAAAAGAACTGCTTGACGGGGAAAAATATCAAAAAAACACCTCCGTCCCCTCTGCCGCAAGTTGAAAGTCAGGATTGAATGTTTTTTTGTGAAAAAGGGCATTGAAAAAAAGTTTTTCAGGTATTAAATTATGAAAAGGAACGGAAAACTGGAAAGCAACTGAAGTGTTGAAACATGGAGTTTTGATCTATGGAAGATATTTTCTTTTTTGACTGCAACGCCGCCATCGGTCTGCCTATGAACGGAGGTCCCTGCGCCGCCGATGCCAGATCCATGCTGGCAGAGATGGACCACGCCGGGGTCGAAAAGGCTCTTGTGCGCTACATCAACACCGATATCGTCTCTTCTTACAGCAACGCCTTTCTTGCGGAACTGCTCAAAGAGGATAAGGCTGAACGGCTGACAGGCGTCTGGAGCATCCTGCCCTCCCAGTGCCGGGAACTGCCTGAACCTGACGCATTTTTTGATTCTTTCAAAGCCAACCGCATCGGAGCTGTCACTCTTTATCCTGTGGAACACCGTTACGTTCCCTGCCGCCTGACCCTCGGCAAGATCCTCGATGCCGCCGCTGAAAGAAAGGTCCCCGTGCTGCTCAACGGATTTGCCGGAAGATGGGAGGCGCTCTACGACTTTATGAAAGAGTTCCCCCGTCTGATTTGTATATATATTGAAAAGGTCGGCAAATGGGGCAGCGACAGAAACATCCGTCCTCTCCTTGAGAACTACCCCGGATTCCACTTTGAAACCGCCGGCTACTGGGTCCCCGGAGGCATCGCCGATCTGGCAAATGAATACGGCGCCCACAGGATCATTTACGGCAGCAGCTTCCCCAGATACAACCACGGCAACGGTATGCTGCAGCTGAAATATTCAGGACTTCCCCCCGAAAGAATTGCGCTCATCGCAGGGAAAAATCTGGAAAATCTGCTGAAAGGAGCTGAATTATGAGTTTCTGGAACGAAAAAAATTCCATCGCAGAACACCTCTGGAACTATGGTAATCCCGGATTCCCCGTCTACGATATGCACGGACACATGGGAGGGCATTACGCTATCTACTTCAAACGCTGTGAAGTTGCCGACATGGTGGAACACATGAAAAAAGCAGGTGTCAAACGCTTGGCTTTCACCCATCACTACGCCCTCTGGGAACCTGCGTTCCGCAACGAAAAGGTCTTTGAGATCTGCCGTGAATTCCCCGAAAACTTGCGTTTTTATGTGGCGATCAATCCCCACTATCCTGAGTTCATCAAAGAAGATCTGGCACAGTACGACCGCTGGAAACCCTTTGTGGCAGGTATCAAGATGCTTGCCGGATACCACAAAGTCAACGTTACCGACAAAAGATATGAATACGCGTTGAAATTCGCCGACGAAAGGGGTATCGTGGTCTTGAACCACACCTGGGGCGGCAGGGGCCATGAAAACGACGGTCCTTCCATGCTGAAACTTGTGGAGCAATACCGCAACGCCACATTTTTCCACGGACACGCCCTTTTCGGAGATTATGAATACGCCGAAAGAGTGGTCAAAGAGTCCTCCGGCAAAAGCTATTTGGAACTGACCGCTGTCCCCGGCGAAAACGGCATGATCGAAAAACTCTGTTCCCTTGTGGGGTCTGAAAAGCTCATTTTCGGAACAGATTTGCCCTGGTTCGATGAATTTCAAGCCATCGGCGGCGTTGTTTCCGCCAAAATCAGCGACACGGACAAACGGAACATCCTCTGTGACAACGTAGAACGCATCATGGGCAAAGATTGGTAAAAATCAATTTTGTTCCGCATCAGAGGGATCTGTTTCAGGTTCCTCTTTTTTTTCTCTCTTTCGAGGCAGACGGAACATGTTCCACTTCCACAATACTCTTATAAGAGGGAAGATGGCGAGAAGCACCACGAAAAAGATCAGCCACTTGAAAGGGGCAAGCGTTTCTGAAATCAGTGCCGAAAAGCGTTCCGGATCATTTGCCGCAAGGGTTTTCAAGCCTTCTTCTGCGCCGTTGCTGAGTTTGTAAGCGGCGATGACAGCGGCAGAAGAAACGCCTGTCGCCATGATCGTTTTCCAGTCGAATGCGGCGAGGAATTTTTCTTTGTCAGGGGTCATGGAATAGGCTTTGAGAAGCATCTTTTCAACTCCTTTTCTGTTGGCTTTCTGAGCAAGCCCCGTCAGGCGGAAAATATGTTCCGGAGGGAGTTTCGCAATTATTTTTACGCTTTCATCACCGAAAAGTGAAACCGCTTTTGCCGCAACTCCGGGAACTTTGGCTTCAAGTTTGAGAAAGGGGACGCCGAGCCTTCGGGCAAGGGGCAGGAGTTCTTCAGGATGAAGCACCAGACTGCGGAGCGCCGCAGGTTCAGCCTGACGGGCAATGCGCCAGAACTCATCGCCGTAACGGTTTCCCAGAAGCAAGACCTCAACTCCCCCCTGCCGGGTGATCCTGAGAGAATCGTCCCCATATCTGGCAACGGCTTTTGAGAGGGCATCCACGGCTGCGGCTTTTGAGTGGGGAGAAAGGCTTTTGCCGCTGACCTTTGCGGCGGACTCCACCGTTTTGAGAATGGCTTTCGCTGCGGGGAGTGCGGCAAGAGAAAATCCGCACCATAAGAGAAGGAATAAGGAAAAGAGTTTCATAATTGTCACCTTGAACGCAGTTGAAGTAATGTTTTATCTGCTGAAGTCCGGCAAAGCTCCAAAGCCTCTTTTGCACACGCCAACGCCCGGCTGCGTGAAGTGTCGCGGCAAGTTTCCACCGCCGCAATAAGGTTTGAACGCAGCTCCGCCGGAAGAACCGCCTGAACGGTGTAAATATCATAAGCGCACCAGACAAATCCCCCCAGAGCCAGCAGATCGCCCACGGGCAAAGGACCATCCGCCGCGGGCAGCGAGGAAGAGACGGCGGCTTTCGCCATAACTTTCGCAAAAAGTCTGTTCATCGCCCGCATGAGACTTTTGATGAAGATCAATTCCACCGCCGTCCCGACCGTGGCAGAAGTTTTTGCCAGAGCGAGGTCATTGACTTGGCGTGAAAGTGAACCGAGGGAGTCCGCAAGAGTCTGAACCGTTGAAATGGAGCCGGGATGAATGGGGAGGCGTTTCATTTCCTGAACAAGTTGAAGTCTGAAAAGGAGTTCCTGTTCCTGTAATTTGTGTAAAAAGTTCTGTAAAGACTCCTGACAGGCATAGCTGCCTGCGACGCAGTGATCGAGGATCGGATCTTTCAGGATAGTGGAAATAAATTCTCCGGAACGATTTTGAGAAGAAATTTTATCGGCGGCCATGAGATAAATCATAGTGGAAACATTTTTGAAAGAGGCGAACTGTTCCGCAACGGCATAGACATTGCGAGTTGCGGATTGAAAATATTTATCCGGCATTCCGTTCAAATCGGAGCAGAATTGGTCATAAAGAGTATTAATTTTGCGGCGGTGTGATTTATGGAGTTCGCAAAGATTTCTGTCAAACTCCTGTTGAGAAACCTGCGGAGATCCCGTACAAATCCAGAAGCAGCAGGCCATCCCCAGAAAGAGAAGGAAGGCGCCTGCCGTGATCCAGAGCCTGAAAAATTTGTTATTCAGCACCATAAAAGTCACTCCACATTGGATAAAACCGCAAATTAAGATACCACTTTTTTGGAAAAAAGTCAAGTTTCGTCGAAAAAAATAGGAAAAAAACATAAAAAAGTGAAAAAAAATCAAAAAACTGCTTGACAAAACGGAAAAACGGGTATATATTATACACATAGTCAGCAATGACAAGTGTGGCAGGTTAGCTCAGTCGGTAGAGCAGGGGACTGAAAATCCCCGTGTCCCCAGTTCGATTCTGGGACCGGCCACCATTTTTTTGCCTTTTTTTTCAGTCGTAAGTTCTTGATTGTGAGCTTACGGCTTTCTTTTTTTCTGGGACCGGCCATTGTTTTCAGAGAGTGTTGCAAATTTCCGGAAACACCTCATCCCCGGACTGATAAGTTATCGATGACTTATCACCTGTTTTGCCAAAAGTCAAGCGGATTTTGTCCCCTGCTCTACCGACTGAGCTAACCTGCCACATCTATTCCTGCGATTATGAAGTCAATCCTTGCTGTTTGAATTCCTGCCGTTATTTCCACCCATAAGATACGGCATCAATCAAACAGCATAACAGTTTGCATCGTGGATATGGCACTTCGGAAATAGTGATGCTCTCCTGCTTGCCGTCCTCACCGGTTTGATGATGGTTCTGCCGCCAAGTCCTGATTGCATCCGACATCCTCAGTGCCTTGGGGATTTGTTATACCCCGGATCACTTCTTCCGCCTCCTCTGCCTCTTTCCGGCAGAGGCAGGCAGTAAAGTATCATTGTGTTCTGATTTTTTTTGATTGGTGTGTCAGAAATTATCAAGATAAAGTATCATATTTTATTTGAAAAAAGATATTTTTATGATATTTTATTTATACAGTAATTATGCTTAAGTGATATATAATAAAGCAACGTGAAGTATTATGAAAAATCCTGCCCTGACAATTTTCTCTTGGAATCAAAACACATCTTGGGACTTCATACGGAGTGAATATCGCCCCGGAGATGCCCTTCCTGATGTTGTTCATAATCCCACGACCAATAATTCGATGCTGTATTCTCCATTGTTTTATTCAGGAAGCACCGTACTGCTGGGCGGGGATTTGTGTCTGAATTTTATTTTTCGTATGGCTTTATCTGCATTGACCTCTCAAAAACTCATGAAAAACTGGGGTGTGCAAACATCCGGACCAATTCCAGTAATAATGATAATTCCGGAAACAGAAGAAGTGCGGATCAGATACGAACTATCCCGAACACCATGTTTAGCATCAGGTATTACAGTTCTTATGCCTATGCAAATCCATCCCGGAATGGCATTACACAACTTCTTCAGCACCCCCAGTATTGTCTTTATAGATGATCGTTGTCTACCCAAAAACGATGACCTTTTCAATATAAGAAAAAAGTTGGGATTGCGAAATGCTGTGATTATATTCCGCGATGGGAATTTTTCTGAAAAAAATTTGCCGAAAATAATCGATGGTACAATCCACTTAAAAAGGCTCGGATTTGGCAATGAACGGGACTTCATAGAGGCTCAAATAATATCCAGTTGTTGTAAAAATAAAAAGTTTTATTTTTCAATGAATAACAGCATTAAGGCGTCATGGCTGTGCCGTTATGATGACCGCCCTCCGACGATGCAACGGAGTTTAAGAATCCCTCCCGTCATACAAAATGAAATTATTATGGCAAGACGTGATCGCCGCAATCTTGTCCCCATACGCGTGTTAGCCGAAAGATACGGTTTATCCATTGCGACACTGAATCGTTTTTTGAAGCAATCAGGTTTGACAAAACTGGCATCTCCTGATGGAAAAAAGCGTGGAAGAAAGCACGCACTGACGCCGAATGAATGCGTGAATCTTTCAGACATCCGGAAAACTGCAGATCTATCCAATATTCATCCTCAATATCAAACATTTCCGGAAGAAATAATAAAAGTTTTTCAAGAACGTTTTTCCGAACCATTAACCGCAGAAGACCGGAAATTAGCTGAAATTATGTCTATTGCCAAAGGTCATACTCTCTCTGCGAGTAAAAAATTGGAAGAGATCAAAAAATTATTATAACACATCCAATTTACTTTCATTGGTAAAAACTTAATGCATGCACAGATATCTATGTGACGGAGCGATAAAGAAGCCCGTCCCGTTGGCGTTTATCCGGTAAAAATCACCTCGTGAATATTCCGGATATATGTATTACTCCAATAACAACAATATCAAGCAAGAAGAAACTTTTTACTTATGGAAAGAAAAAGAAATCTCACCTATGATAGATTCTATTTAGGAATGCCTGTACTTAAATTCTCAACGCAGAAGATAGGTTTGGATGAAAATATCCTTTTCAAGATTTGTCAGGTATACGATCAGATGTTTACCAGACACAGACGGGTTTATGCCATGCGTTTCGATATGCGACTTCCTGTCGAAATTGACACCTCTGACAACAGTGCTTTTAGAAGCTTCATGGCGTACTTTATGCAAGTTGAACGCCGCTGGGGTTACGATCCTGAATATTGTGCGGTTCGGGAGGAGAGCGAAAACAAGGGCGTCCATTACCACATCCTTTTGCTCTTGGATGGTGATAGAACAAGAAAAAGTTATGACCACATAGATTTGGCTAACCGTATATTTAACAAAAAATTTGGTTATCCGTTCCGCAAGTACACCGGGATGATCAATGACTGTACCAAAGATGAATATGGCAGAAAACACCCTAATGGCTATCTGATTGACCGTGATGACTATTACTCCCGTGAAAGCAATGAAAATGCCAGTTTCAGACAGGCGAGCTATTTGGCAAAGGCATCACAAAAGAATCCGGAAAAGCGAATGAGAGAATTGTTTTCTTCTCGTTTAAAGCAATTAAATGATCAGGCTTTGGGCGGATGCGTAGACTATGCGGCAATACGGAAGCGGATGAAATAATTATCCCAATACCGCCACCTGCACTATCTTATGAACAACTCCGACATCAAATTTACGCTCAAAAATCATAAAACGCAGGAGGTTTCATGCAAAATCAATATCCTCCGGTAATCGCAAAATCTCTTGAAGTCATAAAACGCTTTGAGGAAAAATTCGGTTGGTTCAGTATCCGGGTCTACCAGTTTCCGCAAATTGACGGATTCGGCACTTTCCTTGAATCGGTACAAAGAACTCTGTTACGCCACAGGACGATCGGGTGGTATATGTGGGCAAGAATCAGAGGGACAGACAGACTTTTGCTGATCTATTTCGGAAGAGGTCAATGGGAAGGACATTTTGAAAAGGAAACAGACAAGATCATTCCAAGGCCCTGGCAGCGGTACTCGTCCCAATCGTACATAGTCGCAGACACGATCACCGTCAATCAGCAAAACAAGTACGATGTTTCTGACTGGTTGGCTCGTTACCTAATCGCTATTGGCGCACAACAAACAGATGGTCCGGAAGTCAAGCTCCGTTGGCATGAAAAATCTTGCGGATCATCTCAAATGAAGCAGATCGAAAGAAAAAAATCTTCCCGCTGGTGAAACGAGAAGATCTAGGATGGTCAGAATTCCAAGCCGC
>JAZONY010000063.1:0-33566 GCA_045654705.1 Victivallaceae bacterium
GACCACTGTTTATATTTGTTTCAGTTAGCGGGCACTTTTGCCACTGGTCAATACAAGTGGGCTGTGTCAAAACAACGAACACGCCCGCAGACTGCCAACCGGCTCGAGGGTATAATATGCCCCCCCCGGCGTTGAACACGGGGGGACGGTTGTTCCGGTCTTTGTACCAAACATTACTTTGTCTTAATGCTTCGCAGCATGGCGGGGGCTTGGGCGGGGTCTTCGGGCCACTCGTGTTTGGGGTAGCGGGCTTTCATCTCTTTGCGGACCAGAGCGTAGCTGCCCTGCCAGAAGCCGGGGAGGTCCGAAGTGGTCTGGACCGGGCGCATGGCGGGGGAAAGAAGTTCGATTTTCAAGGGCCGTTTCCGGCTGCCTACCACAGGGTGCTGTTTCACCCCCAGCATCTCCTGAAGTTTTACCGACAAAAGAGGTTCATCGCCCGAATAATCAATACGGTGCTCGGCTCCGGCGGGGGTGCGGAACTTTTCAGGAAAAGAGCTGTTCAGCTTCTCAAAAAGTGTGTTCCCCAGAAGTGTCCGCAGAACAAAGCTCCATTCAAGGCGTTCCAGCTGGTTGAGGGATTTGAGTTCGGGGAAAAACTGCCATGACTCACCGGCAAGGCGTTCTTCGTCGAATAAAGGAAAGTTTTCAGGCTCCTGACGGTGGGCGAAAGCGATCCTTTCAAAGAGGGCGCGCCCTGCCTTGTCTCCGGCGGGGATCAGGGGGATGCCCCGTTTCAAAGCGGCATCAAAGACCCCCTGCGCCTGCTCACCGGGTTCAGGAGCGACGGGCGTTTCAGAAAGGATGACCGCCCCCAGGACTTTCTCTTTCCGGCAGAGGACCTTTTGGGCGTTTTCATCAAAAAAGCAGCGGCGGCGTTCTGTGATATGTTCTGCAAAGTGTTCAAGGACAAACTCTTCGCTGACCTGCGCCGCCTTGAAGATCGTTCCGTCCCCGGAACTTCTGCCCCCCAGTTCAGCAACGGTGATGAAAGGGGTGTTGAAAAGGGGATCACTTTCAGCGATCTTCCCCCCTCTGCCGTTGACAAGGGTATATGCGTTGCGGTTTTTCCCCCGGATTTTCGCCAACCGCTCGGGGAATCCTGCAAGCAGCAGTTCTCCGCAGCGTGAGGGCTCCTGAAAACACTCCGGAGTCCGGGTGAGACGGCGGAGCTGTTCCATGCTCTGCCGGTGCTGCCGGTAACGCTCTTTGAAACGCCGGAGATGTTCTATATGGGAGACAAGGTCGGCACATTCGGGGAATGTGGTGTCGCTGCGGTTTTCAAGCAATGCGGCGATCTCAATGGCAAGGGAAGCGGCGTTCTGCCTGACACCAGCTGCGAGGATCGCGCCGATGCGGGGATGGAGCGGATAACGGGCGATCTCTCTGCCAAGGGGGGTGGGGCGGTGATGCTCATCCACAGCTCCGAGACTTTTGAGCAGTTCCCACCCCTCGGCACAGGCGGCAGCGGGGGGCGGATCGGGAAAGGAAAGCTCCTCCGGTTCTGCGCCCCAGAGGGCAAGTTCAAGCAGGATGCGTGAAAGTTCGCACTCCAAAATTTCCGGGGTGCGGAAAGGTTTTCTCCCCTGATGGGAGGGGGCGGTCCAGAGCCGGAACGCCTTGCCGGGAGCGGTTCTTCCGGCGCGTCCGGAACGCTGGGCGGCGGAGGCTTGAGAGATCATTTCCGTTTCCAGAAAGGTCAGCCCGCTTCTGTTATCACTGCGGGGACGCCTTTCATAGCCGCAGTCGATGACACAGCGCACATTGTCGATAGTCAGACTGCTTTCGGCGACATTGGTGGCAAGGACGATCTTGCGGAACCCCTCAGGAGCGGGGGCAAGGACCTTGGCCTGATCTTTCAGAGGGAGCGTGCCGTGGAGTTCCTCGATGAGGAATCCGTCGTGCAGAGTCTCTTTCAGCATTGCACCACAGCTTTTGATTTCCCCTGTTCCGGGGAAAAAGGCAAGAAGATTCCCCTCCGTCTCAGGGAGCAGACGGCAAATCGCCTTTGCCATGTGGGGAACGATCATCTCTTTGGGGGTGATCTCATCTGCCCAGAGCTGTTCCACAGGGAACATGCGCCCGGGGATCTCAAGAGGGGGGGAAGAAGTTCCCAGCAGTTTTTCGATGGAACTGCTTTCCAAAGTGGCGGACATGACCACAAAACGCAGATCCTCACGGTATCCCCGGCAGCTTTCAAGGAGGAAGGCAAAAAGCAGATCGCACTCCGCCTGTCTTTCGTGGAACTCGTCAAAAATCACCACCGCCGTATCTTCAAGGGCGGGGGCGTTCTGCACCTTGCGGAGCAGCACGCCGGGGGTCATGGCGATAATACGGGTGTCAGCACCGGCACAATGTTCGTTTTTGACGGAGTACCCCACACTTTGCCCCACCTTTTCCCCAAGCATGGCACTGATGCGCAAAGCGGCGGCGGAAGCGGCGACACGGCGGGGTTCCACCATGATGATCTTCCCCTGAGGGAACTCCTCAGCCAGAGCCCCGGGGACACAGGTGGTCTTGCCCGCACCGGGGGCGGCACTCAGAAGCAGTACCCCCTCTTCACGGACACGGCGGCGTATCTCACCGAGAAAGGGTTCAATGGGCAGTGCCATGCTCCGGAGCTTTCGGTTCGGCATCCTTCCCCTTGATCACATCCCAGCAGCGGTAGATCTGCGGCACAAGGTACTTGATGATGGAAGCTGCGGGCAGCGCAAGGATCATACCGGCGATACCGGCAAAAATGGCGCCCAGCAGAACCACGATAATGGTTTCAAGGGTGGTCAATCCCAGAGATTCACCGATGACCATGGGGTAGAGGATAAACTGTTCGATGACACCGTTGTAAACAAGGTAACAACAGAGAATGGCAATAAGCTGTCCCACGGCGGGGTCCCCTGCAAGATAGGTGACAAGCAGTGTGATGCCGCAGGAAAGGATGGGGCCCACATAGGGGAGCAGTATGCCGCATCCGGCAAGGATCCCCAGCACGGGGAAATAGGGCAGATCAAGGATGCCGAAAAGCACGGTGTAGACCGTACTGTCGATGACCACCAGTGTCAGATATCCCCTGACCCAGATACGCATACGGCTGAAAACGCCGCTCAGGATGCGCTGGGCTTCGGTGAGGGTGTTTTCGGAAACATTGGGGAGCCAGCGGCTGACCAGGATCGTCCTGACGGCATAGGCGGTGCGGCTGCCTCCGGAGGAGCTTTTGAACTCCGCCATTTTCATCAGGAAAAGCATTCCGAAAAAGAAGGTCAGCAGCAGATCGCAGACCAATGTCCCCACAAATCCCATGACATTGAAAAAGAATGAGAACACCCCTCCGGAACGGCGCCAGAGCATGGCGGTGATTTCGTTGCGGGTGTGTTCATCCCGCAAACTTGCCTCCGCCTTTTCCATGAGGTATTTGCAGAAAGGAATACTTGAAAGTTTTTCTTTGAGCTGCTGTAAAGGATAGAAAACCCTTTGGGGAGCTTTGACGGCGTTTCCCTTATCCTGCGTTTCAGTGACAGCAACGCTTTGGGGCGTACTGCTTTTCAGGCTTTCGCCGATGCCCCGCAGATAGTAGGAACTGAGCATGTAAATGCCGCCTGCGAAAATACTTATGGCGATCAGGACGGCAAAGACCGTCTGCCCGACGGCACGGGCGATGATCTTTTGTTCCTCTTTTTTCGCCAGCTGTTCAGAGGTGGGGTGATTCTCGCTGTCACGCCTGAGAACGAGGGAGGCAAGTTTCCGGGGGAGCCAGCTGAAACATGAACTGAGCTGCCCCAGACAGTAGCCGATGCCCCTTTTTCTGCGCCAGCTTTTTTCCAGATACTGCTCCACGGGCAAAAGGAGATAGGCGGCTATGAGTCCGAAAATCACCGACCTCAGCAGTGTGGCGGTGAGGATGAAGACTGCGATGACCAGGATCGCCGCGATGATCCCTGCGCCGGAACGGAGCATTTCCCGCCGCCTTTCGGCATTGCGGGCGATCTCATCAAGGATGTTCCGGAACGCCTTTTCATCCATTCCCGTTTCCCGGGCGCATGATTTCAGACGCTCCGCCGCTTCTGAAATACCGTCACGGCCGTGGACCATGGCGGCGGCAAAGCGGAAGAAACGCTCCCGCTTTTCAGGGGGGAGTTCCCCGAGGCGTTTCAGACACTCTTCCTTCCCGCAGTCGGGGAAAGATTCCAGTTCCTGCCACACCTGTTCGGCGTTGACATCGGCGGCAGATTCATCCATCACCCTGCAAAAGACCTTTTCCACACGCCCGGGGAGTTCCCCATTGCTGCTGAAAAGATATCTGAGCAGGGCGTAAAATGCCTCTCTTGCCTCATCTCTGCCCCTGAAAAAAGAGGCGGCTGAGGCAAAGGAACCGTGAAGCGCATTGCGCCCGCTGCGGCGCAGCACCTTGATCCCTCTGCCGATGTCTCCGAGAAAACTCATTTCCTGAGTACTTTGAAATTACTTCACCACAACGCCGGAACCGCTGATGACTTCACCGATACGGCAGGCTTTGAAGCCGCAGTTGTTGATGAGTTCAACGGCCTTGTCGGCGTCGGCTTCGGGAACGAACCAGACCATGCCGACACCCATGTTGAAGACACGGTATGCCTCTTCGTGGCCGACTTCGCCCTTTTCCACCATGAGCTTGAAGATGGGGGGAACGGGCATATCTTTCACGTCAAAGACCACGCCCACGCCTTCGGGGAGGATGCGGGGGACGTTGTCATAGAGACCGCCGCCGGTGATGTGAGCGATACCGTCGAGGGCGATACCGGCTTCAAGAGCGGCTTTGATGGCGGGATAGTAGCAGATATGGGGCTTGAGCAGAGCTTCGCCCACGCTTTCGCCGTTGAGTTCGGCGGGTTTGTCGTTGACGGTGTAGCCTGCCTTGTCGAAAAGGATCTTGCGTGCCAGACTGAATCCGTTGGTGTGGAGTCCGTTGGAGTTGATCCCCACAGCCACATGTCCGGGAGCGATCTTTTCGCCGGTGATGATCTTGGACTTTTCGATGATACCGGTGATAACACCCACCAGGTCGAAGTCGTTGCCGTACATGCCGGGCATTTCGGCAGTCTCACCGCCCAGCACGGCGCAGTTGGCAGCCTTGCAGGCGTTGGCGATACCGGCGAGGACCTGTTCATAGAGGGGGGAACGCAGTTTGCCGATGCCGATGTAGTCCATGAAGTAGACAGGCTCCGCACCCTGAACGGCGATATCGTTGATACAGTGGTTGACGATGTCGTAGCCCACGGTGTCATATTTTTCCATCATCATGGCGACCATGAGTTTGGTTCCCACGCCGTCGATGCTTGAAACCATGACAGGCTCTTTGTATTTGCTCAGATCGATTTGGAAAAGACCGCCGAAACCGCCCACGGGGGCGAGCATTTCGGGTCTGCGGGTAGCCGCCAGAAGAGGTTTCACATCTTTGAGCAGATCGGTGGCAAGGTCGATATCCACCCCGGCATTTTTGTAAAGTTCGCTTTTGGCCATGATCAGAAGTTCCAGAATTTTTTGGTTCCGTCGTAAGCGATGGAACGTGCGATGTTAAGTGCGATCTCTTCGGGCATCTGTCCCCTGCCCACCATGTCACCGAGAACGTCGGAAAGAACACGGCGGAACATTTCAAAACGGGAACCGTAGCTCAGGAGTTTACGGCTGTCGGAAACCATACCGGCAAAGTTCATCAGCGTATCCACCGCTCCGATGTATTCCAGCTGACGGCGCATACCGATAGGTGTGTCGCAGAGCCACCAGGCGGAACCCAGAGAAAGTTTCGCGCCGAAAGCTCTGGAAATGGTGGCAAGAGTTGCCTGATGTCCCTGATCCAGACAGTAGAGGACGACCTTGAGCTTGTCGTCGAACTGGTTCAGGAAGTTGCACAATGCAGGAGCATAGTCCAGATAGTGGTTGCTGATATCGCCGCCCACATCGGGTCCCAGATTGTCAAAGAGGGTCTTGCGGACGTCACGGACTGCGCCCAGATGGAGCTGGGTCACCCAGCCGGTCTCACTGTTGAGACGGGCGCACTCGGTGAGGAACGCACCCATGTAGCAGTTCTGTTCCTCAATGGTGAGGGCTTCGCCTGCCATGGCTTTCTTGAAAACCCTGTCCGCATCGGCGTAGGCGTAGTCACCCCGCAGGGGGATCTCGATACCGTGGTCACTTGCCACGCAGTTGCGTTCGGCGAAGTAGTCGTGGGAGCGTTTCACCACATCAAAGAGGTCCTGCAGAGAGTTGAGTTTCACACCGAAACGCTCTTCGATTTTGCTCATGTAGCTTCTCCAGTCGGAAGCAAAGATCTTCATGCCCTTGTCGGGACGCCAGGTGGGGCGCACCAGCACTTTGCCGAAAGCGGCGTTGGCACGGTCATGATCTTCGAGGGTGTCGATGAGGTCGTCGGTGGAACACATGGCTTCCACGTTCAGGGGACCGGTAAGGAGAGCCTGGGGACGGTAGGCATCGGTGGCAAGTTTCTCATTGACGGCGTTGAAGATCTTTTCGCCGGTCTTTTCGCTCAGGAGTTCTTCGATGCCGAAATAACGCTTCAGGTCAAGGTGGATCCACTCATAGACGGCGTTGCCCGCAAATTCGGGGAAAACCTTGGCGAGGGCGAGGAACTTTTCTCTGGGGGAAGCATTCTTGCCGGTGATCAGGGATTCAGGCACGCCCCGTTTACGCATGATCTCCCACACATAGTGGTCGGTGGCGGCGAAAAGCTGCCAGGCATCGCTGTAACAGTTGTTGTCAGCGATCTCTTTCACGTTGGCGTGGTTATGGGGGTCCACCACGGGGAGATCTTTGACAGCATCAAAGATCTTCACGCCCGGGGCGTTGGTGATGAGATAACGGTCATCCAGAAAAGCCATTTTTTTTACCTCGGAAATTTTATATTACTTTCAATTAAACGTTCACTTTGTCCACAGCCACACCGCTTTTGAGCAGTTCGGCGTTGGCTTCGAGGATGGGGTTGACCACCTCGGCAAGGAAATCAGCCACCTGTTCGGGGGCGCGGCCCACGAACTTGGCGGGATTGACGATGGTATCGAAATCATCTTTCACAGAGGCGAAAGCGGGATCATTTTTGAGCCGTTCAAGCAGATCGTTGTCCTTGCCCTCGGCTTTGACCACTTTGGCAGCTTCCATGGAGTGTTCGCGGATGACTTCGTGGAGCTGCTGACGGTCGCCGCCCCGTTTGACCGCTTCCATAAGGAGGTTCTCGGTGGCCATGAAGGGCAGTTCCGCCTTGACGTGACGCTCGATGACCTTGGACCACACCTGGAATCCGGAGGCGATGTCGATGAGGACCGCCAGAACCACGTCGGTGGCAAGGAAGGCTTCAGGCAGAGAGATGCGGCGGTTGGCGGAGTCGTCAAGGGTGCGCTCAAACCACTGGGTCGCTTCGGTCATGGCGGCGTTGGGAGGCAGACTCATGACGTAACGGGCAAGGGAGCAGACACGTTCACTGCGCATGGGGTTGCGCTTGTAAGCCATGGCGCTGGAACCCACCTGACTTTTGCCGAAAGGCTCTTCGATCTCTTTCATGCTGGCAAGGAGCCGGACGTCGGTCGCCATCTTGCTGGCGGACTGGGCGATGCCTGAAAGGATGCTCAGGACAAAGTAGTCGATCTTGCGGGTGTAGGTCTGTCCGGAAAGGAAAACCACCTTGTCGAAACCCATGGTTTTTGCCACATTTTTTTCCAGCTGGCGGCACTTGGCGTGGTCGCCGTCAAAGAGTTCCAGAAAACTTGCCTGAGTACCGGTGGTTCCCTTGACACTGCGGAAAGGAATCTCTTCGATCTGGCGCTCGACCTTTTCAAGATCGAGGACGAAGTCCTGCAGATAGAGGGCGAAACGCTTGCCGACGGTGGTCAGCTGAGCGGGCTGGAAGTGGGTGAATCCCAGAGTGGGGAGTGCCTTGTACTGGTCGCAGAAAGCGGCAAGTTTCTCAATAAGCAGCAGCAGTTTGCCCTTGATGACCTTGAGGGACTCGCGCTGCTGGATGAGTTCGGTGTTGTCGGTCACATAGCAGCTGGTTGCGCCCAGGTGGATGATGGGTGCGGCTGCGGGAGCGACTTCGCTGAGGGCGCGGATATGGCTCATGACATCGTGGCGGAGTTCTTTTTCGATCTCGGCGACTCTTTCAAAGTCGATATCCTCCAGATGGGCGGCGAGTTCAGAGATCTGCTCATCGGTGACGGGGAGTCCCAGAGCCTTTTCATTTTCGGCGAGGGCGAGCCAGAGGCGGCGCCAGGTGGAGTGCTTGTACTGGGGGGACCAGATGCGGCTCATTTCCTTGCCCGCATACCGCCCCGTAAGGGGATTGTTGTAGGTATTGTATTTACTGCTCACGATCAATGCTCCTTGAATTGGATTGTTTTGTTTGCATACTTTATATATAATGTACATCACAAAGTGCAAATAAACAAGGAAAAAGCCGTAAAAAAAGGCAAAAAAGGCAGCAAAAGAAGTTCAAAAGAGAAAACACTTACCTCTGTTTTCCGGAATTTTTGCGGGAGTTGTCGGACTGGTCGGACAAGTCGGACAAGTCGGACCGGTCGGACGGGGGTGAGTTGAAAGAGTGCTGCCTGCGTGAACTCCTGACACGGTAGAGTCTTTCGGTAAAGCCGCCATCCTCTTCAAATTCAGCGGCAAGTCTGGCGATTTGCCGGTTCAGAAGAAAGGTTTCCTGATGGATCAGGCAGATCATAACATTTCCGGCAACTTCGGCTTTAATGTCCGACTTGTCCGACATGTCTGACTTGTCCGACATGTCTGACTTGTCCGACTTGTCCGAAACCAGAACTGCCATGAGCTGCCGCAGCTGATCAAGTGTCCGGGGGCGGCTTTGGCGCACCAGAAGTGCGCAAGGTGAATCGGCGTGCCATTCAGACAATCTGTTCTGGCGCAGAAAAGCCTGATAATCAAAAAGCAGTTCTTCCTGACTTGCCTTGGCGACATTGGTCAGTTTCAGCTCAGTTTTCTTGCTGGTGGCACTGGCTTCTGAACCCTCCACGATATTGGCAACGCCCGACCGTGCCGCCTGAACCATTTGATCATAGGTCCGTTCACGACGATTGATATAACGTTCACAAAAGGCGACCGTTGCATCATAGATGAGGAGACCCAGCTTGTAGGTCAGAAGATTATGATATCCGCCATACTGCGGGATCAGTTCATTTCCGGCAAATCCAGCCATTTTTCACCTGACAGGCAATTTAAAAGCTCAGTAGCCGTCGCGCTCCTTGAAGAAGCGGCGGGCTTTGAAAAGAGCGATGAGGTCAAAGACCAGGAACGCTGTCCGCAGCATGATGAAAAGAGTGATGGCGATGATGGCGAAACAGAGGAGTTCAGGGCTCCCGGTGCGGCAGAGAAGCATGGTCTGCCATACGGCGATGCCGAAGTTGACCAGGGTGATCAACGCCGATACAAAACAGAAATACTGGGACCAGTTGCGGCGGCAGAGCATGGCGATGTTTCCCGTCAGTCCCACGGCACTGATGGCGGTGGCAAAACCGAATTCAAGCCAGAGAACAAGACGGCAGTCTGCAACGAAAAGAGCTTGACGGGAGTTCTGCACATCTTCGAGAAGCACGAGAAGCAGGATTATAAAGGGAAGTTCCAGTGTGCGCAAGGCACACAGCACAAGATCAACGATGCGCCAGGCGATGACGAATCCGGGCATCTTGAGCCGTAAGGCTCCGGGAAGAGGGTCAACCATTTCAAACATTGTTTCTGCTCCTTATATTTTAATATAGATCCATTTTCCGGAATCAGGGCAAAAAAAATGGAGGCGTGGATCGGAGTCGAACCGATTTTTGCGATTTTGCAGACCGCTGCCTGACCGTTTGGCTACCACGCCTCGTTTGTACCATAATATACACCCTGACATTTCAATTGTCAAGAGTTTTTTTGAAAAAATTTGCTTTTTTTTACAAAATCCCCTCCGGTTCCGGAAGAAAACGGAGGGGCAGAACTCAAAAAAACTTAACGCTTGTGATGTTTTGCTTTGGGAGGAGCATGTCTTCTCGCAGGAGCGGGTTTGTAATGCTTCCGGGGCGCAGGCTTGTGATAGCGGGGCGCAGGGGCGGGCTTGTAGTGTTTCCGGGGGGCGGGGGCGGTGTGATAATGTTTGTTTTTCACACTGCATCCTGCCATGGGAAGCATGATCCCGACTGCCAGAAGGATGAGGGCAACGACACGCATAACAGCTTTCATGATCCTTTGTCTCCTTTTTTTGTTTGATCTATCCCTTGCGGGGAATTTTTAATACTTATCTTTTGGAACTCTATTCCCTATTCGGGCAGATTCCTGTTTTCTTAAACTTTTAAGAAGCCCGCTTTTTATTTTTGAAAAGTCAAAAATGAAAAGCGTACTTAAAAAGGTTTTCCGGCTTCGTAATACTACGCCGTGACAAGGGGAAAAGGGGAGACCTCAATTTGCGGTTCTCGCAGCTCGTCGCAGCTGCGAGTTACTCCGAAGCCGACGTTCGGTCCGCCCCAACTCCCTCAACCTCTTTACCGCGCTCTTTTCCGTTCCCGTTTGTCCGGCAGTGCGGAGCGCCGGGGTTTTTTGCGGGTGAAATCCACGACTTCGGGTTGTTTTTCTTTGGTGAAAACCGTTGAGACCATATATTCGGTCATCAGTTCGCCTTCGTACTCCACTCCTGCCTCGTAGCGGGGGAACTGCCAGCGGACGATGGCTCTGCCGTAGCGGTCGCCGGAGTAGATGAAACGCATTTCAGGGTCGGTCTTTTCGATTTTTCTGTAATCCCCGGGGGGGAGTTTCTTTTCGATGGTTTTCAGGGCGATCCTTGCATTTTGAGCAAGTTCTTTTTCCTCTTTTTCGCTGATCATCTCGAACTTTTCGCCCCGCACATCCACATAACGGGCGGTGCAGCCTGTGATAACGAAAAGCAGCAAAAAGAGCGGGAGCAGATTCAGATATTTCATTGTTTCCTCAATCCGTTACAGGTGATGACTGAACCCAGCCAGTCGTTGAGTTTGGACCAGTACTGCTCCGGACACCGGGGCAAGGCACTGTTGTCGATACCTGCCGCCACCACATTTTCAAGAAAGGCGGAGCTTCTTTCATCTCCGCTCTGGGGCAGCAGACCGTTTTCGCAGAGAAAAGCGGTTTTCAGCACCACGGCGCACTGCATGGGGGTCCACCGTTCCTCTTGGGGGGTGCTTCCGCTCAGGTGTCTGAGGACCGAACTGAAAGAGTCATAGGTGTAGGGCATGGGGAGTTCCTCCTTGATATTGGCAAGGAGGAACGCCGCCATCTTGCCTGCAAGACGGAAGTTCACCGGCGTATCGGAGAGCTTGTCATTGGCAGAGATGAGTTCGATCTCTCTGGCATTTTTCAGAGAAGAGCGGTTCTCGGTGAACTCCACAGAGATCTCTCTGAAAAGATCCACCTGAACATGATCTTTGCCTGAGATCTTCTGGGCGCCGCTGCACACCAGACTCAGCTTGCCGTAATCAGGCGAGATCCCCACTGCGATCAGGGAGGACTCCCGGTAGGGGGTTCTGGAAAGGACGATCAGAGGCGTCGATGTGATTTCAACACTCATAAGCTCTTTTCTCTGGGGTCTGGAGTGTTACTGCAACTGTTTTTTCAGTTCAGCCACAGCCATCTGGGGATTGGCTTTGCCCCGGCTGATCTTCATCACCTGTCCCACAAGGAACTGGAGCGCCTTGCCGTTGCCCGCCTTGAACTCCTCAACGGGCTTGGGATTGGCGGCGATAGCTTCGGCGACGAATCCGGCAATGGCACCGGAGTCGCTCACCTGGGACATGCCTTTGGCTTCCACGATCTTTGCCGGAGCTTCACCGGAAGCGAACATTTCGGCAAAGACCTCTTTGCCCTGCTTGCCGCTGATGGCTCCGCCGCCGATAAGGTCGGTGAGGGCGGCGAGATTTTCAGGGGTGATTTTGCACTCGTTGATGGTGATTTTGGCGTTGGCAAGTTCACGCATGAGTTCGGAAATAAGCCAGTTTGCCACCAGTTTGGGGTTCTTGGCTTTGGCGGCGGCTTTGTCGAACCAGGGGGCAAGGTCACGGTCGGCGACGATGACGTCGGCATCGTAGGCGGTGAGCTGGTAATCTTTTTGGAACCTTTCACGCATGGCATCGGGCATTTCGGGCAGCGTGGCACGGATCTCTTCGATCTCCTCATCGCTCAAGGTCACAGGGAGCAGGTCGGGGTCGGGGAAGTAGCGGTAGTCGTGAGCGGACTCCTTGGAACGCAGCACGGTGCTTTCGCCGGCTTCATCATCCCAGCCCCGGGTTTCCTGATGGAGTTCCCGTCCGGCGTTGAGTTCTTCGGTCTGACGGTCGATCTCATATTCGATGGCACGGTGGACGGCACGGAAACTGTTCAAATTTTTAAGTTCCACACGGGTTCCGAACTTTTCCGTTCCCACGGGGCGCAGAGAGATGTTCACATCGCAGCGCATCTGACCTTTTTCCATATCGCAGTCGCTGATATTGCCGTAGCGCATGATCTCTTTGAGTTTGGTGAGATAGGCGTAGGCTTCGTCGGCGGAACGGAGATCGGGTTCGCCCACGATCTCAAGAAGCGGCACGCCGGAACGGTTGAAGTCCGCACCGGAAACAGCTCCGAAATGGGTCAGCTTGGCGGGGTCTTCCTCAAGGTGGATACGGGTGATGCCCACCTCATGTTCAGGGATCTCGGCGCCTGAAAACCCGGTTCCGCCCAGCAGGAGTTTGCCCTTTACGCAGAAAGGCAGATCGAACTGGGAGATCTGATAATCTTTGGCAAGGTCGGGATAAAAATAGCTTTTGCGGTCGAATTTGCTGTATTTGGCGATCCCGCAGCCGGTGAGAAGTCCGGCGCGGACAGCGGCACGGATGGCTTCACGGTTGGGGACGGGGAGCGCACCGGGATAACCCAGACACACAGGACAGGTCAATGTATTGGGTTCAGCACCGTAGGTGTTGGCACAGGAGCAGAACATCTTGCTTTTGGTCTTGACCTGAACGTGGACTTCCAAACCGATAACGGCTTCATATTTCATAAAAACAAAGTTCCTTTATATATAGTGTCGATAATTACTTCTCTATAAAATATCACAAAGAACGGCTCTATTCAAGTCAATTTGAAAAGAAGGTGTGAAAAATCATGGAAACCGCCTTGAAAATTCCTGCAAAATGGGTCATATTATAAAAAATACAACAACAATATACTGCATAAAGGAGAATAAAAAATGAATCTTGCCCCCGAACTCCGTTCCGCCATCGAAAAGGCGGGTCAGTCCCATCTGCTCGAATATGACTCAGCTCTTCTTGCTGAACAGCTCACTGCCATCGACTGGGAGTCACTCCCCGGACTCATCGACCGTTATGTCAACTGCAAAGGGGGCTTCACCGTTCCCGACGACCTTCAGCCCGCCCCCTATTTCCCCCTCGTCCCCCGCAATGATGAGGAAAAGGCAAAAAAAGAACGCGCCGAAGCTCTGGGATGTGAGATCCTGAAACAGGGCAAGGTCGCCTGTCTCACCGTGGCGGGCGGTCAGGGGACCCGTCTGGGCTTCGATGCCCCCAAGGGGACCTATCCCATCGGACCTGTTTCCGGGCGCACCCTCTTTGAATACTTTGCTCAAAGCATCGCCCGTGCCGAAGAAAAATTCGGTGCCCCCATCCGCTGGTATGTGATGACCAGTGCCCTGAACCGGGCAGATACTGAAAAGTTTTTCAGAGAGAGAAACTTCCTCGGTTTGAGAGAGGATCAGGTCTTTTTCTTCACTCAGGGGACCATGCCCGCTGTGGGATATGACGGCAAACTCCTTATGAGTTCTTGCGACTCCCTCGCTCTTTCCCCCGACGGACACGGCGGCACGCTCCTTGCGCTCCGTAAATCCGGCGCCCTTGAACAGATGCAAAAGGATGGTGTGGAATATATCTCCTATTTCCAGGTGGACAACCCCCTTGTTCCTGTGGTCAATCCCCTCTTTATCGGTATGCACGCCCTCGAAAACGCTGAAATGAGCGCCATCATGCTTGCCAAGACCAATCCCTTTGAGAAACTGGGGAACTTCTGCATCACCGGGGGACACCTTGAGATCATCGAATACAGCGATTTGCCTGCGGAACTGGCTGAATCCCGGAATTCCGACGGCTCTTTGCGCTTTATTTCCGGCAGTCCTGCCATCCATGTCATTTCCCGCAGTTTCGTGGAAAAACTCACCGCTTCGGGCCGGCTTGATCTGCCCTGGCACCGTGCGGACAAAAAGATTCCCTGCATTGCAGACCCCAAACCTGAATCCCCCAACGGCGTGAAACTTGAATCCTTTATTTTCGACGCTCTGGCACTGGCGGAAAAGACCCTCGTCCTTGAGGGAGACCGTGCAGAGATGTTCGCCCCCACCAAGAACCCCACCGGCGTTGACTCCGTGGAAAGCTGCCGTGAAATGCTCATCGCCCGTGACTGCCGCAGACTTCAGGCGGCGGGGGTGAAGGTGGAACCCGGAGTCCGAATCGAACTCGACCCTCGCAAAGTTTTCGACGATGCCGATGCCGCACAACTCGCAGCGGAACTCGGACTTGAAACACTCCCCGCAGACACTGTCAGGGTCATCGGCTGAGGGAAAAACTGAAGGTATGGCGTTACAGCTTCACAATGACTTTGCCCCGCTCCCCCGCTCAGGGGAGGAGGAATCCATTGCCATCAGTGCCCTGGGACTTCTGGCAGTCACCATACTGCTTCTCGCTTTCGGGCTGACCATGCTTTATTCGGCGAGCTACACCACAAGCGGCATCAGCTTTTTCAAGAAACAGCTGATCTGGATCGTAACCGGTGTCGCAGGAGGCGGCGTACTTTTCATCACCGGATACCGCAGACTTTGCAATGCCAGAAGCGCCCTGCTCATTTTCTGCTGGGTGCTTCTGGTGGCGGCACTCTTTTTTGAACCGGTCAAAGGGGCGCGCCGCTGGATAAGGTTCGCATTGCCGGTCCTGGGGGAGGTCTCCTTACAGCCCTCGGAGCTGACAAAGATCGTCCTCTGCCTCTTTACCGCAGGATACTGTACCGCCTATTCCCGCTCATTCCACCGTTTTCTGCACTCTCACGGCGTCCTCTCTCTGGGGGCTCTCGTGGTGGCGGCGGGGGGACTCATCTGGGCGGGCAAAGATATGGGAACCACCCTTCTTGTGCTGACCGTGGCGGGCGCCGTCATGCTGGCGGCGGGGCTGCCTTTGCGCTACGCCCTGATCGGGGGCGCTCTGGGAGTGCTCTACTTCGGCGCCAAAGTTATCGGGAACCCGGAGCGTCTCTCACGGGTGCTTTCAATCGCCGACCCCGCCAAAGATGGTCTGGGAGCAGGTTATCAGCTCTACCGTTCACTCACCGCCCTGGGTTCAGGGGGATGGCTGGGGCTGGGACTGGGGGAAAGCCGCCTCAAAAATCATTATCTCCCCGAAGCCCACACCGACTTCATCCTTTCGGTTGTGGGTGAAGAACTGGGACTTGTCGCCATCTGGCTTGTCATACTCCTCTATCTTCTCTGGGGTTTTTTCGCCATGCGTATCGCCATCCGCGCGAACTCCAAACTGGGGATGCTTCTGGCATTCGGTCTGACCATGGCGGTCCAGCTTCAGGCGTTGATCAATCTGGCTGTGGTTTCAGGGAGCATCCCCACCAAAGGGATGCCCGCCCCTTTCATCAGTTACGGCGGGAGCAATGTCATGTGTTCCATTCTGGCGGTGTCGCTGCTGCTGTCGGTGGCGATGGAAACGCTCCGCCCGGGGTACAGCGATGCCATGCTGGACTCCGTAAAACGCAAATTCAGGAAAAATAAATGAGCAACAGAACTGTCTATATCAGCTGCGGCGGTACCGGGGGACACTTTTTCCCCGGCTTGAGCATCGCAAGAGAATTGAAAAAACGGAACGAAAGTGTGCAGCTGCTTCTTTCCGGCGTCAACGCTTTGCCCCAGAGCCGTCAGGCGGCGGAACAGAGCATCGCTTCGGTGGTGCTGCCTAAAATGCCCAGTCCCGGCAGAAATCCGGTGAAGCTGCTGCTTTTTCTTCTGGGACTTGCGGGGGGATTTCTCAAGACCTTTTTCCTCTTTCTTTTCCGCCGTCCCCGTTATCTCATCATCATGGGATCTTTCGCCTCGGCACCGGCGGCACTGGCGGCATTCTTCCTCTGTGTCCCCGTCTATCTTCACGACGGCAACGCCCGCATCGGCAAGGCGAACCGTTTCCTGAGCCGCATTGCCAAATTCATGGGAACGGCGTTCCCGGCGGTGAACAGTTCTTCATGCCGCTGCCCTGTCATCTGTACCGGTATGCCCCTGCGCCCCGAATTGGAAGAGAAACGCGGCATTTCCAAAAGCGAAGCCCTTGCCGCCTTGAACCGTGAGTACAACGCTCAACTCAAAGAGGAGCTTTTCACCATTCTGATTTTCGGCGGCAGTCAGGGGGCGGCGACCATCAACAACAATCTGCCCCATGCCCTGAACTCCCTTGCAGGAAAGGTGTTTCAGGTCATCCACCTGACGGGGAAGGGCAAACTTGAGGAAACCTTGAAACTCTATGAAAAAAGCTCTTTCCCCCGCCTTGTCCTTGAAAGTTCCCCCCTTATGGAACTCTTTCTGGGAAGTGCCGATCTGGTCTTTTCCCGTTCCGGAGGCTCCAGTGTGGCGGAGCTTGCCCTTTTCGGGAAAAATGCCGTTCTCATCCCCTATCCCTACGCCGCTGAGGGACACCAGTCCGACAACGCCGACTTTTACGTCACTTGCGGCGGCGGCGTAAAGGTGACGGATCAGGAACTCACACCCGCTCTTGCCGCAGAGATACTGAAAGAACATATCGGGAATCCCGGACTTGGCGCACAACGCCGTCAGGGGGCGCTCCAAGCCGCCATGCCCGATGCCGCCGCAAGATTTCTTGAACTCATCGAAACGAAAGGATTTTCTCATGTTTGACATTTTCACCAAACGGAAAAAAAAGAAACTCCTTGATGAATTCAAAGCAAGACGCCACGCCGAAGATGATCTGCTGACTCCCGAAGCCCGCCGGGCCTTTGACGAAGTGATCGCCGACTTTGCCGCTTCCCCTCTTCCGGAGTTCAAATCTGCCGCCGCCGCCGCGCAGGAGCGTATCGATCGCATCGTCCGCCCCTGGTCGTGGATCAGGAACCTTCTTGATCTTCTCATTGTCGTCGGTGCCGTGGCATTCGGTATCAGGGGGCTTTTCTTCCAGCCTTTCAAGATCCCCACAGGCTCCATGCAGCCCACCTTGTACGGGATCCACTACATGGAGTCCACGCCTCTTGGCAAAAATCTCCCCGCCCCCCTCAACTATCTTCTTTTCGCTTCACGGCGTGCCTATCTTCAAATTCAGGAACCGGGGCGTTTCACCTTTTTCAATTACAAGAACTCCTTTTTCAGCGATGATACGGTTTTTTCCATCGGTTCACGCATTTATTCGCTCCCCGGTGCGCCCCCCAAGGTGGCGGAGTACTCCGGCTTGAACGAAAATGAGGAATATTCAGAAAAAACTGTCAAAGCCGACGGATTTCTTTCCATGGGCGACCACCTCTTTGTGGAGCGTTTTTCCATCTATCTTGCGCCGCCGCAGCGGGGAGAAGTGATGATCTTCACCACCGACGGTCTCAATGTGGGGGGCGAACCCCTCAGTGCTTCATCGGGGTTTTATTACGTCAAACGCCTCGTGGCACTCCCCGGGGACACGGTGCGGCTGAAAGATGATCAGCTCTATGTGAAGCCCGCCGGAAAAGAAAACTTTGTCCCCATCCAGACCCTCGCCCCCCGCACCAAACGCCTTTATTCGGGCAAGGGGGGATATCAGGGACATTTGAGTACCATGGGGGATTACCGCCTTTTCGGAGCTGAAAGCGACTATGTGGTCCCTCAGGATCACTACTTCATGCTGGGGGACAACTCCGCATTCAGTCTCGACAGCCGCTTTTTCGGAGCGGTCCCCCGGCACAATCTGGTGGGACGGAGCTGGTTTATTTTCTGGCCTTTCAGCCGCCGCTGGGGTCTGACGGACCGTCTCGAACCCCTCGACTATCCCACCGGAACGGCACTCAGAGGAACATTCCCCGTCATGTACAAACAGTGAAAGTTCAGGGGTAAAAAGAGTTTTTTTTGAAAAAAGTGCTGTTTTTTGATATAAATACTTGACAAAAGCCTTTATTGCATGTATCTTAACATGTTGAACCAATCAGGATACAGTATAATTATGGAACGCAAAACTTTCAGTAAAGCAAAGATCTATGTGCGCGAAAGCTACAATCGCGCAGGCAAACTTGCCGAAAAAGGTGATTACGCCGCAGCTGTGGAGATCCTGCTGCCCGTGATCAAAGCCAATCCCGATGTGCCTCAGCTCTTTGAACGTATCAGAGAGTATGAGATCGCATGGCACAAAAAGAAGAGTATCTTCGTCAAGCTGGGCGGACTTATCGTTTCCCTTTTCGTCGCTCCTGTGGCACTGGTGACAGCTTTCATCAATCCCGTGACCGCCATGGCGATGTGCGAGGGACCTCTTGCCCTCTGTGTTGACAATCCCCTCATGCTTCAGGTCATGGCGATCGCTTCCAACGCCGCCGATGCCCCCTGGGGAACGGTGACGGCACTGAATGTCATCCGTGTTCTGCACCCTGCCAACAAACTTGTCCTGAAACCCCTCGCCGAAGCCATGCAGCGCAACAATCAGGCGGGCGAAGCCTTGAGGATCCACCAGAAAATGGTCGCCGAATCCCCCGACAATCTGGCGGCGAAAGAGGAAATGCGTTCAGCCATGGCTCTCGCCACTCTGGAACGGGGCCGCTGGGAAGAGGGCGGAACCACGCAGGATAAAGCCAAAGATACAGGCGATGCCCTGATCCAGCAGATGCTTGAGGGTACGATCCACGATGCTGCCCAGGCAAAAATGCTCATCGACAAGTTCAACGCCGACCTTGCCAAAAACGACTCTGTGGACATCCGCCGCAAGCTCGCCGACGCCTACATGGTCGCCGAGATGTTTGACGAAGCCTTCCGTGAATATGAGACTGTCTCCAAAAAACTGGGTGTGGATGACCCTGTTCTCGATAAACAGATGGAAAAAGCCCACTGCGCAGGACTTGAAGCCCGCGCCGCCAAAGCCGATGCCGCCGGCAACGCTCAGGAAGCCCACGATCTGCGCTGTGAAGCCGCCCAGTACCGTGCCGACCACATCGTTGAACGGGCAACCAAGTTCCCCAACGATGCCCAGCTGCAATTCGATCTGGGTGAGCTTTACTTTGAGCTTGACCACTTTGAAGAAGCAAGAGAGGTTTTCACCAAAACCGCCGACTTCGCCCAGAAACGGCGTGCCTGTCTGGTCTATCTGGGCCGCTGTGCGCTCCAGTTCAACGATGCCGCTTCTGCCATTGAAAATCTCCAGAATGCGGTCAAAGAGATGTACCGCATGGATAAATACAAGCGTGAAGCCCTCTATTTCCTCGGAAATGCCTATGAACTTGCCGGCAATACACCTCAGGCGGTGGATTGCTACAATAAAGTCAGAGCAAGTATGGAAAATTATCGTGATATACCCCAACGTTTGGCTCAGTTGACCGCCGCACAAGATGGTGCGGAGTCCGCCGAAGTCCAAGCTCAATAAGCCGGAAAGGATAAACTCCCATGTCAGAAGAAAACAAACTCCCCGCAGCTGTTGATGCTCAGGATACCAGAACACGGAAAACCGTGAAACTCCGCCCTGCAACTCCCATTTCCCATGATATCCCCATCAGCGATCCCCTGACCAGCAGAGATACCGACACGGGCAATCTGGAGATCCTCGACGATACCCAGACCCGCAAGACTTTGAAACTCAAACCCATGGCGCCCGGCAGCACCGCCGCCACCAAGATCAATCTGGCTGGCGACACCAACACCAATACCCGTAAAACGGTCATTCTGCGCCCCGCCGCTCCCACAGGTCCCAGCATCACTCCTGCCGCCGCAGCTGCACCCGCTCCTGCTCCTGCGCCTGCCGCCCCCGCAGCCGCTGCTCCTGCGACCCCTGTGCCGCCTCCCACGGTCAAGGTGGATGTGGACGATCAGACCCGTGCGGTCCCCCGTCCCGCCATGCGCCCTGCCGCCCCCACCGTCAAGGTGGATATGGACGACCAGACCCGTGCGGTCCCCCGTCCCGCCGCCGCCGCGACCGGTGTGCAGGTCCCCGCTGCCGCTGAGGAAGAAGATCAGACCGTCAAGCTGAAACGCCCCCTGCGTCTGACTCCTCCCCCCGCTCCCGGCGCCGCCCAGCGCAGTGAGAATGAGTCCAAAGCGACGGTCAAGCTGCCCACCAAGTCTATTACGCCTGCACCTGCACCCGCAGCGGCGAAACCCGCTCCTGCGCCCGCTCCCGCTCCTGCGGCGAAACCCGCAGCTCCTGCACCTGCTCCTGCACCCGCACCTGCTCCTGCACCCGCACCCGCACCGGCACCTGCCCCTGCGCCCGCAGAAGCCAAAAAGAGTGATGACATCGACATCGCCCTTGCTCCCAGCAAGAGAAAAGTTGAAGCTGAAGAAAATGCCGAAGGCGAAAAGAAAGAAGCCAAACCTCAGATCCGCAGAAGACCCGGTGCTGAAGCTGATGAAGCTGCCAAGCCCTCTCTTTTCTATCTGATCCTTGCCGTTGCCACACTGCTTTTTGTCGCTGCCGCAGGTATCATCACCACCGTTCACTATCTGGACTTTGAACACAGGATCAGTATTCAGGAGCAGATCCCCATGCTTCCTGTTGCCAAATGATCATTCTTTCGATGAAGTTCTGAACGATACGCCGAACCATCTTCCGGTTTCGGCGTTTTTTACTGTATTATTTTTATTTTCAACTCTCATTCAATCAGGATTTTACGATCATGGCTGAAGTCACCATAGAAAAACTTGCCAAAAGTTACGACGGTTCCGTCAGAGTTCTCGACGGAGTTGATCTTCATATCGCTCAGGGCGAACTGGTCTTTCTGCTGGGTCCTTCGGGATGCGGCAAATCCACGCTTTTGCGTATCCTTGCAGGTCTGGTCACTGCCGATTCAGGCTCCATCTCTTTTGACGGGCAGAACATCATGGCACTCCCCCCTGAAAAACGGCGTGCCGCCATGGTTTTCCAGAACTACGCCCTCTGGCCCCACCTCAACGTCTTTGAAAATGTGGCTTTCGGACTCCGCATGGAAAAGGTTCCCAAAAAGGAGATGGAAAAAAGAGTCATGGAGTCCCTTGAACAGGTCCGCATGACCGACTTCGCCAAAGCCGCCGTCACCCGCCTTTCAGGGGGACAGCAGCAGCGTGTCGCCCTCGCCCGCGCCCTTGCTGTTGACCCTGCGCTGCTGCTTCTGGATGAACCCCTTTCCAATCTGGACGCCAACTTGCGGGACACCATGAGACGGGAAATCAAACGCATCTGCTCCGAAAGAAAACTCACCGCCCTCTATGTCACCCACGACCGCCGGGAAGCCCTCAGCATGGCTGACCGGGCAGGTGTCATGCACAAGGGGCGTCTTTCATGTATCGGCACGCCCGACGAGATCTATAACCACCCTGCCGACAGCTTCACGGCAAGGTTCCTCGGTGATGTGAATCACCTCCCCTGCGGCAAAGGGATCCGCCCCGAAAGAGTGCGGATCAGCGAAAGTGCGGGGAAACTCCGGGGCGTACTTGTGGAACGCTCCTTTTTCGGCGACAGCTGCGAATGGCTCTTTGAAACTTCAGAAGGCGCAAAGATCCTTGTGAAGGAGCTTGCTTCACCTCAGAGAGTTATGGGAAAAGAGTATTTCCTCGACTATGACGACAGCGCCCTGATCCCTGTTGCGGAGTCCTCTGATGAAGAATAAAAAACTTCTCTTTGTCCTGCTTTTTCTGGCTGCGCTTCTGGCTCTGCCCTTTCTGCTGGCTCCCCGTCAGGAAGGGGAAAAACTTCTTTCCGGAAGTGAAGATTGCGAAACGCTGGTCATCATTACGGCGCACAACAAATCCATCCGTGACGAATACCAGCGCGCCTTTGCCCAATGGTACAGGAAGAAGTACAACAAAAATATCAAGCTGGATTTCCGCAACCCCGGCGGGACCAGCGATATCATCCGCTACATCGCCGACCGCTACGAAACGGAGTTCCGCCGCTACTATGAGGATCACCCCCAATGGGGCAAGTGGAGCAGCCATATCAGCACCACCTTTACCGATGACCGTGCCTGCCGCACCCCGGAACAGAAAGCGGCACGGAAACGGTTCCTCGACTCCAATGTGGGCATCGGCATCGACCTCTTTGCGGGGGGCGGGGTTTTCAACCACGAACAGACCGCCGCCCGGGGATACGCCGTGGATGCCCGCATCGCTCAGGAGTTCCCCGAATGTCTGAAACATATCCCCGCCAGCTTCGGCGGCGACAAACTTTACAGTCCTGAGGGGAAATTCTACGGCGTGGTCCTTTCCACCTTCGGCATCCTCTACAACACCCGCCGCCTTGAGGGGATGAAAAACACCGCCCCCCCTCAGCGTTGGGAGGATCTGGGGAAAAGCTGTTACTTCAACACCCTCGCCGTGGCGGACCCCACCAAATCCGGCTCTGCCAACAAGTGTTATGAGATCATGATCCAGCAGTGCATGGCAAAGGCACAGGACCCCGTGAAAGGGTGGCAGGAGGGCTTTGCGCTCCTGAAACGCATTTTTGCCAACGCCCGCACCATTTCGGATTCCGCAAGTCAGGTGGTCCGCGACGTGGCTTCGGGTGAAGCCGCCGCCGGAACCGCCATCGACACCTACGGCATCAGTGAAATGCTCTGGAGCGCAAAGTGTTTCGGCACTCCCCGCTGTATCTATGTCACCCCCAAAGGCGGGACCGCCGTTTCCGCCGACCCGGTGCAGATGCTCCGGGGGGCGCCCAACGCCAAAGCGGCAAAGGCTTTCATTGCCTTTCTGCTTTCCCGTGAGGGGCAGCTGCTCCACTGTCTGAAGTCCGGGACACCCGGCGGACCGGAAAAAAACGGCATCAACCGTCCTCCTGTCAGGCGTGACCTTTACACCCCTGAATTGCAGAAAAACTTCTTTCTGCCCGACTACGATCCCTACGCTTCGGGGGCGGACTTCATCTACCGTCCCCAGTGGACGGGGCGTTATTACTCTCTCATCAGGGTCCTCCTGCGGACCATTGTCCTTGAGCCTCATCAGGAGCTGAAAAACGCCTACGCCGCCATCATCAAAGCAGGCGGTCCTGAAAAGGTCCCTCAAGCCATGGCAAAGTTCAACGCTCTGCCTTTTTCATATAAGGAAGCCGCAAAGGCACGGGCGCTCCTCCGGGTGACGCCTGAGCGTTCCGCAGCTCAGGTCAGTGCCACCTTGAGAGAGTGGAGCGATCAGGCAAGGAACAACTACAAAGAAGCGGAACGCCTTGCGGCAATGGGTTTGTGAAAGGAAATGGTTGAAACAAGATGAAAACACAACTCTTTTTACGTTATCTTCTTCTGGGGGGCGTGCTGCTCTTTCTGGGGATTTTTCTGCTGCTCCCCATCGGGACAGTCCTGAAAGTGGGCTGTGACTGGCAGCTTATTTCCGAACTTTTCCGCAACCGTATCTATGTGGAAGGGCTCTGGAACAGCTTCACCATCGCCCTTTGCACCACCGGGATCGTCTTTCTGCTCTCTCTCGGTCTTGCCATGCTCTATGACCGTTACGAATTCCCCGGCAAAAGCCTTGCCAACACCGCTTTGCTGATCCCCATGGTCCTGCCCCCCTTTGTGGGCGCATTGGGATTCAAACAGCTTCTGGGTTATCACGGTGTCCTCAATGCCCTTCTGGGACATCTGGGGTTCGCTCCGGTGGACTTTCTGGGGGGCAGCGGCACATTCTGGGCGGTGTGCCTCATTGAAGCACTCCACCTTTTCCCCATCTGCTACCTCAATCTGGTGACGGCTCTGGGCAACATCGACCCCGCCATGACCGAAGCCGCCGCCAATCTGGGGGCATCGCCGTGGCAGAGATTTTTCAAGGTGCGTCTGCCACTCATGCGTTCAGGCATCCTTGCGGGATGCTCCATCACGTTGATATGGAGCTTCACGGAACTGGGGACCCCTCTCATGTTCGGATTCACCCGCACCACGGCGGTCCAGGTTTTCAATGGCTTGACCGAACTTGAAAGCAATCCCATTCCCTACGCTCTGGTGGTCATCATGCTGGCGGTGTCGGCACTGCTCTATCTCATTGCCAAACTGGCACTCAAAAGTTCCGCCGCCGCCTCGGGGACAAAGGGAATGGTCAACGCCAACGCCGTCCCCTTGAACTCATGGAAACGGTTTCTACCGGGAACAGCTTTCGGCGGCGTGGCGTTTCTTGCGGGACTGCCCCATATCGCTTTGATCTGCTGCGCCTTTTCCACCCGTTACAGCGGAACGGTTTTCCCTGAAAACTTCACCCTTGAAAATTTCCAGCTGGCTCTTTCCAACGCTCTGGTGCTGCCCTCCATCGCCAACAGTCTGAAATACTCCTTCCTCGCCATGGTCATCGCCTGCGGAGCGGGACTTCTGGTGGCACTTGCCGCCGTCCGCTGGCGTCTCAGGGGCAGCGGCGTTGCGGATCTGCTCGCCATGCTCCCCCTTGCGGTGCCGGGAGTGGTCTTCGCTTTCGGATTTCTGGGGATGTCGGTGAAGTTCACCTGGGCTTCGCTCCTCTTTGATCCTGTGAACAATCCCGTGTGGCTGTTGAGCATCGCCTACGCCGTCCGGCGCATCCCCTATGTGGTGCGGGCAGTCTCCTCGGGACTGGAACAGACCCCGGAGGAACTGGAAAATGCCGCAAGGAATTTCGGCGCAGGTTCTTTCAAAACTCTGGTCAGGATCACACTCCCCCTTGTGACCGCCAATCTGATCGTGGGGGGACTTTTTGCGTTCAGCTTTTCCATGCTCGAAGTTTCAGACTCTCTGATCCTCGCTCAGAAACAGGAGTTCTTCCCCATAACCAAAGCTCTCTTTGAACTTTCGCAGATCCTGGGCTACGGCACAGGTGCCGCCAGTGCTTTCGGTGTCTGGGCGATGTTCTTTCTGGGGGCGACCCTCTGCGCCGGAGCCTTGCTCCTCGGCAAGAAGATCGGAGCCGTTTTCAAATTCTGATATTTTTTTCACACAAAGAAAGGACAAAATAATGAAAAAAATTCTTATTCTTGTGGCGGTGTTTTGCTGCATCGCCGGAGTTTCAGCCAAAGAGCTGAAAGTGCTGATGATCGGCAACAGTTTTTCCAACAGCGTGAAGCAGTATCTCCCCAAAGTGACGGAGTCCGCAAAGAAACACACCCTCATTCTGGGCAGCGCCTCCATCGGCGGATGCTCCCTGCAGAAACACTGCGCCAACATCGACAAGGAACAGAAGGACCCCAAGTTCAACGCCTACCGCTTCACCATGACCGGCGAAAAAGAACGGAAGAGCAGTATCACCGAATCTCTCAAATATAAGAAGTGGGATATCGTCACCATCCAGCAGGTGAGCCACCAGAGTTACAAAAAAGAGATGACCCGTGAATACGCCGCCAAGCTCATCGCCTATATCAGAAAACTTGCCCCTCAGGCTGAAATCGTCATCCACCAGACCTGGGCGTACCGTCTGGACAATCCCAAATTCCATTCTCCCAAAGCTCCTCTCACCCAGGAGCAGATGTACAACGGCCTCGTTGAAAACTACAACGAACTTGCCAAAACACACAAACTGCGTATCATCCCCGTGGGGACCGCTGTGCAGCTCTACCGCAAGAATCTTCCTGTGAAAGAGGTCAAGTACACTCAGGAGGATATCAAGGCCCTGAAACGCCCCGCCGTCCTCGACCTGACCGGGGGCGACCTCGTGGGATGGATGCGCTGGCTCAAACCCGGAGACAAAGAACCCTACAATGACCGCGCCCACCTCAGCAAAGAAGGTGCCTTCATGCAGGCTTGCGTCTGGTATATGTTCCTTTTCGACGAACCTGCAAGCTCTATCAAGATGCAATTCAAACAGGCGAAAAACCAGCCTCTCATGCTCAAGTGTGCGGAAGAGGCGCTTCAACAATACAAAAAGTAAGGAAAAAACAACATGAAAAAAATCGTATTGATCGCTCTTGCGTGCTGCGGAGTTCTTTCTCTCAGTGCCAAAGAGCTGAAAGTGCTGATGATCGGCAACAGCTTCTCCAACAGTCTTTTCACCTATCTGCCCAAGATGGTGGAATCCGGCAAGACCCACAAACTGAAACTTGCCAACGCCTACATCGGCGGATGCACCCTTGAACGCCATTGCCGCAACGTGGACGCCGAAAAAAACAATCCTGAACTCAAACCCTACTCCTTTGTCGTCACCGGCGAAAAATCCCGCAAGGAAAAACTTTCTGTCATGCTCAAGGCGGACAAATGGGATATCGTCACCATCCAGCAGGGCAGTGTCCACAGTCCTTACAAAGAGAAAACCCATGAACTTGCCAAAAAGCTCATGGCTTTTGTGAAAGTTTACGCTCCCCAGGCCGAGATCGTGGTCCACGAGACCTGGGCTTACAGCGGTCATCACAGCTGGTTCAGAAAAAAGGATTTCAAGCCCAACACCCGTCAGATGATGCACGAAATGGTCAAAGCCAACTACACTGAACTTGCCAAGACCCACAAACTGCGTATGATCCCCGTGGGCAATGCGGTGCAGCTTTTCCGTGAAAAGCTGCCTGTCAAGCAGGTGGCATTCAACAAAGCTGATCTGAAAAAGCTGGTCCGTCCCAATGTCATCGACGTTTCAGGCGGCGACGTGGTGGGGAAAATTTCCTGGCGCAAAGACCGTAAGGATCCCTCAAAGGTCGTTCTTTCCCACGACACGATCCACATGAACGACAAGGGCAAATACCTTCAGGCGGCAGTCTGGTACATGTTCCTCTTTGATGCCAAAGCCGCGGACATCAAACTGCCCTACAACGACCCCAGCGCCAAGCTGATGCTCGAATGCGCCGAAAAGGCCCTCGCCGACAACAAGTGATCTTGTTTCACGCTGAAAAAAATGCCGCACCCGAAAGGATGCGGCACTTTTTGTTTTTGGTGTAAAAAGCTGTTTTTTCAGAGTTTGACGAATTCCGGATGGCGCATCTGATCGACTTCGGCGTAGTCCTGCCGGGCGGCGGTGAACTGATAACGCTCCATGAGCAGCAGGTCGTTGCGCAGCAGGTCGTGGTGGGTCTGGCAGGAAAAGAGATTGCGCAGAGGAAGCGCCGTGGCGACCTGGGCGGGATCATCAATGGGATCGGGCTTCTTGCGGTCAAAGAGGGCGTTGAAATATCCGCTTTGGGAACACCAGGCGTTGAAAAGTCTTTTCAGCTCTTTTTCGTCGTCGATGGGGGCGTTGAGTTTATCCAGATAGGCGAAAAATTCTTTGGATTCCGCTTCGTCCGGAAGACGGAGTCCCGCCTTGTAGTTGAAGTAGGGCAGGATCTCAAGAGCAAAGGCTCCCTCTTTGTCAAAGTAGAACTTGGGAACATATCCGATGTACCAGCAGGGCAGAGAGGTGGGACGGTTGGGGAAATAGAAGTTGCCGGGTGAGTAGATGATGGGCACGTTGTTGTAAATTTCGTAACCCAGCGGACAATGGGTGTGGCAGTTGAAAACTGCATCCGCTCCGCAGTCGGCAAAGAAACGGTACCAGGAACGCATACGGGGCGAGGGGAAGGGGAAATGTTCGTGTCCGCCGTGGAGCGTGACGATGACAAGATCGTTCTGCGCCTTTTCCGCCTTGATCTGGGCGGCGAGGCGGATGGGGTCGAGTCCGTTGCCGCCGGGGGTGTCGTCGTAGGCGATGCCGAACTCATATTCGGCGGCGTTGAGAATGGAAACTTTGATGCCGCTGTATTCCACATGGAGCGGCTCAGCAGCTTCGGCTTCGGTCATACCGGCACCCACGGTGCGGATGTTGAGCTTTTGGAATGCTTCAAGCGTGTCTTTTACCCCGGGAGCGCCGTAGTCGCCGGTGTGGTTGTTGGCGAGAAGAACGGTGTCGATATTGAGGGCTTCGGCGAAAACCGTACATTCAGGATAACATCTGTGGTTGGGGCCGCTTTTGGCGATGGGGGTGTCCTGACGGGTGACGGTGCACTCCCACTGAAGAACTTTCATATCGGCGTTTGCAAAGAAAGGTTTGACGGGAGCGGTGATCTCCTCCACTCTTGCGGTGAGGTCAGCGCAGTTTTCTTCTCTGGGGCAGAAGTCACCGGCAATGGCGGCTGTGAAGTTTTTTTCGCCGCCTTTGCGCCATTCAATTTTGCGTGTGATCATTTTCATTATCTCCTGTGTTGAATTGTACACACCCTAATTTACACTCCGAAAACCTATTTTGCAAATCACTTGACTTGCAATTTTGCCCATATAAGATTATATTAGAGCTAACTTCTGAGTAAAATGAGGAAATATGCAGACACCTTTGAAAATTTATTTTGCAGGGGATCTTTTTGATGCCAAAGATCTGGGGGGGAATCTGCTCCTTGCCGGAGCCATTGAAAAGGTTTCGGAGGGGCGGTACGAGATATTGCTGCCTCAGGACGGGGAGTGCGAAGTCACCCAGCGCAGCGCAGAAAGTATCCGTGATGCCGACTTTGAACTGCTTTTTGAAAGCGATCTCATCTTAGCCAACTTCGACGGTGCCGATCTGGATTCCGGCACTGTGGCGGAGTTCTGTTTCGCCCGGATGCTGGATATGCCCTGTCTGCTTTTGCGTACCGATTTCCGTGACGGCGGGGACAAAACGCTCCCCGACGGGGACCCCTGGAATTTGATGTGTTCCCGCTACCCCCGGACGAAGGTCCTCTGGCTCAATGCCATGACCATCTATCACGACTGCAAGGCGCAAGGTGGAAAAAAGCTCCTTGCGGAGCGTTTCTACGCCACTCTTGCCCGTCAGGTGGTGCAAGTTCTCGACGAACTTGTCGCTCTGCCGCCCCGGATCAGGAAAGAGGAACTTGAAAACCGTTTCGACGCCATCTGCGAAAGCATCGGCGGCAAACTTGCTGAACGCTTTTCAGGTGCCGGAAAAGAACAGCTCCTGCAGCGCAAAAAAAGTTCAGGACTTTATTGAGGCAATATGTCTTTTGTCAAAAAAATGTTCATTTCTCTGCTCCCCCTGCTGCCGGGTATCGCCGGGGGGATGGTGATGATTTTCGCTTCTGATATCGCCGCATTGCTCGGCGGAGCATCATGGGACGCCCCTGTTTACTACAAGGATCAGCTCCTTTTTCTCGGCAGAACAGGGATCGCTTTTTCTTTGTGCTGTTCCTGTGCTTTCAAACTTTACCGGAAAGGGTGGGGCATCTGGGAACTGCTCTTTACTGCCGCTCTCTTTATGGGGGTGTTTCTGCAAATCGACAGCTATGTGCGCCGGGAGTTCTGGAACGATACCATGGCACTGGCAGTCTATCTGAAATACAACTCCTGGCGTGATCTTTTCATTCCCGGAACGGTCAATCCCTACTGTCAGGCGGCGCCTCCCGGCTTCATTCTGCTGAGCAAGGCGGCGGGGAGCTGTTTCGGTTACTCCCGTTGGGTCCTCAATCTGGTTCCCCTGCTTTTCGGACTGGGAGCGATCGGCGCATTTCTTTGGGTTATCCGCAAACATCTGCCGCTGCCGGGGCGTGTGGCGGCACTCTGGCTCTTTGTCCTCACCCCGGGATTGTGGTTTTACGCTGGGGAATTCAAGCAGTACACCGCCGACATTTTCTTTACGGTCACGGTGCTGGGGGCGGCGCTGGATTTTGCCGCCGCCCCGGAAAAAAGATGGGGGAAACTGCTTATTGCAGGGAGCGTGGGGATTTTCTTTTCTCACGCCATGTTCTTTGTCCTGCCCGCCGTGGGAGCGGCACTCTGGGCAGACTCCGGATTTTCCTTTGACAAAAGGCTGTGGAAGATTTTGCTCATCTGGGCTGTTGAGGTGCTTTGCTGGGCGGCTTATGCCCGGATGATGATGCCCGAAGCCATGTATGTCCACGAACACCATACCGCCGGATTTGCCCCGGTGCCGGACTCCTTTGAAAATCTGAAATGGTACTTCAACACCTTGAGAAATCTTTTCACCGCACCGTGGAACATGGTCTGGAAAGTGGAGGCTGTGGTCATATTCCCCCTGATCGGCATGGTCTGCGGTATTTCTCAGGCGCAGGGCAGAAAGAGGGTCTTACCCATTGCGGGAGGAATCGTGCTTCTCATGCTGCTGATTTGTTCCGTGCTTCACCTTTACCCGCTGGCATCGGGATTCCCCTTTGCCAAGGGGCGGCTGATACTCTTTACCATTCCCTTTGCGGTGCTGCTTTTTGGCATGGGGATCACCTCAAAGAAAGCGTTGCTGTGGGTCGTGCCTGTTTTTCTTTCGGCTCTGCTCAATATCTGCACCTCTTTCATGCCTTTCGGGGATTTCGGACCTCCGGTCAGAGAACTTGCTTCCCGGACTGCGCCGGGTGAGAAAGTGGTTCTCAACAGCCGGACCGCCCATATTGCCCTGCTTTATTACGGAGACCCTGAACACTTCAGAAATGTGCAGATCGTGGAACCCCATGAGAGCAGAAAACTTCCGGACCTTGGGGAGAAATTTCATCTTTTCCTCGTTGACATCCCTCCGGAAAAATATCCCATCCCTGAAAATTTCACGCTTCTCTACCGCAAAGATCATGTCTTTTCCACGATTCTCTGCCTTGAAAAGAAAAAGCTCCCCGTGGTGCCGGGGAGCGGGGAAAAGTGAAAAATTACTTTTTCAGCAGGCGGTCGAATGCCGCCATGTAGCACTCCCAGTCTGACAGCAGCAGATCATGTTTGCCTTCACGCAGGAAATAGCTCATATCCGTTCCAACAGGCGTGTCGGGAGCGGGCGGTTCGGGATCGGTGAGAGTCTCTTTGCCGTACAGGGCGTAGACCTTTGAAGCGTTGTAAAGGGAAATGTATTCCCCGCGGGGGTCCGCCCACTGGTCCCCGGTGGCACTGTGGACCGCAACAGAACGGGGGGCGATGAGGGCGATGAGCTGGTGCTGGTCGATGGGGAGCTTTTCAGGAGCGGCACAATCTTCCACCATGGTATGGGTGAACCAGTAGTGTCCGAATCCGTCATCGGCTCTGCGGCACATGCAGAAGAGGGTTTCGCCGTAAAGGCGGCGGTTGGGGGCTGCGCCGCCGCATCCGGAGTCGTTGACGCAGACCAGCTTGAACCGGGTATCTTCCGCCCCTGCCCACAAAGCGGTCTTGCCCAGACGGGAGTGTCCGATGACCGCCGCATTTCCGGCATCGATCTCAGGAATGGTTTCAAGGCAGTCCAGCATCTGTGAAAGTCCCCACGCCCAGACGCCGATGGCGGAAAGGTTTTCAGGACGGGGCGCAAACTTCTCTTCGGGAATGAAAAGGGGCAGGATACTCTTTTTCCACCCCGCCGCCGCATCGGGGAAAAAGTCATGGTAACTGCACACCGCAAGGGCGTAGTTCCGTGCCATCAGCTCTTTCAGAGGGAATCTCCGTGTCTGGGCGCCCCGGGTGCGGTCAAAGGAACGGAACTCCTCACCAATCAGACCTGTCATCAGGATATCGGGGTCCTCAGAGACCACATGGTTGCCGTTGAAGGTCAGATTCACAAAGACCGGAGCCGGAGCATCTGCCGACGCACCGGAGGGAATGTAAAGGAGCATCACCGTCTTGTGAGTTCTGCCGTTGTTGGTAAAGGTGATCTCGATCTGGTGCATGATGGCAGCTCCGTCGAGGGCTTTCTTTTCGTGGAGCAGTTTGTACGCCGCCTTTTCAGGTTGAGGGAGACGGGCACCGTACATGTATTTGCGGAACTCTTCAAGAAGAGCCGGGCGGTTGGACTCCCACTCCTCTTTACAGGTGATGGTGCTGCCGTTGACCGCTTTCAGGGGATCGGGCAGGGTAAAGGGGGGAACCTCATTTTCGTCGTAGTTGGCGACCCAGGGGAGCGTTTGGATGTACATGATCTTTTCCCTTCAACAGTTGAGTGCCAGAGCGAAAGTCTGGAGTTTGGCATCGATCCCCACTCCCTGAGCCCGCTGGGTCTCAAGGAATTGCACCAGCTCGCTGCGGGGGACGGTAAAGACTTCAATGGATTCGTTTTCCTCAGGATGCGCCTCGGGAGCGTGGTCTTTGTAGAAATTCCCGTCGATTTCCATGGTGACAAGAGTGACGGTCTCACCGGACATGCCGGGGGAACTGTTTCCGGGGGGCAGAACGTTGGTGACTTTGCCCTCGTATCCGGTTTCCTCTTTCAGTTCTCTGACGGCGGCGGTCCCTGCATCTTCGCCGGGGTCGATGAGGCCCGCCGGAAATTCAAGGACAAGTTTCCCCGCCGGGGGACGGAACTGCCGGACCAGCACAAAAAGATCATCGGGGAGGATACGGGGGATGATCAGGGCGGCACCCCGGGAGTTGGTACGGCTCACCGCCTCCCATTTCCGCAGGATGCCCCGGTCGTCGGTGAACTCGATCAGCTCCATGCGGAGAAATTTGCCTGAGGCAACTTCAGTTATATTGTTGATTACAGCTTTCACGGTTTGCTCCTTTCCACAGCAATTTTTCGTTACAAAATTATAAAATGCACTTGAAAAATGAAAAAATCAAGTTATTTTATATAAAAGAGCGCAAAAAAGATTCCACTGCGCCGTATTCCAATCATAAACCGGCGTTGTCAAATCATAAATTCTCCGTCTCTGCTTTAATTCATAAATCCACTTCCGGAAATCCATTATTTTTGTTTCAATGGTGTATTTTTTCCGGGAGGACTACTATTTTCGGGAGTATTCATCTTATGATCCTGGGACTTACAGGAGCCATCGGCTGCGGAAAAAGTACCGCCTGCAACTACTTTGTCAAACGGGGGTGGGGGCTTTTTGATGCCGATCGGTGCTGTCACGACCTTTATGCTGATACCGACGGTATTTTCTGCCGCAAGATCCGTGAAACATGGGGGGATGAGTGTTTCGGCTCCGACGGGAAAATCGACCGCAAAGCTCTGGCGCAGAAAGTCTTTGCTTCTGAAAAGGAGCTTGGGAAACTGACCTCCATGCTCTATCCCGAACTTTTCGGCCAAATGGAGTCTGAAATCAGAAAAGCGAAAGAGGCAGGGGAAAATCTTCTCTGCGAAGTCCCTTTGCTTTTTGAGTGTGCCACTGAAAAATATTTCGACAGGACCGCCGTTGTCTGGTGTAACAGGGAAATCCGGCACAAGCGGCTCTGCCTTTTCCGCAACTTCACCCCCGCAGAGATCGCCGCAAGAGAGGCGAAACAGTGGAGCGCAGAAAAAAAACTTGAAGCGGCGGATACCGCTTTTATCAATAATGGCGGCGCAGAGTTTCTTTACCGCCAGATCGACGAATTTATCAAGGAGTTTACTATATGAGCAACGAAAACAGCGAAAATCCCGCTATTCTTCCCGGTGCCGGAGAGGGCGCAGAACAGACCGCCCCCGCACCCGCACCCAGAAAACGGGGAAGACCCAGAAAAAATCCCCTGCCTGAAACAGCTGCACCTCAGGCCGAAGTGAAAGAACCCGCCCCCGCCGCTCCTGCACAGGCTCTTGGCGCAGAAAAACC
>JAZONY010000064.1:0-16301 GCA_045654705.1 Victivallaceae bacterium
CTTTACCCCAACTCCGCAGACCAAAGTAAATCTCTCACAACCTCAAGTATGATCGATAACAAAACCCCTCAGTACTGGTAAACGCTCTGATTTTGCATGAGTGTCTGGTGCGGCGCTTTTTTGCGGACTTAAACGGACAAAAACAGACTTTTACGGACTCAGGCGGGGCGCCATGTGTGCAAAAAAAAGAGGTTGCTGCGAAACATTAGGTTTTGCAACAGCCCCATTTTTTGCACATATGGTGTTTTGCCGGTCAATTACAACTTGATGACACCGATGCAGTTGAAGAAAGCCAGCAGCACCAGCACGGGGCAGATCCAGCGCAGAGCGAATCCCCAGAGGATGCCGAAAGTGAAAAGGTAACGGCGATCTTTGCCGCCGTCCTTGGCTTTGAAACCCGCCAGCATGAGCCAGATACTGTTATCCAGTCCCTCGCCGCCGCCTTCGCGGAGTTCCTTGAGGGCGGAGCGGCTGCCCCAGATCCAGCCGACGTAAATGGTGGTGGCAAGCCCCAGCATGGGGAGGATCCAGTTGCAGCAGAATCCGTCGAGCATATCAAAGAAGCTGCCGGGTGCCGTGCCGTACCAGAATTTCTTCACCACAGCACCGACGGCGGCAAGATTGCCCCAGTCCGCCATGCTCAATGCGCAGAAAACGCCGATGACCGAACAGAGCAGGACCACACAGATCACCGCCCATTTGCGGCTCATTTTACATTCGCCCACCAGAATACTGGCAGGAGGCTCGATCAGACTGATGGCACTGGTCAATGCGGCAATGGCAAGCATCAGGAAGAATGCCACGTTCCAGATGACACCGATCCCCCCCGGGATCATATTGAAAGCCGCAGGCAGCACCTTGAAAGTCAGATCCGGTCCGCTGCTGGGGGAAAATCCCATGGCGAAAACCGCAGGAAAAATCGCAATACCCGCCATGACAGCGGCAAAAGTATCAAGTCCGATGACCCCCAGCGTGACTCTGCCGATATTGGTTTTGCGGTCGAGGTAACTGCCGTAGGTCAGCATGATCCCCATACCCAGACTGAGGGTGAAGAACGCCTGCCCCACAGCGGCGATGATGCTGGAAGCTGTCAATTTGGAAAGATCAGGCTCAAGGAAGAAACGCACCCCCTTGGCGGCTCCGGGCAAAGTCAATCCCCTGACGATGAGGACGCACATAAGGATAAAAAGCAGAGGCATAAGCATCTTGCTCCACCTTTCGATACCGTTTCTCACACCGGCAAGAGAGATGCCGAGGCACGCCGCCATAAAGAGCAGCTGCGCCCCCACCACGCCGTATTTCCAGTTGCCGGAAGCGAAAAGGATGGGCTTCATCACCTCATCCGCCCCCTGAAGCGTGGTGAAGTTGTTCACGCCCCGGATGGAATCGACGATATAGATCAAAGTCCAGCCGCCGATAACGCCGTAGTAGGAAAGAAGGATAATGGGAACAAGTCCGCAGAAAACCCCCACGGTCTTCCATCCCCAGGCGATGAACATAGCACCGATCAGCGCCACCACCAGTGCGCCCGCAGGATTGCCGGTGACGAGCATGACGATCCCCCCGCCGATCAGAAGCGTGGCAAGAAGCATGGTGAACATACTTTTGGCAGGAGCAAGTGCGGCAAAGGCACGGATAGGGTTGCTGCCTGCGGCACGGCCGAGTCCGATCTCAGCCATCATCAAGGGAACTCCGATCAACAAAACGACCAACAGATAGATCAGCACAAAGACACCGCCGCCGTTGGTTCCCGTCATATAGGGAAAACGCCAGATGTTGCCCAATCCGATGGATGAACCTGCCGCAGCCAGCAGAAAGCCCAGCTGCCCTGACCAATTGTTGTTTTTATTGTCGTTTTCCATGCAAAGCTCCTCTTTCATAAAAGTTCAAATCGAAGTTAAGTAAAAAAACATCTATCTAATATAGCACTTACAGGAGCTTTTTTCAACTTTTTTTCACAGGAACTTCCAGGCTAATTTCAAAAGAGTTGCAAATTTTTCCCTCCTTCTGCGGTTTGTTTTCTTGAAAATGAGAAAATATCTGCTATATTCTGAAAACTTCGTAAAAACATAAGGAGTGACTGATCCATGCAGAAAGTCGTTGAAGAACAAACCCGCACCATCGCAGGACACGGTTTCTTTGATTTCGGCAAAGCCGCCTACGGCACACTTGAAGTGGAACTGGAAGGTAAATATGCCGAAAATATTGAACTTGTCATCGGAGAAATGGCAGAAAACAACATGATCATCCACCATCCCGGCTGGACAACATTTATGATGGAACGCTTGAAAATCCAAAACGGGCGTCATACCTATTCTTTCCACATCCCGGAACATCTTCCTGCCTATGACGGATTCCCCCATCCCCCCGTCCCCCCTGAGTGCGGCGGTGAGATCGTCCCTTTCAGATATGCGGAAATCAATCACTACTACGGTGAAGCCACACTCCGCCGGACAGTCTGGTTCGACGACTGGGATGACAACGCTTCACACTTTGAAAGCTGCGATGAAAAACTGAACAAGGTGTGGGAGTTCTGCAAATACTCCATAAAAGCCACCAATGTTTTCGGCGTCTACATCGACGGCGAAAGAGAACGGCAGCCCTATGAGGGGGATTCCTATATCAATCAGCTGGGACACTTCTGCTGTGATGCCAATTACAACACAGCCCGGCGCACCATGGACTTTTTTGAAAATCATCCCACCTGGCCCACGGAGTGGCAGCTGCTCACCCCCATCCTTGCCCGGGATTACCTGCTTTACTCCGGCGACCGTGCCTCAGTTGACCGCTGGCTCAAATGGCTCCCCGACAGGCTTCTGCCGGAGTTGGCGGGTGCGGATGGACTTCTGCGGGGCAACGGTAAAATCAGGGATATCGTGGATTGGCCCATGCAGGACCGGGACGGCTATGTCATGGGAAGCTGCAATTTCGTCCCCAATGCCTATTATTACGGCAGCTGCCTTGCCATGCATGAACTCACAGGGAAAAGTTCCTATACAGAGCTTGCCGCTGCCGTCAGAAAGGAACTCCGCCGTCAGATGTGGCACAACGGCACGCCTGAGGACTCTCCCGGAGCAGCTCACACCGCGCTTCATTCAGCCTTGTTCGCCCTGCGTTTCGGAATTGCGGAAAAGCATGAGATCCCCGGACTTCTTGCCCTGATCGCTGAAAAAGGCATGGTTTGCAGTGTCTACGCCGCCCAGTTCCTCCTTGAAGTGTGTGCCATGTACGGCCTTGACGATCTTTTTTACAAACTTCTCACCGGCGATGCCCCCCGGAGCTGGCTCAACATGCTGGCGCAGGGGTCAACGATTTCCATGGAATCCTGGGGCGAATGGGATAAACCCTTCCAGGATTGGAGCCACGCCTGGGGCGCCGCTCCCGCCAATCTGATACCCCGCTGTCTTTGCGGCGTGAGGCCTGTCAAACCCGGCTTTGAAGAGTTTACCGTCGCTCCCCTTGCCACGGCGCCTGAAAAATTCTTTTTACGCGCCCCCACACCCGGGGGAGCTGTCGAACTTGAATTTGAAGGCGGCAGAGGAGAGCTTACCGTTCCTGAGGGATGCCATGCCCTTTACGCAGCTCAACGCCTTGCGCCCGGCAAACACAGGATCGAACGCTGAAAAGCTCAGTCGTTTTTGACAACGTCAAGCTCAAGTTTCGCACGGGCATCTTCCAGACCGCCCAGGTCGAAAAGTTTCGTATAGCCCAGTTGGGTCAATGTTTCCATGGCGATCTTCACCCGGCGTCCGCTGCGGCAATAGATGTAAAGGGGAGTGTTTTTGTCGGGGGCGACACTGTTGATTTTTTCTGCGATGCGGAGATGAGGCAGATTGACCGCCCCCTGCAAAGCACCGGAGTGGAACTCCTCAGGCGTCCTGACATCCAGCAGAACGCCGGATTTTTCCATCTTGAGCGCCGGCTGCTTTTCACTGCGGCATCCGGCGACAGCCAGCAGAGAGAGAAAAACCACTTTGACAAACTTTTTCAACATAAGAGTTCATGCTCCTTGATATAATAAATGTAATGGCTGAGGTAATTTCAAAAGTCATTCAAAAAGTGGCAAAGTTGCCATTCGCAAAGAGCTGTAAGGAGTAGTTTGAAGCTGCTACCTGGAAGGTAACAGCTGAAAACGCTCTCCTTTACAGATCAAAGCGAGGGCACTTTGACGATTTTGAGAAGTTTTGAAATTGCCTCGACCATACAATACTTCATTTTCAGGAAAAAACAAGGGGGAAAAACTGTTTTTCTCCGTTTTTGGAAATCAACTGAAAGAAAAAAATCATTTTTTTTGAAATTTTGGCGGAAAATCATTTGACTTTTCAGGAACATTGATATAAAGTATAGCGTTAACCGAAAGAGTTGTCACTTCAAAAGAGAGACATTCTGTTTCGGAAGTGAGTGAAAAAGATTTCGTAAATTTTGTAAGAAAGGAAAGATTTTATGACTTGGATTTGTGTTGCTGTCATGGTTGTCGGTTTTATCGGCATGATCGTCTGCGCAAAAAAACAGAAAACCAACCCCGCGATGCAGCCTGTCGCCATCCTGCTCTGTCTGGTGGTGCTGGGTGCTGCCATCGGTCTGCTGTGGGACAAGATGGGTGACTCCTTCTCCGGCGGTGCTTCCGTCATGAAGAGTGAACTCGCCTTCCTCGCCTCCCGCGGTCATGTTGCAGGTACTCACCTCGCCAAAGTCGCCCCCGGCAAAAAGATCGTCGTCATCGCCGAACCCAACTACGATCAGGCTGCCCAGACCAAGGACATGATCGAGATGATCAAAAAAGGTTACGGTTCTGACAATCTGGTCGTCGAAGCTCTGGTCGTCCCCGGTGCCAACTCCGAAAACGCCATGCCTATCGAAGAACTCATGAAGGCAAAAGATTTTGACGCTGTTCTCAACAAGCACAAAGATGCCGGTATCGTTCTTTCACTGGTGGGTCTCCCCCAGAACGCCCAGCGCATGGCTGCGTTCCGCGGCAAAGATGTGCCTGTTTTCTTCCTGATGAGTACCGGTATGGGAACCGGCAAATTCGTTGTCTCCCAGATTCAAAAAGGAACCATCGCCGGTGTGATCGTTCCCAATCCCAAGGCTGACTACGAAGCCAAGGCTCCCTCCGATCCTGCCAAGGCATTTGCCATCCGTTTCGTCCTTGTCACCAAGGATAACATGGAGTCCTACAAGCAGTTCTTTGAATGATTTGTGCAGAACAACTGCGGCGGAAGAGTTCCTCTCTGCCGCCGCACTGTGCAGAGAGAAAAAAATGAAATTTGATGTAAAACGCTGTTCCTGATCTACCGGGACGGCGTTTTACATTTTTATCACCATTGAATATGAACAGCGGACCGCAAAAAAAAGGCGCAAACGCCGGAAAACGCAGCCAGGGAGAACAGGATTTCAAATCCTCACTTACCTCATACCTCAACAGTGTGGGCAAGATCTCCCAGGTCAATCCTGCCATGCTTCAAACCCTGGCAGAATCCATCGACCAGCTTCAAAACCGGATCGAAGAACGCCTTTCACGGTTCGGCTTTTCCGCCCTGGAATTCTGCCGTCTCCTTGATGAGTGCTGCAGCTCCGGAGCGTCGCCGGAAGACTATTTTCTCAGCTCCTCCCTCAGACAGGGCAAACCGGCTCTCCCCTGCGACATCGTGGAACAGCTTTCGGCGTGGAAAGAGGAAATTTCCAAAGCTCATGCTGCTTTGGAAAAAGCCTTTTCAAAAGGCGCTTCCTGCGAAAAAGAGCGTTCCCGCCTTTCAGAGATCATGGGCAGATTCCGCGCCAACGGCGTCGTCACCCGTGAACTCTTCCAGACAGCCTCCGGCTACACCCAGCTCAACCCTGAAAACTCCGGTCAATCCGGATCCCGGTTCCTCATGGCTCCTGCGGAAATCACCGATGCCGTTTGCGAACTTGAAGCTATGTACAGGGAACTTGAGCTGCTCCATACCCGTATGGCTGAATCCAATCTCCGTCTGGTCGTCAGCATCGCCGGAAAATACCGGGAGTGCAATCTGCCCCTCAACGATATCATTCAGGAGGGAAATCTGGGGCTTATGGTCGCCGTGCAACGCTTTGATGTGAAACTGGGCAACCGTTTTTCCACCTATGCGGGATGGTGGATCAAACATTACATTCTCCGTGCCATTTCGGAGCAATCCCGTGTCATCCGTCTGCCGCTCCACATGATCCAGGCGCTCCAGAACATGAACCGTGCCGAACAGCGTTTTATCCAGAATGAGGGCAGAGAACCTGAAAATCACGAACTTGCAGCACTCCTTGAAATGCCCATCGCCCGTGTCAGTGCCATGCGTAAAATGGCTTCCCAGAGCATCTCTCTGCAAGCTCCCCTGAACCCCGGCGAAGAGGGAAACTCCCTCGAAGATCTCATCGCCCCCGAAGAAAAAAGCGAACCCTGGCGCAATTATGCCAGAAAAATACTTTATGACAAACTCTATGAAATGCTCAATACACTCCCCGAAAGAGAGAGGCAGATCATTATCTACCGTTTCGGTCTTTACGGTGAACCGACTCTGCCATTGAGCGAAATCAGCACAAGATTGAACCTTTCCAGAGAAAGGGTCCGCCAGCTGGAAAACAAGGTCATGGCACTGTTGCGGACCAAAGAGTATTTGAAATTTATCGATGGCCTCTCACATCTTGACGAATAAAGGAGAATATGGGATGAAAAAGTTAATTGCTCTGTGTCTTTTTTCGGCAGGTGCCGCCATGCTGACGGCGGCTCCGGCAAATGCAGCCGCCAAGTCTGCAACCGGCAAAAAATCCGCTCCCGCCCCTCAGAAAACAGCGGCGGCGCAAGCCGGAATCGCCGTTCCTGTGAAACCTGTTGTCCCGGAAAAAAAACAGCCCTTTGAACTCTGGATGACCGCCCAGAGTCAGGCTCAGGAGTGTATCCGGAACAAAAAGTATGACGAAGCTCTCAAATTTTATGATCAGGCAGAAAAAGAAGCCAACAGAGGCATCTGGAAAAATTATACCCTTTACGAAAAAGCACAGCTCCTTGTGCTGATGAACCGTCCCGGCGAAGCCCTTGAACTCCTCAGGAAGAAGCTCTCCCGTGACCGTGAGACCCCTTATCACAAAGCCCGTACCGCCCTCATGCGGGGCGAGATCCTTGCCAACGCCCAGCGTTATGACGAAGCTGCCGCCGAATTCAACGCCGCGCTCAGCAGCAATCTGAACAACTGGGTCACTGCCGATGCCGCTCTGGGACTGGGCGGGATCTGCGAAGTCAACAAGGATCTTGCCGGTGCGGAAAAATATTACAAAAACCTTCTTGCCGACACCACCCGGCTCCCCGGCCTGCGGCTCAAAGGGCTTATGGCTCAGGTCAGGATGCTTGAAAAAAACAACCGCATTTCCGATGCCCTCGCCTTTCTTGATGCCCATTGCAATATCGAGCAGCTCCCCCCCGATTCTGTGGCACAACTCCAATTCCGGCGCAGTGAACTCAAACTCGCCCTCAAGGATATCAAGGGCGCCCGTGAAGCCTTGCAGCAAGCCATGCGTATCCCCGGCAGGAGCGCACCGTGGGTCGCCGGAGCTTTCACCCGGCTGGCGAAGATCTCTTACATGCAGAAACATTATCAGGACGCCCAGAATCTTATGCGCCGGAGCAAATCCGTCAGAGGTGCTGCCTGGGGCTATGAAAGCGATTTCCACAATCAGGTCAACGCCGCTGTGGCAAAACAGAATAGAGAGCGGCTCATCCGTGAACGCAAGATCCGGCAGGAGCGTGAGAAAAAGCTCCGCATGGAACGCCAGCGCAAGGCAAAACTTGAACGTGAACGCAAAAAAAATGAACGCAACGTCAAAAAGAGTGCAAAGTAAAATATGAGTTCCCTTTCCCCTTACCGGATCGCCGCCGCTGTCCCCAAAGTCAAGCCGGGAAATATTACCGAAAACACCCGTGAGATCATCCAATGCTGTCAGGAAGCCGCTGAAAAGGGCGTATCTCTGCTCCTTTTCCCTGAACTTTCCCTGACAGGGGCTTACTGCGGAGATCTTTTCGGTTCCTCCCGTTTCAAAAAAGAGGTCTCAGAGGCTCTGAAAGAGCTTCAGGATTTTTCCGCTGCATGTCAATCGGGTTTTATTGCCGGATTCCCCCTTTACGCCCGGGGCGCCCTTTTCAATTGCGCCGCCTTTTTCCATAAAGGGAGGATCCACGGCATCAGCTGCAAATATGCTGTCAACGATTCTCGCTTCACCTCTGGAACTCTTCTTGAAGGTGAAACACTCACGATCAACGGTCAGGACCTTTTCTGTACTGCCCGGCAGATCTATGAGTCTGATGAACTGCGTTTCGCCATAATCATCGGTGACGATCTTCTGCTTCCGGGGAATCCTGTTTCCTCCCTTGCCCCCCGGGGCGCACAGGTCATTCTCAACCCGGCAGCCCCGCCGGAGCTTGCCGCCGTTTCTCAGGAGCGCAGGGAGGCTCTTAAAGTTCTGAGCCGCACCATCACTGCCGCTGTGGTGACTTCCGGAGCGGGTCCCGGTGAGCCCGGAAGCGACTTTATCTGCGGGGGCAGAGCCGCCATTTTCAACAACGGCAGATGCGATGCAGAAAACACTCCCCTCCCCCGGGAAAGGGATTTGATCTTTGCCGACATTATTCCTGAGCGTCTGGATCAGCGCAGGATCAGAAAGAATATTTCCAATCCCTTCATCCGTGAGGAAGTGGTTTTCTTCACGCCTGTGGATCAGCTTCCTCTTTCACCTGACTGGTCAGCACTCCGCCTTGAGCGCAATCCCTTTATCCCGGAGGATAAAGCTGATCTTGAAACCCGCTGCCGTGAGATACTCGCCATCCAGAGTTCCGCCCTCGCCCGCCGGGTGCAATGCACCCGCAGCCGGAAACTGGTCATCGGACTTTCAGGCGGATTGGACTCCACATGGGCGTTTCTGGTCTGCGTGGAGTGCTGCAAACTTCTCAAGCTCCCCCCGGACTCCATCTGCGCCGTCACCATGCCGGGCTTCGGCACATCGAGCCGCACCCGGGGCAATGCAGAAAAAATGGCGGAGCTTTTCGGCGCCGAGCTGCGGATCATCCCCATTGCTGATGCCGTGACCGCCCATTTCAAAGATATCGGTCACGACCCTGAAAATCACAACATCGCCTACGAAAACAGTCAGGCCCGGGAACGCACCCAGATCCTCATGGATCTTGCCAATGAACTTTCAGGCATGGTCATCGGAACAGGCGACCTTTCTGAACTGGCTCTGGGTTGGTGTACCTATAACGGCGATCAGATGTCCATGTATGGTGTCAACGGCTCCATTCCCAAGACATTGATGCGCCATCTGGTGACTTTCTACGCCGAAACCATCGCCGACACAGCCGGATGCGCATTGCTGAAAGATGTGGTGGCGACCCCGGTTTCCCCTGAACTTCTCCCCGGTGCCCAGCACACGGAGGAACTGGTGGGGAGCTACGATCTTCACGACTTCTTCCTCTGGCACACGGTGCAGTACGGTGCCGACGGAGCGTTTCTGCAAACTGCCACAGAAAAGGTTTTTGCAGGGGTTTTCACTCAGGAAGAGATCGCTTCAGCTTTGAAGATCTTCACCTCCCGGTTCCGCACCCAGCAATTCAAGCGCAACCCTATGCCCGACGGTGCCAAAGCGGGAACACTTTCCCTTTCTCCCCGCACAGACTGGAAAGCTCCCTCTGACTGCTGAAAAACACAAAATTAAAAAAGCCGGAAAGGACTCCTGAAAAAGGAATTCTTTCCGGCAGTTTTTTTTGTCCGGTTGATTATTTTCCGGGTTTGCCGAAAGCCTCAAAGGTGGAACCGTTTTTGATTCCTTCTGCCACGGTCAGACCTGCGAAACCGGTGGCTTGCAGACAGAAGTCCGGCACAACGTCCTCAGCCATGACGGCGAGCATCCGGGCTTTGAGAGGATGTGAAAGGTATTCAGCACCCTGCTTGCAGCGTTTGCGGATCTCTGAGTCGTTGTACATGTTGTCCACATAATACTGGAGCAGCGAGGGGATACCGCAGCACTTGGAGGAATACCAGTAGAAACGCAGTTTGTCGTCGAAACTGTCCTTGTATTCGCCCCAGTTGACGCGCAGGAACGCCTTGTTCATGTCGAACCAGTCAAAGTTGTCGGGCCAACGGGTGATGATGTCGGCATCGATCCACTTCTTCATCATCTTCTCAATGCGGCTGCGGACCTCTTTATCAGAACTGACATAATGGACCCAGCAAAAGGCTTCCATCATGTAGAAGATACGGCTGAAGTCCCCGATGAGTGAGTCGTTTGACGGGGGATAAAGATTGTAGCGGATCGGCACACCCGTTTCATGGATGTTGTCGCACTGCCACATGGCGAAACCTTCGGCGTTGCGGACGTAACGCTTGTCGCCGGTGGCGAGGTAGGCTCCTGCAAAGGCGGAGCAGACATTCATTGCCATGGAGTAGGGTTCGCAGATCTTGTGACCGTTCCAGATACCGTTGCCGTAGGCGCCGTTGGGGAGTGACCAGATGGGGACCCAGCAGTCCAGCCATTTGCATCCGCAGTCGATGTACCGCTGTTTTCTTTCGGGATCTTTGCAGTAGATCGCCGCCTGGAAGAGGGCGTGGACGTTGGAACCGCCGTCGGCAAGATTGATTCTGCCGTTGCGGATATCGTATTCGATCTCCTCCTGAGTATATTCGCTCATAGCCTTGCCGCGGCAGGTGGAGTAAAGTCCGCCGTTGGGGAACTGTTCGATGCAGTACTGATCGAGCCAGGGCCAGACCGCTTCGGCGTAATCCTCACGGCCGAGGAGCTTCGCCCCCAGCAGCAAAGTCCGGACGGGATAGAAAAGGAAGTACCACTCAAAAGGGGGCTCAAATTTCTTGAGATGTTCCACGATCCAGTCGCAGTAAAGTTCAAGAGCTTTTTTGGGGGTATGCTGTTCGTAATTGATTTTCATTGTTTTCTCCAATTTCTCATTTATTTTCAAATCCATTGCCAAAAACTTCAAAAGTGCTGCCCTCTCTGACAGCTTCTGCCACGGTCAGACCTGCGAAACCGGTGGCTTGCAGGCAGAAGTCGGGGACGGCATCCTCAGCCATAACGGCAAGGAGACGGGCGTTGAGGGGATTGGAAAGATAGGTAAATCCCCGTTTGCACCGTTTGCGGATTTCCGGATCATCGTACATGTGGTCCACATAATACTGAAGAAGCGAGGGAATACCGCAGCACTTGGCAGCCTGCCAGTAGAAACGCACGCCGAGTCCGCTGTCGGTAAACGCCCCTTTCGGGACCCGCAAAGTTGCCTTGTTCATGTCGAACCAGTTCAAATTTTCGGGCCACCGGGGCAGAATATCGGCATCGATCCACTTTTTCATCATCTTCTCAATGCGGCTGCGGACCTCTTTATCAGTGCTGACATGGTGGACCCAGCAAAAGGCTTCCATCATGTAGAAGATACGGCTGAAGTCGCCAATGAGAGAGTCGCTTGACGGAGGATAAAGGTTGTAGCGGATCGGCACACCCGATTCGTGGATGTTGTCACACTGCCACATGGCGAAACCTTCGGCGTTGCGGACGTAACGTTTGTCGCCGGTGGCAAGATAGGCGCCCGCAAAGGCGGAGCAGACATTCATTGCCATGGAGTAAGGTTCGCAGACCTTGCGCCCCGTCCAGATACCGTTGCCGTAGGCACCGTTGGGGAGTGACCAGATGGGGACCCAACAGTCCAGCCATTTGCATCCGCAGTCGATGTACCGCTGTTTTCTTTCGGGATCTTTGCAGTAGATCGCCGCCTGAAAGAGAGCGTGGACGTTGGAGCCGCCGTCGGCGAGATTGAGTTTTCCGTTGCGGATGTAATCCTCGATCTCATCCACGCGGTATTCCGTAATGGCCTTCCCCCGGCAGGTGGAGGAAAGTGCGCCGTTGGGGAACTGTTCGGCGCAGTATTCATCCAGCCAGGGCCAGACCGCTTCGGCGTAATCCTCACGATCAAGAAGTTTCGCCCCCAGAAGCAAAGTCCGGATGGGATAGAACAGGAAATACCACTCAAAAGGGGGGTGAAACCTTTTGATATATTCTGCTGTCCAATCGCAATAAACTTCAAGAGCCTTTTCCGGAGTCAGCTGCTCATAAGGGATCTTCATATCTGCTCACCTTTTCAGAGCCACTTGATGAGAGGACGGTATTTTGCGTAAATTTTCTTGTTCTTTTCCATGCCGCCCTGAACATTGATGCTGTTGATGATGGGCACGTCAAAGCCCTCTTCCACCAGCATCTCGCAGCAGCGGATGGCAATGGCGTTGCAGATGAAAGCGTTGCCGAAAGTGGAGTAGGCTCCGATCTTGGAGTCGATGCCGGGCATGGAAAGAATGGCATCGCCGTATTCCATGTAGGTCAGCAAGGTGACATCGAACATCTCGTGGAGATTCTGTCCGCTCTTGTGTCTGCCGGGGAAGTCCTTGGGCAGCTTGTTGGCGTAGTCGGTGGAGGTGACGGCGATGACCTTGACACCCCGCTTCTGGCACTCGATAGCGGTTTCGATGGTCACGGGGTTGATGCCGTAGCCGTTGACCAGAATGAGAAGATCATCCTTGCCGATGTTGTAGGCGTCGAGGATATAGGGGGCAAGTTCAGCGCATCTTTCGCCGAAAGGGATGTGGGGGATACGGATGGCATCGGCAAAAACGGGGCTGATGCAGGCGAGCCCACCGGCACGGTGGAACATCTCTTCCGCCATCATGTTGGAGTGACCGCCGGAACCGAAAACATAGATCAGTTTGTCAGCCTTGATCTGGTCCGCCATCATTCTTGCGGCACGGTCCATCATTTCCCGCTGTTCAGCGAGGATCCGTTCCATGCGGTTTTCCAGTTCATCCAGATACTCTCTCAGAAAATCTCTCATTGTTTTTTTCCTTTCCTTTAACTGTTCAGGGTCAAAATCCCTCTAATATGACTTCACAATTGAGCCTCACATGTTTTCTCTGCGGCTCGGCGATGCGGCGCAGCAGCAGTTCTGCGGCAAATCCCCCCATGGCGCGGGAGTCCTGCACCAGCATAAAGGGGGGAGTCCCCTCTATGCCCTGCACCTTTTTATTGTCCCCTGCGGCGACGGCAAGCGCGGGGCGCAGGGAGCTGAGAATGGCACCGTAAAGATAGTTGACGGTGATAACGGCATCAGGAGGAGCGGGAAGTTTTTCCCATTTCTCAATGATCTGCGCCACGGCGTTGACATTTTCAGGGGCATGGGCGACCGGCAGGGGGATATTTTCCCACAAAGGGGAAAGATTGGCGTTGACACAGAACTCCAGATAACCGCTCAACCTTTCGGAGTAGTTGCAGCTGTAAGGGGAATATTCAGGAGCCGCCCCCAGAAAGGCGATGCGGCGATACTTTCTTTCAATAAGTCTGCGGCACACTTCAAGTACCCCGCCCCGGTTGTCGGGCATGACCATATCAGCCGCCACCCCGGGGAGAGCGCAGTTCATAAGGACCATTGGGAAAGTTTCTTTTTCTTTCAGCAGATATTCAAGGGCTTTCCCCGAGCGGACGATGACGCCGTCGATCTGTCTGTTTTTGAAAAGGTTCAGTTCCCGGTTGCGGAACACTTCAAATATAACGTTATAGTAACTGCGGCAAAGTTCCTCTTCCGCACCGCAGACCGCTTCGTGGATAAATTCATCATCCCGGCTCTGCAAATCGTCGGTAATAAATCCCACCGCCCAGGTACGCTTCATACCAGCGGCGTTGAAAAAGCCGTTTTCACGCAAAGCGGCAATGATTTGCGCCTTTTTTTCCGCAGAGACCCGGGTCGTTCTCGGATTCCGCAGAACCAGCGACACCGCCACCTGTGAAACGTTCAGACTTTTGGCTATTTCTCTCTGATTCATTGTATTTCCCTCTGATGGGGGATAATATAAAACCTGAAAGAACCTTTTTCAAGGGCTGAAAGAGGTTATAATACAGGTTTTCAAAAAAAGCTGCCTCAGCTGCAATTTTCAGCAGACCGCCATATTTCCATTACTTTTCAACGGTCCGGTTCTTTTTCAAGTTTCCGATGGCGATGAATATCACCAATGCCGCACCCAGCAGCATGGGATAGTACAGGGCTTTGATAAGTTCATTGACAGGTAAAGTGAGACCTGAACTTTTGGCGGCGCCCAGGGCGATGAGGACCTGGGCTCCGTAGGGGATCAATCCCTGCGCCACGCATGAAGCACTGTCGAGGATCGCCGCAATACGTTTGTTGTCACAGTGGTAGCGCAGAGAAAGCTCCCGCGCCACAGGTCCTGCCACCACGATCGCCACGGTGTTGTTGGCGGTAAAAAGATTGACCACTACGGCGAGCAGGGCGCATCCGAACTCACAATTGCGGGTGGAGCCGATGCTCTTTTCGATTTTTCCGATGAGCCAGGCGATACCGCCGTTGTGGCGGATCATTCCCAGCAAGCCCCCGGCAAGGAGTGCCACGATCAGGGTTTCCGCCATGTCGCACGTTCCCTTACCTGCCACCCCGACGCCTTTGAGAAAGGTGAAGCTCCCGCAAACACCCCCGATGAGCAGAGCGGCGATGGTTCCGGTAAAAAGCAGCAGCATCACATTCAAGCCCCAAAGGGCGCAGATCAGTATTCCCGCATAGGGCAGCACCAGCAGAAAGTCCCGGTAACTCAAAGGCGCAGGCACAGGAACACTTCCTTCTGTCTGTACTGCAAACACATAGATCAAAAGTGCCGCCAGAGCCGCCGGAAGCGCGATGCGGACATTCACCTTGAATTTGTCTTTCATGTCCGTGCCTTGAGTTCTGGTAGCGGCGATGGTGGTGTCTGAGATCATGGAAAGATTGTCACCGAACATGGCTCCGCCCACGACCGCCCCCACCATAAGGGGACCGCTGATGCCGGAACTTGAGGCAAGTCCGGCGGCAATGGGGGTCAAAGCGGCAATGGTCCCGCAGCTGGTTCCGATGGCAAGGGAAATGAAGCAGGAAACAAGAAAGATGCCCGCCGCAAAAAGCCGGTCGGGGATGAGGTGACGGGCGATGAGAACCGCCGAATCCACCGCTCCGGAACTTTTGGCGACAGCGGCAAATGCGCCTGCCAGAATGAAAATCAGCACCATGAGCATAATATTGTTTTCGCCCATGCCTTTGGCGTAGACAGAGACCTTTTCCTCAAGGCTTTTCCTGCCCGTAATGAACGCCGAAGCCGATGCGGCAATGAATGCCGCCGGCATGGGAACGGCGTAAAAATCGCCGCTCCAGAGGGAAAGCCCCAGATAAACGAGAAGAAAAACGCCAAAGGGCAGAAGCGCCCTGCCGTCCGGTTTCGGTGTATTTTCAGTCATAGTTCCTCAATATTTGAAATTGGGCAGGTCTTCACGGTAAAGCTCCCGGAACTCCCGCCAGATGTTTTTTGCCTGGGTGATACTGCGGACATAAGGATCAAGACAAAGTGCCTGAAGCACCAGACTGTCGTCCCCTTCCACCGCCGCCTGAGCGATCATTTCATGAAGCGCCACCTGACGGCGGGTCACTTCGCAGGGACCGGGGGGCAGATCCCCCACATGGACCGAACGCACCTGACCGCCGATGACCAGAGCGGGCAAATCAAGAATGGCATCAGCAGGCAGATTGCCCACAGCGCCGTTGTTGACGATATTGAGGGCATCCACATAACAGGGTGTGTTGGTCTCAAGGGCAGAAATGACCCGGCAGGGATTTTCGCCGTAATAGGGGTGATGAGGATCTTTGGGGAACGGGGGGAAGGTGTTGGTCTTTTCGGCGTTCTGCTGATCTTCAAGGGTGCGTTTGCCCTCGGCGACACGCTGTTCGTAGAATCCGCGCAGACTTTCAATGTCCAAATCCGCCCATTCGGAGTGTTCGTAGAAAAAGGGAGAATACTCAGCGATGTGTTCATCATACCCCACAGGATAGATACCGAAAACCTCAAGCACCTCACGGGTGAAGGTCTGCCGGGGGATATTGTCATATTTCCGCTGCCAGTAGGGGGAGTTGCGGACAAGTTCAAGAAACTCCTTCATAAAACTCTTGCCCGTCCCTTTCAACCGGATATCAAAGAGCCAGTTGAAGTGGTTGACACCGGCGGAAATGACTTCAAGTTGTCCCGGTTCAAAGCCCAGCATCTCGGCGACCACGCCGAAAGAGCCGTGGACCTGATGACAGAAGCCCACGGTCTTGACTTTGGTGTAATTCTTGAAATAGGTGCAGATGGTGGACATGGCGTTGGAAAAAGTCATGAGCCACACATCGGGAGCGTATTTCTGAATGGGATTGCCCATGGGGCTGTATAAGGAGGTCTGTC
>JAZONY010000065.1:0-7782 GCA_045654705.1 Victivallaceae bacterium
CTTATTCCGCTCCAACCTTGCGCGCTCGGTGCGAAGCACCTTCGCCGGCTCACGGCTTCGACCACTGTGGTTGGCTGTTTCAGCTAGCGGGCGCGTTGTCCACTGGTCAATACAAGCGGGCTGTGTCAAAACAACGAAAACGCCCGCAGACTGCCAACCGGCTCGAGGGTATAAAAAAACCCCGTGGCGTTGAACACGGGGTGGATGGTGGTTCCGGTCTGTGGACCAGACATTATCGCAAAGTTATCGCCGCAAACGCTTATTTGCGGTTCTCGCAGCTCGTCGCAGCTGCGAGTTAATTCGGTGTCGACGTTCGACCAGCTGCGAGTTACTTCGGTGTCGACGTTCGACCAGCTGCGAGTTACTTCGGAGTCGACGTTCGGTCAGCGGATCATGGCTTTGAGCTTTTTGGAGATCTCGGTGTTTTCGATAAATCCGCTGAACTGCTGGGCCTGGACGCCGGTGGCGCAGGTCAGAACAGGCACGCCGGTGTGAGAGTAAGTCGTCCAGCCGATACCGGCTTTCTGGCTCATGACGACACGGACGGCGTCGGCAAGTTTTTTCTTGTTGAAGCCCTCTTCAAGCAGCTGAAGCTGGGTCTTGGTGACCACCAGGGGGTCTTTTTTCAGTTCCCCGGTGAACTTGAGTCCGAAATACTGGGTCAGAAGTTTCTGAGCTTCGGCAAAGGTGAGTTTGGGGTTCTGCTGGTGCAGTTCGCGCATGATCGTGTTGAATCTGTTGGCAGAAATTTTCTGGGCGGCAAGATTCTCAGGAGAGAAACCGTGGCCTTTGACACCCAGGGTCATGCCGCCGGTTTCGTGGTCGGCGGTGACAACGATCAGAGTCTCTTCAGGATTCTTTTTCTGGAATTCAAGCGCAGCCTTCACTGCTTTGTCAAGAGCAAGGGTTTCGCCGATGTTGCCTTTGGCACCGTTGGCGTGTCCGAAAGAGTCGATGGCGCCGCCCTCAACCATGAGGAAGAAGCCTTTGGGGTTTTTCAGCAGTTCAAGAGCCTTGACAGTCAGATCGGTCAGGGTGGGGCCGCCGGCGGGGGTGTCGATGTCAGCGGTCATGTAGCTGGGAGCCGCAGCATAGATCACTTTGCCGCATCCGGGTTTCAGAGCCATATACTCCTTTTTCTCTGTAAGGGTCTTGTAACCATTTTTGCGTGCAAGTTCATAAAGGTCAGCTCTTTTGGGGCTGTTCTTCTGGGTCTGACGGATGCCGCCGCCGGCAAAAAGGTCGAAGTTGGAAGCGATCAGGTCAAGTCCCAGATCGTAGTACTGGTTGCGGGAACGGCGGTGGCCGAAGAAACTGGCAGGGGTGGCGTGGTTGATGACCATGGTGGAAATGATACCCACTTTCCACTGTTTGTCACGTGCATATTCTGCCACGGACTGCACCTTTTGGTAGCGGTGATCCAGTCCGATGGTGCCGTTTCTGGTCTTGACACCGCAGGCGATGGCGGTTCCGGCTGCCGCAGAGTCGGTGACAAGAGAGGTGGAGGAGCAGGTACGGGTGGTGGCGTGGAAAGGCAGGTGGTTCATGGCAAGTTTGCCGGTTTTCATTCTGACGGAGTACTCTTCAGCAGCCATCCGCTGGACGAAAGACATGCCGTCTCCGATGAAAAGAATGATGTACTTGGGCATTTTTTCTCCCGCACTCACCATAACGGCGAGGAAGAGAACCAGGAAAAGAAGCGCTTTTTTCATTTTTTTTTCCTCTTTTTTGTTTTATTTTTTCTCCACTTCGGAGTTATTTTTTATTTACCGGGTTTCCAGGAGTCTTTCAGCGTGACGGTGCGGTTGAAGACCTGTTTGCCCTCTTTGGAGTCGGGGTCACAGCAGAAATAGCCGATACGCTCAAACTGGACCGCTTCGCCGGGTTTGATCTCAGCCAGAGCCGGTTCCAGATATCCTTTGATGACCTTGAGGGAGTCGGGATTGAGCTGAGTCAGGAAATCAACGCCGTCGGCTCCGGGAGCCTGGACGGTGAAAAGTTTGTCGTACAGGCGGATCTCGGCTTCAACGGCGGAGTCCGCAGAGACCCAGTGGATCGTTCCCTTGACCTTGCGGCCGTCGGGAGCGTTGCCGCCCCGTGTTTCGGGGTCAAAGGTACATTTGAGTTCCACCACTTCGCCGTTGGCATCGGTGATGAACTCTTCGCACTTGATGAAGTAACCGTAGCGCAGGCGCACCTCTTTGCCGGGAGCGAGGCGGAAATATCCTTTGGGAGGCTCCACCATGAAGTCGCTCTTTTCGATGTACAAAGTCTTGCCGAAAGGAATCTTGCGGGAACCGGCGGCGGGATCTTCGGGATTGTTGACCGCATCCAGATCGGCGATGCCCTCTTCGGGGTAGTTGGTGATGGTGACTTTCAGGGGATCAAGGACACCGAGGTAGCGGCGGCATCTGGCGTTCAGGACCTCTCTTGTGCAGTAGTCCAGCACGGCGGAGTCGGTGATGCCGTCGACTTTGGTGATACCCACCATGGCGCAGAAGTTGCGGATCGCTTCGGCAGGCACGCCCCGGCGGCGCAGACCGCAGATGGTGGGCATACGGGGATCGTCCCAGTTGGCGACATGTTTTTCAGTGACCAGCTGGAGCAGTTTGCGCTTGCTCATGACCGTGTCGGTGATGTTCAAACGGGAGAATTCGATCTGGCGGGGGCGGTTGTTCACCTCGTAACCCAGTGAATCGAGGACCCAGTCATAGAGGGGACGGTGGACCTCAAATTCAAGGGTGCAGAGAGAGTGGGTCACGCCCTCAAAGGCATCTTCGAGGGGGTGGGCGTAGTCGTACATGGGGTAGATGCACCACTTGTCCCCGTGGCGGAAGTGATGGGCGCGGCGGATCCGGTAGAGTGCGGGGTCCCGCATGTGGATATTGGGGGAACTCAGGTCGATGCGGGCGCGCAGGACCATGGAACCGTCTTCAAATTCGCCGTTGCGCATACGGGTGAAAAGGTCGAGGTTTTCCTCGATGGAGCGTTTTCTGCCGGGAGGTTCGATGCCGGGACGGGTGGAGTCGCCGCGGTATTTTTCCCATTCATCGGCACTGAGGTCGCAGACATAGGCGAGACCTTTTTTGATGAGTTCCACGGCGCACTCATACATTTTCTCAAAGTAGTCGCTGGCGTAGTAGATACGCTCGGCGGGGTCGAAGCCCAGCCACTTGATATCGTTGATGATGGACTCCATGTACTCTGTGCTTTCCTTGGTGGGATTGGTATCGTCAAAGCGCAGATTGCAGATGCCGTTGTATTCTTTGGCAACGCCGAAGTCCAGACAGATCGCCTTGGAGTGACCGATATGGATATAACCGTTGGGTTCAGGAGGGAAACGGGTAATGACTTTGCCCCCGTGTTTGCCGTTTTTAACGTCGGTATCGACGATTTCTCTGATAAAGTCCAGATTTTCGCTCATAATAAACAACTCCTTGGATTCGTAGATATATGTTTTATATAAAATATAGCACAGAGTTGCATATTTTTCCACTCAGGGACAAAAAAAAAGAGGCGTTTTGCAACACCTCTTTTTTTTTCGCAGTTAAGATCAGCGGGCGTAGTATTCGATGACGCTCATGATCTTGACGCTGACGGGGATCTCTTCGACCTGGGGCTTGCGGACCAGGGTGGCTTTGAGATCGTCCAGGTCGACTTCCATGTAAGCAGGCACGGTGGCGTTGCTCTTTTTGGCGATGGCGGCGACGTTGGGGGACTTCTCAGCGTTGATGGAGATGACCTGACCTTCACGGAGCAGGAAACCTGCGCGGTCGACTCTCTTGCCGTCCACAAGGATATGTCCGTGGTTGACGAACTGCTTGGCGGCGAAGATGGTGGGAGCGAAACCTGCGCGGTAGACCATGGCATCCAGACGGAGTTCGAGGCTGCGGAAAAGTTTCTCAGCGGTGTTGCCGGTACCGGCTTTGGCTTTCAGATAAGCGTTGCGGAGGTGCTTTTCGCTGACAGCGTAGTAGTTCTTGAGTTTCTGCTTTTCAAGCAGCAGAGTTCCGTAGGTGGAGAGCTTGCTGCGGCGGCCCTTGGAGGAGTGAGGTCCGGCGGGCATGGGGCGTTTCACGCTGGGGCAGGTGGGGTCGTTCCAGATACACTGGCCGACGCGGCGGCAGAATTTGTGCTTTGCTCGACTTGCGGTTGGCATAACCAATCCCTTTCATATTATGAGTTTCTGTTGCACCGGATCGGGTGTCAAGCCTTGTAAATTGGGGCCCGAACCGGTATGACGATTTTCTAATATAGCACACAAAAGGCGTTTTGTCAAGTTTGAAAAATCTCCTTTTCAACTGTATATTATGGAAATTCAAAGTTAAAGGAATTTTTTTATGAAGATGTTAAAAGAAAAATTCAACGCGGCGTTTCCTCCGGGGGGAGCTGCGGGGCCCTTTTTCCTCAGTGTTGCCATCTGGGGTGTGGCTTTCGGATGTTTTCAGGCGGTGGTGAACAACTATCTGACCGACATCCACAACTTTACCGAACTGGAACGGGGCTGGCTGGAGTTCTTCCGTGAAATGCCGGGTCTGCTTCTGGTTTTCATGCTGGCTCTGCTCCACAAGGCGGGGAACTGGAAGGTCATGAAACTGGGCGCCCTCATCGCCTGTCTGGGGGTGGCTGCGCTGATGATCCCCGCCGACAAGGTGTGGGTGATCCTTCTCATCATGGTCTGGAGTGCCGGGGAACATCTGATGATGCCCGTCCGGCAGGCACTGACCATGGAACTTGCCGCCCCGGGCAAAGGGGGCGTCGCTCTGGGACTTGTTTCAGGAGCTGTCAACGTGGGGACTGTCGCCGGAAGCCTGATCGTCGCCTTTATCTTTTTCGCCGCCGTCAATCTGCTGGGCGTTGCTGACAAACTTTACGTTTACAATGCGGTGTGGCTGGTGATCGCACTTCTTGCGGGGGGCAGTCTTTACGCCATGCTCATCCCCAAAAATGCGGACTCCCCTGCCCGCCGTCCCCGGCTTTACTTCAATATCAAGTACAAAATCTTCTACGCCCTTGAACTCTTTTACGGAGCGAGAAAACAGATTTTCCTCACCTTCGCCCCCTTTGTTCTCATCAAGGTCTACGACTTTGACACCGCTCTCATGGCGGTCCTCTTTGCGGTGGCGGCGGGGATCAATATCGTTGCGGCTCCCCTGGTGGGGAAACTCACCGACCGCATCGGATACCGCAACGTGATGATCTATGACACCGTGATATTGTTTTTCGTCTGTCTGCTTTACGGATATGCGGGAGACCTTTTCCCCAGGAGCATCGCCGTGTGGGTGGTGGGGGCGAACTTCCTGCTGGATTCCATCATCAGCACCACCTCTCTTGCCACCAATCTTTACGTCCGTGACATTTCCGATGACCGGGATGAACTGACCTCCACGCTCTCAACAGGTATTTCCATCAACCACCTTGTTTCCATCATCGCCGCCCCCGTCGGCGGCTGGATCTGGCTGAAGTTCGGTGTGGGCGCACTCTTTGCCGTGGCGGCAGCTATGGCGGTTTTCAACACGCTCTGCGCCCTTTTCGTTCCGAAGCCTTCCAAGGCATGAGACTTGATAAATCGTTGAAAGTGTGCTATATTATATGAAAGGTGCATGAAGCGCACCTTTTTTTCCTGAAAAACGCAGCCCTCAATGGAGGGGCTGTTCTGTATTGAAGAAAGGATTGTTTTCAGATCATGGGAAAGACCATTACACAGAAGATTTTTGACGCCCACGAAGTGGATCGTCCCGCAGGAAGTGTGCGGGTCCTTTCACTGGACCGGGTGTTCTGCCATGAGATCACCACGCCTATCGCTATCAATGACCTCTGCGCCACCAACCGTGACCGTGTCTTTGACTGCTCCAAGATCAAGGCTGTGATCGACCACGTTTCCCCTGCCAAGGACTCCAAGACCGCCGAGCAGGGCAAGACCCTGCGTGACTGGGCGCGCCGCCACGACATCAAGGACTTCTTTGATGTGGGCGCCAACGGCGTCTGCCACGCCATCTTCCCCGAAAAGGGTTTTGTCCGCCCCGGATTCACCGTTATCATGGGTGACTCCCACACCTGCACCCACGGTGCTTTCGGAGCTTTCGCCGCCGGTATCGGCACCACCGATCTGGAAGTGGGCATCCTCAAAGGTGTCTGCGCTTTCAAAGAACCCGAAACCATCAAGGTCGAAGTCACAGGCGCACTGCGAGCCGGTGTCTACCCCAAAGATCTGATCCTGACCATCATCCGTGAACTCACCGTCAACGGCGCGACCAACCAGATCCTGGAATTCACCGGTCCCGTCATCGACAATATGGATATGGAAGGACGCATGACCCTCTGCAATATGGCCATCGAAGCCGGTGCCACCTGCGGTGTCTGCTATCCCGATGCGGTGACGGTGGATTACCTGTGGCCCTTCATCCAGAATGAATACGCCACTAAAGAGGCCGCTGTGGAAGCCTATTCCAAGTGGCGTTCCGACGAGGATGCGGAGTATTCCAGAGTCTTGACCATCGACGGCAATAGCGTTGAACCTGTGGCGACCTTCAACTACAAGCCCGACTGCGTGAAAAGTGTCCGTGAACTTGCCGGAACCAAAGTCGATCAGGTCTACATCGGCAGCTGCACCAACGGCCGTTTGAGCGATCTGCGCGTTGCCGCTGAGATCCTCAAGGGCAAAAAGATCGCCCCCACGGTCCGTGCCATCGTTTCCCCTGCTACGCCTGATATTTTCAAACAGGCGCTTGCCGAAGGGATCATCCAGATCTTCATGGATGCCGGTTTCTGCGTGACCAACCCCACCTGCGGCGCCTGTCTGGGGATGAGTAACGGAGTGCTGGCTTCGGGCGAGGTCTGCGCTTCCACCACCAACCGCAACTTCGCCGGACGTATGGGCAAAGGAGGCATGGTCCATCTGATGAGCCCCGCCACTGCCGCCGCCACTGCTGTTGCGGGAACTATTGTCAACTCCGAACTTTTCAAGGGATGAACTTGAACTATGAAAAATTTTAATGGAAAAGTATTGTTTCTTGACCGTTCAGATATCAACACGGACGAGATCATTCCCGCAAAGTACCTCAACGAATCCACCAAAGCGGCACTGAAACCCTATTGTCTGGAAGATCTTCTGCTCCCCGGCTTTGAGCCTCAGCGTGATATCCCCGGACATCAGGCGATCATCACCCGTGCCAACTTCGGATGCGGTTCCTCCCGTGAACACGCCCCCTGGGTGCTGGGTGAAAACGATATCAACGTGGTGATTGCAGAGAACTTCGCCCGAATTTTCAGACAGAACATGTTCAACTGCGGAATGCTCGCCATTGAACTGCCTGCCGAGACCATTGCGGAGATCTTCGACCTTTTCGGTTCCGGAGAGACCACGCTCGAAACGGATCTTGAAAAGCACACATTGACTCTTGACAACGGCAAGATCGTCCGCAACTACAAGTTCGCCATCGACCCCTTCGACGCCGAACTGGTCAAAGCCGGCGGCTGGGTCGCCTACGCCGACAGCCGCTACTGACACCCCCCCTCTGCCCCAAAGCTCCGCAAGTCCCCCTTGCGGAGTTTTTTTTGTACCTGCGGCACACCAATAAAGTCCGACTTGTCCGACATGTCCGACATGTCCGACAAAGTGCCGCACCGGACACTCATGCAAAATCAGAGCGTTTACCAGTACTGAGGGGCTGAGTGTGTAGCTAAACCTTTTTGTTTGGTCATACTTGAGGTTGAGCTTGATTTACTTAAGGTCTGCGGAGTCGGGGAAAGACAACCGCCAGCGGTTTTCTTCCCCGAACC
>JAZONY010000066.1:0-34743 GCA_045654705.1 Victivallaceae bacterium
GCCATGTGTGCAAAAAAAAGGGAGCAAAACATTTCCGTTTTGCTCTCTTTCCTTGATCTGACAGCTCAGAGAAGTTTTCTCAGGCAGGCGAGACTTTCGGCGGCACTCTTGAAAGGATCGGCAGTGTAATCCTGTTCATAGATGAGCCAGCGGCAGTCGGCGATCCCGTGGGCGGCTTTGGCGGCGTTTTCAAGATCGACAACGCCCTTGCCCAGTTCGGTGGTGGTGTTGGGATCGTCGGGGACGACGATATCTTTCATGTGGATCTGGCGGATACGGCTGCCGTATTTGCGGATCCATGCGGCAGGATCCATGCCGCCCCGGGTGAGCCAGCAGACGTCGGGTTCCATAAAGACGTTGACAGGATCGGTATTGTCAAGCAAAAGATCCATGGCGGGCACGCCGTCTTTGGGTTCAAACTCTCTCCAATGGTTGTGATAGGCGAAAACAAATCCGTTCTGCCATGCCGCCTTACCGGCAGCGGCGAGATTGGCGCGGACTGTTTCATATTCAGCGGCAAAGTCGGTGGAAAGACTGTGGGTGACAGCAGGGGTATTGAGGGCGCGGGCGTAGTCGTAGACTTTGCTGGAGCTATCCCGGATATCATCCGCCTTGAACATACATCCGGCACACTCAAGTTTCAGTTCTTTAAGGAATGCGGCGATCTCTTCAGGCTCCATGCCGCCGTAGTTGACAGCGAACTCCACGCCGTCGAACCCGATTTTGGCGATCTCACGCAGGGCGCCTTTGAAATCGGCTCCCAGCTCATTACGGAAATTGTAAAGTTGCAGACCTGCTTTCATTTTTTTCGTCCTTATATTGTGAATGTTGAAGCAACACAGCTTTAATATTACACCAAATTCCGGGAAATACAAGCTGCCGGAACAGGGAATATGGAATTATTTTCATTTCCCCGTTTCGGGAACAAAAAATACCGATATCACCCCGGGTATCGCAGCAAGGGCGATGAAAAGGAATATCCCGGCGTAGGCTTCAGGGGGAAACACGCCGTTGACCGCCGTGAATCCCTGCAGGATCCTGCCTGAAATATTCTGGAACAAAGCGATAAAAACAAATGCCATAAAGTTGATGAGCGCCACTGAAAGTCCAGTGTACTCCGCAGGAACCAGCTCTTTGGCAATGACACTGTACAGAGGGAAAAATCCTGCGGGAACGGCAATGAGAAAGAATGCCGCAAGCACGCCGCAGATACCCCATCCGTGCGAAAAGGCGAACCAGCCCGCAATGCCTCCTGCCAGAGTGCAGCAGATGCCCCCCGCAGCGGCGATTTTCCGCCGGTTTCCGCAAAGTTTCACGATGCCGTTGACCCCCATGTTGTTGAGGGCGACCATAATGGTCATGATCATAATGCAAGTTGCCGCTTTTTCGGCGGAGATCCCTCCGAAATCGGTGATGCTTTTCTGCCCGATCTGGGCAAGAAGCACGTAGTAGGAGCCGAAAATCACCGAACTTGTCAGCCACAAAAGCCACATTTTCCCCCGTTTGACAATGGTCAGCAGCGGGAGAAAACTTTGTCCTCCGGTCACGGGCACGATGGTTCCTTTCATCATTCCGGAAACGCCCAGCAAAGCCGCCACAGCAATAATGCCGGGGATCGCCATCGCCCATTGCCATCCGACGGCTTTGATGAGAAAGACGATCATAGTTCCTGCCGTGGGACCGATATATCCCAGAACCAGTATCACCCCCATTGCCATAGCGAACTTCGCCGGAAAAAGATCAGCCAGAAGTTTCGCCACGCCGAGAAAGACCGTTCCCGCACCGAATCCGGTGAGGATGCGGAACAAATACATGAGCCAGAGGTGTTCGGCAAAGGGGAATCCGATTGTTCCCGCAGTAAACATGGAGCCGCCGATGAGCAGGATCCGCACGCCGCCGTAACGGTCGGCAAAGACTCCCGCCAAAATCTGGCTTGCGGCATAGGAGTACATATAGACCGCCCCCAGTGCCGAAATGCTTTTTACATCAAGCCCCGTCTGCAGGAGTTCGTTGAAGATCGTCCCCGGTATCAGGACCTTTGACATGTTGGTGAAGAAATACATGATAACGCCGCAGCAGAGAATGGCAAACTTCTTTTTGCGGAGCGTTTCCTGAGAAATGAGACCGGATGTCATAGCAGAACTCCTTTATCCTGAGGAAAGGGGTTTACCCCTCCCCTGCATAACTGTATTTTCCTTTGGGAACCACTGCCGGCACGATGATAAGCAGCATGGCGGCAAACATGATGCAGACAGCATAAATCAGAAACAAAGTCTGATAGTGACAGAACTTCATATTCCCCATGGTCCATTGAGGCGCAAGGATCCCCGCGCCGAGGATCAGGGAGCTGATGCCCCGGGAAAGACCGCCGCCCGCAGCTGAAAAAGAACCGCAGACAGCCATTGCCATTGTTTTGTTCCCCGGCGTGGCAAGAGCCATCATTTCGCTGGTGGTCACAACATTGGCGGTGGCATAGGTGAAGCAGTAGAGAAGCATGAGGAAGGTGATGATCGCAAAGGTGATGTTGTTTCCTTTCCCGATGAAGAAAAAGCAGAGATTGGTGAGCCAGAATGTTGCGTGGATCGTCAGCAAAGTGGTCTTGACACCCACTTTTTTGATGATTTTCCCTGCGAGCAGCGACCCGAGGAGCATACCTCCGAAAGTGACCGCCGAAATGATGACAATGATATTGTCAGGGGCTTTCAGATGATTTTTCAGATAAAGCACCGAAAGGGGGATCGTGCCGTAAGCCGCAAGATTGAGGATGAAAAGGTAAGAGGAGTATCCCGTAAGTGCCTTGTTCCCCAGAGCTGTGGCAAGACCGTCACGGAATCCGAAAGCCTCTTTCGTTTCCCCGGCAAAAACAGGGACCCGTGCCAGAAAGAATGCCCTCCCCGAAAAAATCACAGCCGCTGCCAGAAGTGCCAGCTGAAGCTGCCACAATACAGGTTCACGGGGCAGAAGTTTGCCTACGACAAAGAGAAATGCCACCGAGGAAAACTGCCACCAGAAACGCATCTTGCTCAGATAAGGCGCCCGCCGCTCAGGAGTGAGGATCGTGTCCAGAATAGGAAACCAGCAGGCGACATACCCTGTATGCAGTACGGCAAACAAAGTCAGTGTGGTGATCATGATCCCCACACCCCAGCTGCCGAAAAATGGCGTCGCCACAATAAGGAAATACGCCAGTGCGGAAATGGCGCACGACCAGACGACCATCTTGTGTTTCCCGATTTTCGAGGCAAGAAAAGCTGCCGGGATCAGGAAGATACCGTTCATAAAGGGCATGACCGCCGTGGTCAGCATGGAAAACATATCCCCTGCCCCCATCATGGCGGCAAAGAGGATGATGACCGCACTGTCGGTCAGTGTCACATCTCCCAATGCCCCTGTACAGGCAGAAAGGATCGTGTCACGTTCAGCTTTCTTTCTCAGTTCCGGAGTCGGCTGCACAGGGCTTTTCATAGCAGATGTTCCTTATATTTATGCTTCCACAGGGACGAACCTGAGCAATGCGACGGCAAATTTCTGAAGTTCGATACCGCCTTTTTTATCCGCCTTTCCCTCTCCCAGAAAATCCGCTTCAGCAAAGGTGTAACCCGGCACTTCAAAACACCCCCGGGCTTTGTCCAGGTGGGAAAGTGTCGCCATAATGATCAACGAGCCATCCGGGGCCAGATGTCCGGCGGTGTAAAACTCATCACTGCTGCACTTGTAAAGCAGATCGGAACGGAACTTTGCTCCGGAAAGCCAAAGGGCATGTTTTTCCTTGAAAGAGTTGATCTGCCTCAGATAGTTCTGATAAGCGGGAATCTCTGCAATGGAACGCTGACAGCGGTAAACTTCCACATCAGCCAGCAGATTCTGTACCAGCATATAGTTGCAGCGGCGGATCATATCCTTTTCATCCCGGATATCCCGGTTGGAAAGTTTGACCTCAGGGAAGACATAACGGAAGAAACTGAAATCCTGAACAACTTCGGTTTTCTCCCCTTTCTGCTCCCAGTTTCCGTTGACCACATTGGCGCCGCCCGGGTAGGAGTGGATATAATCCGCATGTTGGGCGGTCACGTCGGAAATGAGTTCGATCCCCATGGAAAGCCCTTTGTTTTCAGCGTAAGTTCTCAATTTGGCAAGCATGGCGCTGCGGGCTTCCATAATGGTCGTAAAAGGCACAGCGTGTCCGTGTCCGGAGTCACAGCAAAGTTCATCGCCTCCCCCCAGCTGGTCAAAGAAGACGCCGTCGGCGTTGACCTCGGCGGCAAAATCGACAAACTTCTTCAGGATCCCGAAAAACTCTCTGGATGAGGGACAGGCTCTGGAAAAGGTCCTGCCGCCGAAAATGGCATTGCTGATACCGTCTCCGGCGAATCCCCACCGCTGCAGATGCTCGTTGCCCCGCAGATCTTTGGTGGCAACCGTTTTTCCGTTGCCGTAACGGTAAAAGTCGCTGTTATGGTCGATAAGCTGTCCATTGGAGTAAAGAATCACTTTGCCGCCTTTGGCGTGATAGCTTTCGATACCTTTCATCAACTCTTCCTTGCCGCCGAGAGAGGGGGAGATCACATAGTTGGGATAATCGTTATCATGTCCTCCTGCGTGCCATCCGAACATCAGCAGCGTATCGATCCCGGCACTCATACCGTCATCGCAAAGCTGCTCCATGGTGTCGAAAGGATAAAAATTCTCCCCGTACTGGGAGCGCATGATGATCCGCTGCCACCCTTTCATATCACGGAGAGATTCCGGGGTCTCATGGAACTTGAACCACCGTTCAGCCCAGGCGCGGTACTTATCGGCGCCCTTGTGCCAGGTGCCGGTGTGGGCAGAGATGACGAAATTTTCATAAGTCACCTGATTACCGGAAGCGAGAAAGGGGAGCTTGACCATACCCAGATTGAGTTTGGAAGGTTTTTCCTCTTCGATCAGGTGGCAGGTCATCTGGAAACTTTCATCATGGTTGCCGAAGTAAACGCCCTCGGAACCGGAATTCAATTCAAAGCAGTTCATGGCTGCGCCGGAGCCGGGATAACGGGTAACATGCCGTTCATAAAGATAATCCTTACCCTGATAAACAGCTCCGAAGTTCCGCAGTTTTCCTTTGGCAGATGCCAGACAGGGCCAGACGGTCCCTCCGCGCTCGGAGGTATGGAGCGCCATTTGAGAAGCCTCTTCACTCAGAGAGATCAGGGGGAAGTGACACTCTTTGATGACATTGTCCTTGGACATATCATTAAAGACGGTGATTTTCAAATGGAGATCTTCATTGACGATCTGTCCGAGGACGGCGACTTTGACATCCAGCTTCTCGCCGTTGGAGCCCACGGGGTCACGATACTCTATTTTAAACTTGCGGGGAGCCACAGCGATCCTGGAGGTGCAGCGTTCAGCTGAAAGTTCGACTTCCTGCTGCTCGCCTGAGTTGCACACCAATCTCCACAATCCGTGGGGAGAGACAAATTCGGTTCCGGTTTCAAGGTTGCGGAATGAGAGCAAAGTGCCGTCATTCCCGAATTCAAGACGTAAAAATTTGTTTTCAATTACTTTCGACATAAGATACCCTAACAGTTGCATGGCGGAAAATATAACCCGCACTTGCTCAAAAGTCAAGTTAACTCAAGGGTTCCGGTCAACTTTTTATACGCTTTTTTCAACGATCAGGGCTTTGAGGGGGGATTTGCAGCCCTCCCCCCTCATTTGAGGAGGCGTCTCCCCCTGTGCCGGAGGGGGTGAAACAGCTCATTCAGCCATAGAGAGGATTCAAGAGAAAGAGAGGCTCAAACATGCCCTCTTCATACTTTCTTTTCTGCAATTTCCCCACGCCCCGCACCCGGTAATATCTCCCTGCTGGGACCGTGATATCGGCGCAGAATTTTTCAGACAAATCGCTGAAAGATTCCAGAATTTTCCCGTCGGAAATCAAATCGACTCTTTCCATTTCACAGTTGAAGTTCAGCTCCAGATGAATTTTATTCTCAGCTGCAAAGGTGAAAACAGGGGCACTCAGCACATTTCCCGCCTGACAGAAAAAATCCCCCTCTGTGTACGCCCGGAATATCTCATCGTAACTGTTCTCTTTCACGTGCAAACAATCCTGAACGAATTCCCCCGGCAGCTGGTCGTCGCCGCCGTCGTCGAAGTGACGGTGGAAATCCGACCCGCAACGGACGGAAATACGGTGTCCCGCGGTCAGCAGCTGATCCCATGCGCCCCCGGCATCCCAGCTCTGGGGCGCCCGGCGTTCCCGGCGGTCAACGCAGGCAATGACCTTGAAAACAGGGGAACGGGCTATGGCAAAGAGATCTTCCGTTGCCACATTGGGTGCGTTGGGGTGGTTGAAGATCATAAAGACCTTATTCCCCCACGCCTTTTCCAGAAAGGCAAGTTCCTCCAGAGCGGCGGCAACGCCCTCCACCTTGTTCCTGCGGCAGAAGCGGGGGACGATCGCTTGCAGCAGTTCAAACTCCCTGTTCTGCGGGGTGGTGATAAAAATCACATGGCGGGGAATGGGGAACTCAACTTCCCCGGTGTTGAAAATAGGGATATCAAACTTCTTCCGGGCAGCAATGACCTCGGCATACTGTTCTTCCGCCCTGAAAAACTCAGGATACCTGCAATGCCCCGAAATGGCAAGAAAATCACAATACTCCCGTGAACGCTCTACGATTTCCGCCACGGCGAGGGAACCGTCTTTACAGCAGCGGGAGTGAACATGCAAATCGCCTTTGATCCACATAAGGAACTCCTGAAAAAAAGGGCACCTGTAAAAAGGTGCCCGGCATGTTGAAGAAACTTATCAGTAACGGTAATGTTCGTTTTTGTAGGGTCCATCCACCGTCACGCCGATATAGGCGGCCTGCTCCTCAGTGAGAGTGGTGAGCTTGGCGCCCAGTTTTTCCAGATGGAGTCTTGCCACCTCTTCGTCAAGTTTCTTGTCGAGCAGGTAAACACCAACTTCGCGATCGGGATTCCGGGCGATGTCGATCTGGGCAAGGGTCTGATTGGTGAAACTGTTGGACATGACAAAGGAGGGGTGTCCGGTAGCGCATCCCAGATTGACCAGACGTCCTTCGGCGAGCAGATAGATGGAGTGACCGTCCTCAAAGGTGTAGGAACTGACGGGGCAGCTGCTGTCTTTGATGACCGTCTTTTTCGCTTCGGGACAGGCTTCGAGTTCAGCCACTTCGATTTCGTTGTCAAAGTGACCGATGTTGCAGACGATAGCCTGATCTTTCATCTTTTTCATGTGTTCAAGGCGGATGATCCGGCAGTTGCCGGTGGTGGTCACATAGCAGTCGGCAATGGGGAGCGCATCCTCAACGGTGCAGACGGTGAAGCCCGCCATACATGCCTGCAAGGCGCAGATGGGGTCAACTTCGCTGACCAGAACTCTGGCACGCTCGTTGCGCATGGCTTCGGCACATCCTTTACCCACGTCGCCATATCCGCAAATCATGACGGTCTTGCCTGAAAGCATCACATCGAGGGCGCGTTTGATACCATCGGTGAGACTGTGACGGCAACCGTAGATATTGTCGAATTTGCTCTTGGTCACGGAGTCGTTGACATTGATGGCGGGGAAGATGAGTTCGCCCTTTTTCGCCATCTGTTCAAGGCGGTGGACTCCTGTGGTGGTCTCTTCGGAAACGCCTTTGACCTTTGCGGCGACCTTGTGCCAGTGCTGAGGATCTTCGGCGAGGACCTTTTTCAGCAGGGCGTTGATGATCTGAAGTTCGACGACATCCGTGGGTTCATCGAGAATGGAGGGATCGTTTTCCGCCGCAACGCCCCGGTGGATCAGCAGCGTGGCATCGCCGCCGTCGTCAACGATCTGATCGGGACCGCTGCCGTCGGGCCAGGTCAGGGCACGGTAGGTACATTCCCAATACTCTTCCAGCGTCTCGCCTTTCCAGGCGTAAACGGCGACACCTGCCTTGGCGATAGCGGCGGCGGCGTGGTCCTGAGTGGAAAAAATATTGCAGCTTGCCCAGCGCACGTCGGCGCCCAGAGCTTTCAGCGTTTCGATCAGCACGGCGGTCTGGATCGTCATGTGCAGACTGCCCATGATCTTGATCCCTTTGAGGGGCTGCTGAGGACCGTATTTCTCACGGGTCGCCATGAGACCGGGCATCTCTTTTTCTGCGATTGAAATTTCCTTGCGTCCGAAATCGGCAAGGCTGATATCTTTTACTTTATACATGATCTCACAATCCTTTGATCTCATCAAAAACCTTGTTCCACGCCTCTTCGCCGAGGACGGAACCGAAAACCTTCACCACCTCACTTGAGATGCGTGAACCGATAGCACCGCATTTTTCCAGAGGAGCGTTTGCGGCGAGTCCTCTGATAAATCCTGCGGCATAAAGATCGCCTGCGGCGGTGGTATCGACGGGATGCTCCACCACAAAAGCAGGTATGAAAGCCTTTTCATTTCCCCGCACGGCGACGGAACCGCGGACACCTGATTTGACCACAGCGATCTCGCAGATGCTTCCCAGCGTGTCAGCCATTTCCTCAGGGGAAAGCTCCCCGAGCAATGCTTTCCCCTCCTCCTCATTGGCGAAGATCAGGTCCACATATTCAGGCAGGACGGTGTTGAGAAGTTTTTCTCTGAAAATCCCCACCACTTCAAAACTTGCCAGATCGAAACCGATACGGCATCCGGCAGCCTTGACCCGGCGGAGCAGAGTGTCGAAGACCGGGGAAAAAAGCATGTAGCCTTCGATATAAACCAGATCGAAAGGTGAAAAATCCGCCTTTTCGATCTCCTCTTCGTTCAAAAGCAGCGAGGCACCCAGAGCGGAACGCATGGTGCGCTCCGCATCAGGGGTCACGATAGAAAGACACTTGCCTGTGGGGGCTTCGGAAGTGGCGATGAAATAAGCATCGCTGCCGCCGTTGGCTTTGAACTCCTTACGGTAGAACTCCCCTGCGCTGTCATTGCCGAGCTTGCCCAGCATGGCGCAGCTGATCCCCATTCTGGCGAGGGCGAAAATGGAATTTCCGGCAGAACCGCCGGGAACCATTTCAGGTTTCTTCCCGTAAATGCCGGTAAGAGTCCGGATCACTTCAGGCTCGACCATTTCCATACCGCCTTTGGCGCCGGAAACGTGTTCTTTCAAAAAGGCGTCGTCCACATTGATAAGTTCATCCACAAGAGGTGAACCGACGCCGAGGATCTTCCATGTCATAATGTTCAATTGACTCCGGCTGCCTTGCGCAGATCATCGATGCGGTCGGTCTTTTCCCAGGGGAAGATATCCCTGCCGAAGTGACCGTAAGCGGCGGTCTGCTGATAGCTCCAGCCGTTGGGATGCTTGAGCTGCAACGTGTCAACGATGGCGGCGGGACGGAAATCAAAGACTTCGCCGACGATGGCGGCAAGTTTTTTGTCATCAATGATTCCTGTTCCGTAGGTATCAACGTTGATACTCAGAGGTTTGGCAACACCGATGGCGTAAGCCACCTGGATCTCGCATTTTTTGGCAAGTCCGGAAGCCACGATGTTCTTGGCGGCGTAGCGGCAGAAGTAGGCTGCGGAACGGTCCACCTTGGAGGGGTCCTTGCCGGAAAAAGCCCCGCCGCCGTGAGAACCGACACCGCCGTAGGTATCGACGATGATCTTGCGTCCGGTAAGTCCGGTGTCGCCGTGGGGGCCGCCGATCTCAAAACGTCCGGTGGGGTTGACATAATAGGTGATATCGTCCTGCATCAGCTCAGCAGGGATGACTTTGGCGGCGACCTCACGGGTCAGGGCTTCGAGCCATTCAATGGGCATGTCGGGGGTGTGCTGATGAGAAAGAACGATGCTTTCAACAGTCACAGGTTTGCCGTCAACGTAGCGGATCGAAACCTGACTCTTGGAGTCGGGACGCAGATAGCGGTACTTTTCGGGATCGCTCTTGCGGAGACGGGCAAACTCAGCCACAAGCTGGTGGGCGTAATAGATGGGAGCAGGCATGAAAGCGGGGGTCTCATCGCTGGCATAACCGAACATCATACCCTGATCACCGGCGCCCTGTTCAAGGAACTTGCCCTGACCTGCGGTAACACCCATGGAAATATCGGGGGACTGCTTGTGAACAGCCACCATGACCTTGGCATCATCGGCGCAGAAACCGACACCGTGTTCATTGTAACCGATATCTCTGATTGCGGCGAGGGCGGTCTCCTGCCAGTTGACTTTGGCTTTGGTGGTGATTTCGCCTGAAATGACCACAAGATCGGTGGTCGTCAGACTTTCGCAGGCAACACGGCTCTCGGGGTCCTGAGCGAGACAGGCATCGAGGATGGCATCAGAAATACGGTCACAGACCTTGTCGGGATGTCCTTCAGAAACAGATTCTGAAGTAAAAACGTGTTCGACTTTAATTTTGCTCATATCAAAAATCTCCTACAATTCTAACACACACGAAGGCATCGGGGTTGTTTTCCCGATGCCGGAAGAGTTCGATTTTACTTTTTTATTCAGTTGGCAGGAAGCAGCATGGGAACAGGAACACTGCGGCGGTTCTTTTTCCATGCGGCACCGTCGTTTCCGGCAACGGCAGGTTTATCTTCGCCGAAGCTCTGGGTTTTCATCTTGCTGTTGTCAACGCCGCTTTCCTCAAGGGCGGCACGGACAGCATTGGCACGGCGTTCACCCAGGGCACGGTTGTATTCTTCGGTACCGCGCTGGTCGCAATGCCCTTCGATGACCAGAGCCAGACCGGGATTCTGTTTCATATAATCCGCAATGGCGCGGACTTTCTGCATTTCAGATTCCACAAGCACGTCGGAGTCATAGGCAAAGTAGATAACAGGCATATTGAGGCGGTTTCCGCTGGGGTCTGCAGGAGTCCAGCCATCTTTGTCGGCACCTGCCGCAGCAAGTTCATTGGGATTGGTCGTCCAGTTGCTGCCTCCGGCAGGCTGAGCCACTTCCGTGGGGCCTTCGAGAGAAGCGGCGGCGGCATTGGGATCATCCGTTGCCGGAGAAACCAGCTGATTGGCGCCGGCGGCTTCAGGATCCCAGTCAGGGGTGCGGGACTTGCAGCCGCAGAGCAGCATTGCAGTACCAAGTGTCAGAACAACTCCGAAAAATCCGATACGTTTGAACATTTTCAACTCCTGTTTTTTATAATACCAATTGAATTATTGTTACTTCTTTTCATCAATAAATCTGACCGTTCCCGCCATGCCGTGAGCAGTCAGGCGTTCCATAGCTCCGAAGCGCTCAATGACTTCGACTTCCCGTTTGAGAGCCGTTTTGGAGTATTTCACAATACTGGTCCTGCGGAAGAAGGAGACACTTTCCAATCCGTTGAACCGCAAGGCACTTGAGGCTGTCGGCAGCACATGAGAGGGTCCGGCGCAGAAATCCCCCGCAGGTTCGGGGGTCCAGGGCCCCAGGAAAATGGCACCTGCCGCGTTGAGCTTGGGCAGCATCTTTTCAGGCTCATTGCACTGAACTTCCAGATGCTCAGGGGCATAGAGATTTGCCACCTCTGCCGCCCGGTCAAGGTCGGGAACGCTGATGAAAAAGACACCTTTTTCCCAGACTTTGTCAATGATCTCTTCACGGGAAAGAAGCGCTTTCTGGCGCAAACATGCCTTTTCGACAGCATCAAAAAGTTTCTCATCCGTTGAAACAAGCACAGCCTGTTCCAAACCGCTGCCGTGTTCCGCCTGACTGAGAAGGTCGGCGGCGACAAACTCAGGATTGGCATCTTTGTCTGCGATGATCAGGATCTCGGAAGGTCCTGCCACAAGGTCGATGCCAACTTCTCCGTAAAGCAGCTTTTTGGCGGCGGTCACATAAGCGTTGCCGGGGCCCACAAGTTTCTGGACTTTGGGGATCCCGGGGACACCGACCGTAATGGCGGCAACACCGTAAATGCCGCCCAGACGGTAAACTTCGGTGACACCGGCGCACTTCATGGCAAAGAGGGTCTCAGGGTGGACACCCCCCGCAGGCGTGATGGCAACGATCTCTTTGACCCCGCAGGCGGAAGCGATCGCCGCCGTGTGGAGGACTGTGGAAACCAGAGGGGCAGTTCCGCCGGGGATATAGACACCGACACGGTCGAGGGGGTTGAACTGTTCGCCAACCACGACACCGTCACGGATCTTCTTTTTCCAGTTTTTGGGGAGAGTTTCTTTGGCAAAGGCACGGACCTGTCTGCAAGCAGTGCGGATCGCCTTTTTATCCCCGGGAGAAACTTTCCGGGCAGCAGCTTCGATCTCTTCACTGCTGATACGGAACTGGTCAAAGGTCAATTTGACATGGTCAAACTTTTCGGCATATTCACAAATCGCCTCAACACCTCTTGCCCGGACATCGGCAATGATCTCAGCGGCAGCCTTTTCAGCCGCAGGAGGATAAGCAGGACGGTTGCACAGGAGGTCAAGTCCTGAACGCCAGTCTTTTTTACAGCAGTCGATTTTAATCATTTTATTTCACCTGAACAAGTTCATTGTCAATAAGACGGGTGGTCCCGAAAAAGACCGCCGCCGCCAGCAGGATCTCACGGCTCTCAGCGGTGGGGGCTTTCATGGTCGCCCGGTCAAGTCCCTCCACATAGTCCACTCTGCCGCCTGCGGCGGTGATGGACTCGATGGCGGTGCGGCAGATGTCGTCAAGGGCGGCATAGCCTTTGCTTTCAAGCTCTTTTCTGCCCGCCAGAAGCGCCTGATGGATCGAAAGGGCGCGCTGGCGTTCCTCCGCTGAAAGGTAACGGTTTCTGGAACTCAGTGCCAGACCGTCAGCATCTCTCACCAGAGGACAGGGGATGATCTTGATCTGGAAATCAAGATCACGCACCATCCGCTCAATGACAAAACACTGCTGGGCATCTTTGAGTCCGAAACAGGCAAAGTCAGGCTGGGCGAGATGGAAAAGTTTGCCGACCACAGTGGTCACCCCCCGGTAAAAGGTGGGACGGCTTGCCCCGCAAAGGGGCTTGGCAAGATCGGTTTCCTCGATCCATGTGGAGCTGTCGGCGGCATACATCTCTTTATTGTCAGGAGCAAAAAGCACATCGACCTTATGCTCCTCACACATCTTCATATCCCGCTCAAGGTCTCTGGGATACCGGTCAAGGTCCTCCGTAGGGGCGAACTGGGTGGGATTGACGAACAAAGTCACGATCACCACATCGGCTTTCGCTCTTGCGGTGTCGACCAGAGACATGTGACCTGCGTGGAGATATCCCATCGTCGGCACAAGTCCGATGACCTTGCCGCTGCGTCTGGCTTCAGAAGCGTAGCGGGCAAGTTCAGATTTGGTACGGAGCAGAATCATTTTTCGGGGACTTCCACCATCCAGTTGTGGGTATCTTCAACTTCACCGTACTGAATACCGGTCAGGCGGTCATACAGTTTTTTGAGCTGGGGACCGATTTCGGTGAAACCGAAGTCGAAGAACTTGCCGTTATCCAGCAGACGGCCCACGGGGGTCAGAACCACAGCGGTTCCGCAAGCGGCGATCTCGGCGAATTCGTAGACCTCTTCCAGTTTGATCTTGCGGCGTTCAGCGGGCATCCCCAGATCCTCAGCCACCTGCATCAGGGACTTGTTGGTCACAGAGGGCAGAATGGAGTCGGAAAGACTGGTCACATATTTCCCGTCCTTGGTGATCGCCAGGAAGTTACTGGTGTTGAACTCGTCAACGTAGGTGTGGGTGGCGGGGTCAAGGAAGAGGGAAATGGGGCAGTGATATTCGTGCTTGGCCTTGTGATAGGGCAGCAGACTTGCGGCATAGTTACCGGCGGCCTTGATGGTTCCGGTGCCGTGGGGTGCTGCACGGTCATAGGTGCGCTCGACCATGGCGTCCACGGGCTTGATGCCGCCTTTGTAGTAGGCGCCCACGGGCATGACCATGATGATCAGCTCGTATTCAAAGCTGGCGTTGACACCGATCTGGGGAGAAGTTCCGAACATCACGGGACGGATATAGAGAGAACCGCCGGTACCGTAGGGGGGGATGTAATCAGCATTGTCGCTGACGACACGCACAACGGCATCGACGAACTTGTCAACGGGGAACTCGGGCATCATGAGACGCTTGGCGGAGTCGCAGAGACGCTGACCGTTCTGGTCGGGGCGGAAAACACGGACCTTGCCGTCTTTGCAGCGGAAGGCTTTGAGACCTTCAAAAATCGCCTGTCCGTAGTGCAGCACATTGGCGGCGATGGACATGTTCACATTGTAATCGCTGGTAAGTCTGCCTTCGTCCCACTGACCGTCGGCATAGTGAAAACGGATATTACTCCGGGTGGGAGAAAATTCAAAACCAAGTTTTTCCCATTCGATATTCATGGTTGTTTTTCCTTTTATTTAATGTTAAAAAGTTTATGTTTCAGATAATATAACTCACCGTTCCGCATTTATCAAGGAGTCATTTGCAAAAACAGCGATCAATTTTTGACGTTTATCAATTTTTCAAGCTCGGCAACGGAGCGGGCGGTGGCGCCCCGGTTGGCGGAAACAAGCTCAAACCCCCGTTCTCCGTAGTTTTTCCGCAGTTCAGGAGAACGGAAAAGTTCCGCCAGAGCCCCGGACAATTCTTTATCTTCGGCGACCGTCACCACACCTCTGCCGTCAACGAGGAGTTTCAGCAGCACACGGAAGTTCCGCAGCACACTGCCTGTCACGACAGGTTTATGGAGCAGCGCAGGTTCGATGAGATTGTGTCCCTCATCGTGACCTGCCAGAGATTTTCCCATAATGACCACATGGGCGCCGCTCATGAGTTTGAGCATTTCGCCCGTGGTGTCGGCAATCAGCACATCCACCTCATTGGCAGGAGTTCCGGCAGTACGGCGGCACTGAGAAAGCAGGTATTTTTCCACAACGGATTCCACCTCAGCGGCACGCTCCGCATGGCGGGGGACGAGGACAAGTTTCAGGTTCTCAAACTCTTTTTTAAGTTCCGTAAAGGTTTCAGTGATAAGAGCTTCTTCACCGGAGTGGGTACTTGCGGCAAGGAGGATGAGTTTCTCTTTGCCGAAATAGTTTTCATACCCCGGATCCCCCAGTTCGTCGGGGAGCTGCTGATCGAATTTGAGATTCCCGGTCATCAGTGTCAGGGCATCGGGAGAGATGCTTTTGATCCTTTTTTCATCCTCTTCGCTCTGCATCATCATAATATTGAAATGGGCAAGCAGAGGGCGGAAGAAGCAGCTGAACTTGTTGTATCCCCGGCAGGAGTGGTCGGAAATACGGCCGTTGACCAGTGCCACAGGGATCCCCCGTTTGCGGCAGCTCCAGATCAGATTGGGCCACAGTTCCGTTTCAAAAATGGCGAGCAGCGAGGGCTTGATCAGGTCAAGGACACGCTTTACTGTCATGGGGAAATCAATGGGAGCAAAGATCACGGTGCAGTTTTCAGGACAATTTTTCCTCGCCAGTTCCTGTCCGGTGGTGGTGGTGGTGGAAATCACAAATTTCCGGTCAGGATGGGTTTTCAGATAGTGCCGGATCATGGAAAGGGCGACAACCGTTTCGCCCACACTGACGGCGTGGACCCAGATCGCCCCCTGAAATCCCGCAAGTTCCCTGATGCGGTCGGCACTGTAACGGCCGAAACGCTCGGAATAGGTGGATTTCCACCCGCCCCGGTTGCGGTATTTTATGATCAAACCGGGAAGAAAAAAGAAGAATCCTGCCGGAAGAAAAAGATTATATAAGAATTTCCACATCACTTTTTTCTGCCTTTTTTACATTTGTTCACTAATCAGAATGCCGGCACACCTTTGCGCCGGCGGCGATAAAACGTTACACCTCAGCCAACTCAGGGAATCTTTCTCTGAGCATGGTTGCAATGATCTCTTCCACCTCTGAAGCTCTGGCACAGGTAAGGGCTTTTTCTGCCGCCTGCACCGCTTCGTACATGGAAATCGAACGGATGGCCCGGCGCACCAGAGGAATGGCACTTTCGACCATGCTCAACTCGTTGACACCGAGTCCTATGAGCAGCACAGCCAGAGCCGGGTCCGCAGCCATCTGACCGCAGACGGCGACGGGGATCCCCCCTTCTTTTGCGCCCTCCACGCTCTTTTTGATGAGCCGCAGCACCGAGGGATGAGCCGGATGATAAAGATAAGCCACTCTTTCATTGCCCCGGTCGATGGCACGGGTATACTGGACAAGGTCATTGGTCCCGATGCTGAAAAAGTCGCAGATCTTGCTCAATTCCCCGGCGATCAAAGCGGCACTGGGGGTTTCGATCATAACCCCGAGGGGGAGTTCACGGACAAATTCGATCCCCTGGGCTTCGAGGTCCCCGCAAAGTTCGTCGATGATCTGACGGGTTTCAAGGACTTCGGCGACACTGCTGACCATGGGGAGCATGATATGCAGATTGCCGTAGACACCTGCCCGCATGAGGGCTTTGAGCTGGGTCTTGAAAAGATCCCGTCTCTCTCTCAAAGCAAGGCGGACACCCCGCAGACCGAGGAAGGGATTTTCTTCAAAAGCCGTGGAGATCCCTGCGGCAGCCTTATCGCCGCCGATATCCATGGTCCGGATGACCACAGAGAGATCACCGGCATCGATAAGAAGTTTTTTATAGATCTCAAACTGCTCATCCTCAGTAGGATGATGATGAGGATTGAGAAACATGAACTCCGTTCTCACAAGACCGATGCCTGAAACGCCGGTCCCTTTGACCTGGGAAAAATCACAGCAGGCAGAGTCCAGATTCACCGCCAGCGGCACAGTGAAACCGTCGATGGTCTCAGGCGGCAGGGTGTTTTCAGACTTCATTCTGGCGTTGAACTCATCCGCCGCCCGCGCCTTGAGGCGGTAGGCCTCCTCGGTACGACTGTCGGGATTGACGATGACACGCCCTGAAAAACCGTCGATGATCAGTTTGTCGGCTCCTGTCAGATTGGCGAGGTCGGCACCCGAAACACCCACCACAGCGGGCAGATTGAGGGAGCGGGCAAGGATAGCGGTGTGACTGGTGACACTGCCGTTTTCAAGGACAAATCCCAGCACTCTTGAGGTATCGAGCCGTGCGGTTTCAGTGGGGGTGAGGGAAGTTGCAACGATGATACGGCTGTCATCGAGTCCCAGCATGGCATCTCTGACATCGGTGAGATTTTCCATAAGTCTGCTGCCCACATCTCTGAGATCGAGGGCGCGTTCTCTCAAATATTCATCCTTGATGGTTGCAAAGACCTTCTGAAAATGCTCCAAAGTCTCATAGAGGGCATATTCGGCGTTGCATTTGCCGGAGTTGATCCGTCTTTCGATTTCGCCCACAAGGGTCCTGTCACGGACAAGCATGAGATGGGCTTCAAAGATATCGGCGTCCAGATTGTTGAGTTTGCGCCGCAGTTCGCTTTGAAGCGAAGCCAGCTGATCGGCAGTTGCGGCAATGGCATCGTGGAGCCGTGTCAGTTCAGCTTCGATCTCTGACTCCGGGATATCAATACGCTCCGGCGCCGCATTTCCGGGTCCGGCAAGTTTCATCACCCTGCCGATACGGATGCCCGGAGAAACGGCGATCCCCTGAAAACTGTTGGTAAATTTTTCAGACAACTCCATAGATCAAGACTCTTCTTCGCCAAATTTGTTGTTGAAAAAATCGGTCACTTCATCAAGTGCGGCACGGGCATCACGCCCCTCGGCGATCAACTCAAGTTCCGTATCGAACCCTGCGGCAAGGATCAGCATATCCAATACGCTGGCTCCGTTGGCACGGGTTTCGGGGGAGCCTTCTTTGACCAAAGTCAAAGTTGCCTCCCACTTGGAAAGCATGTTTGCGATCTGGCTCGCGGGGCGACCGTGAAGTCCCTCACGGGTCAACACCCGCACTTTGGCGCTGAAAAGATTCCCGACACTGTCCACTTTCATACGGCTCCTGTGTAAAAAATTCAATATGTCTTAATAATATACACCCGAAATTGCAATAAAGCAATTCCATTTTAATACAAAAGCGCAAAAGAGCTTCAAAAAACTCTGATATGAGGCAAAATTGGGCAAAATGAAAAAAAATTCGTTTTCCCCTCTTGAAATCTTCAAAAATCAATGCTACATTAGCGAAAACCCATTTTTACTGTAATTCTGTAATATTGTTGAGGAAAAAACATGAAAATCACCTTTCTCGGCGGAGGTTCCCTGCGTCTGCTTCCCATTCTGCGCGGCATTTTCCGGGCAACTCCTCAAGTTCTTCAGGGCGGCGAGATCCGTCTTGCGGACTTGAAAACGGAACGGGCAGAGGCTGTCGCCCGGATGATCAAAGCCTGTCCCGAATATAAGGAAGTCGGGTGCGAAGTATCTGTTTTTTCTGATATCGACAGGGCTCTGGAGGGAATCGACATCCTTTATCTGACCATGGCTGCCGTGCGGGAGCCTTCTGAAACTCAGGCGCTCTTTCTGGGCAAAGAGTACGGATATGTTTCCTCGGATCAGCTCTCTGTCAACGGGGCATTCCTCTCTCTGCGCCTCGGCTCCCTCATGCTTTCCCTCGCCCGGAAACTTGAGAAATCAAGTCCCAATGCCCTGATGCTGATTTTCCCCAATCCGGTTTCCGTTTACAGCTGTATGGTCAACACCTACACAAAGATCCGGGCATTGGGCATCTGCGGCGGCTTCAACAACCACCGCTGGGATCTGACACGCATGTGCGGCAGACAGGGATTCGACACAAAATGGAACGTGGTCGCTGCCGGTGTCAACCACTGTTCATTCATCCTGCGGGGCGACTATGATGGTGAGGATCTCTACTCCTCCTATCTCCCCCGGTTCCTCAATGAAAACTGGAAATGTCCTGAGATCATCGACGGCGCGCCCATTGCGACGATCCTGCGGAACGCCCTGAACGATCTTTACAACATGTACCGCAAACACAACACCCTTGTATTTTCCACCGAAAGCGACGGTCTTGAACATCTCTTTCTGGAAAGCGGCCGCTGGACTCAGGATTGGCTGATTTCCCAAGCCACTCCCTTTGATCCCGAAGCGAAACGGCTCCAGAGCATTGAGAAGATCGAGAAGCGTTTTGCGGAATTCATCGAACTTTCACGGCACACCGATCAGGTCAACTGGAATGGCGGGAGCAGTTATGATTCGCTGGTCAAGTTCAGTTTCACTGATATCACCATCCCCATTCTCAAGGCTCTGGCAGGATATGAAAAAATGCGCATCGTCGCCAGCCGTCCCAACAATGGCGCCGTCCGGGGATTGCCCGACAATGCGGCGCTGGAGTACACCATGGATCTTTTCAAAGATACGATCACTCCGGTTGAAAATCAGTATATCCCCGCCCCCTTCCATGGGCTTATCGCCTCACTTTCTGAGTTCCAGACTTTGCAGGCGGATGCCATTGCCCGGCAGGATCCCCGTCTTTTTGCGGCAGCTCTTGACGCCTACCCTGTCCACCGTCTGACAGCGAAGCGCAAGGAGTTCTTTGCCCAAATGTTCAATATTTACTCCGACCTTGACCCCATGTGGAAAAAATCCCTTGATTACATCATGTAAGAGAAAATAATGAGGTAAGTCTATGAAGAGAAAAGCGAAATGTTCCATGGCCTGGCTCCGCAGGTTCACCCTCATTGAGCTGCTCGTTGTTATTGCGATCATTGCCATTCTTGCCGCCATGCTTCTTCCGGCATTGCAGCAGGCAAGGGAAAAGGCAAAAAGCACCAAATGCCAGAACAAGCTGAAGCAGATCGGCTTTGTTCTGCTCCAATACACCAATGACCAGAAGGATTTTTTCCCTCCTGCGGGCAAAATGCCGTGGCCCGGCTCAGAGGTCAACACCGACTTTTTCATGGCAGTTGCCCAATATGTTCCCTCTCTCTGGTACAACGGCAAAAGTTACTCCCCCATCCAGAGCAATAAGGCCATGCCTGCGAGTTTCGGAATCGATTTCAAATGTCCGGGGGATTCTTTCAGACAGAATCTGTGTACCCCCATCAAACAGTGTTTGAGCTACGCTTTGAGCGGAAATTTCGTAGCTTTCCCCACCGAATCCCAGGCAGGCGACCCCCTCTCTGTCGCCACCAAGATCACCCAGCTGAAACGCCCGGGAGCAAAACTCTACCGTATCGACTCGACTTACACCAACAAACCTTCCAGTGTCGTCATGCTTTCAAACTACAACACCGTTCTCGGACTTTCTCTTGATGGCAAAAACAACAACGGTGAAATCGGAACCTATCACAACAACCGTGCCAACGGCTTGTTTGTTGACGGACACGTGGCTTCTCTCACGCTTCAGGATACTTTGAGCAAGCGTTTGAATCTGATTTTCTCTGACCGTTACATGCAAAGCAAAGGATGGGTGCTGCAATGAAAAAAATCGCCTCTGCATTTCTTCTTTCTGCGGCTTTTCTTCTGGGAGCTGCGGAGTACTTTGTCTCACCTGCGGGCAGTGACAAAAACAAAGGTACTTTTGCCCGGCCTTTCAAAACCGTTCAGCACGGTGTGAACAAACTTAAAGCCGGCGACACCCTGACCATTCTTCCGGGACTTTACAAAGAAGCGGTCCTCTGGCGCATCGACGGTGATCCTGTGAAAAAGACCACGGTCCGGGCTCAGATCCCGGGAAGCGTGCTGCTCCACGGGGACAGAAGCGTTTCAGGATTCAAAGCCGTTCCCGGCAGGGATAACTGTTATGTTCTCCCCTGTGACAAGATCCCTCAGGGGGTCAATGAGTGCGATACCCTCGTCATGTACAAAAGGGACGACACATTCCTCAACACCCCCTTTTCCTCCTACGGGGTCTGGAGTTATGATGCCAAAAGCAAACAGCTTTATATTGCGACTTCTGACGGCAAAGCTCCTGAACTTCACGCCCTGACCGTTTCAGAGATACCTGATTTCGGATTCCGGGTCATTTCCCAAACCAGTGCCGCACGGGTCAGAAATGTGGTCATCGACGGACTTTCTGTCAGAGGCTACTCCACCATCGCCCCCGCCGCCCATTCAAGTCTGTGGGGCATCGCCATCTGGAACGCCGAAAAGTGCCTCATCAGAAATTGCAGCACCTACCTCAACGAAGGCGGTATCACCATGTACTTTGCCGATCAGAGCCGCGTGGAGCATTGTCACGCTTACGGCAACGGAACCACCAAACATGTTTCCGCCGGCAACATCGTGATCTTCAACAGTAAAAACTCCATTATCGACAACTGTTTCTCTTTCAAGAGCAACACCTACGGACTGCGTTTCTACGGAACCAACAGTCGCAATACCATTGCCAACTCCGTCAGTATCGCTGACAGCCGGGGTTCCATCTGGATCAAGCCCGATGACAGGAGCAACAAACTTTTCCGCTGCTACACCCCCGGCATGGTCGCCTGCAACCAGAGCGCCCAATGTGTTTACGGTGCCAACGACTACGACCGCTCCGGCAAGGGGGGGCCCACCTCTCTTGTTATGGGGAAAAAACATGTCTTTTCCTGCGGCAATGATTTCGCAGATCCCTGGAACTTTGATTTCCGTTTGCAGAAAAACAGCTCTTTCAAAAAGGGATTTGCCGGAGAAAATGTCTTCTTTCTTTCACCTGCGGGCAAAGATACCGCCGACGGAAGATCGGTCAAAACTCCGTGGAAAAGTTTGAAAAATGTCCCCGCAAATTCCACCGTCTATCTGCTCCCCGGAACCTATCCCGGTGAACTTACGCTCAATGCCCCCCATGTCACCATCGCAGGCCGCGGCTATCACGCTCCCGCCCTGATCAAAGGAGGCAAGTGGGGAATTTGCATCAAAGCTGACAATGCCGTTATCAGAAATCTGGAATTTTCTTCCCAGAAAGAAAGTGCCGTTCTCATTGAAAGCAAAAGTGTCACCATCGAGAAGAGCCGCTTTGCTTCCCTGCCTGCTGCCGTGATCTCAACTGCCGCCCCCCGCGTCATCATCACCCATTGCGCTTTCGCCCCCACGGTCAGAGAGATCTTCAAAGGCAAGGGGACAGGATATTTCACCCACAACATCACTCCCCTTTCTCCGGCAGGACTTGAAGCATACGCCAATGTTCCCGCACCGACACCTGCCCCCTCTCTTGACGGGCGTCCTTACGGACCTTACAACTTCCTCTATCTCCCTGCGGATGTCAAACCGGACCATGTGAAAGTCCTCGCCAACAGCAGCACCTCTGCCAATGTGGCATGGAGCATGAACAACACGATTTCCGGCGGTGTGGTTTCCGTTGTCCCGGCAAAGGGGGGCAAAGCCATAAGTTTCACCGACTTTTCAAGGGACAGCCATCTTCACAGTGTCACCCTTACCAATTTGAAACCTGCAACGGAATATATCTTCAACATCCTCCTGCGTCCCCGCATGGAGTATGTTTTGAGTTCCGGCAGGATCAAAAGCAAATTCGACCCGGCAAAGCTGAAACATACTGTCGCAAAGAGCGCAAGATTCACCACCCTTGCAGCTGACAGAAAACCTGTGGTGTGGCATGTATCTCCCCAGGGCAGCGATGAAAATGACGGCAGCAGTCAGAAGCCTTTCCGCACCATCAGCAAAGGTGCCATGGCGGCAGCTCCCGGCGACACGGTGCTGGTGGCAGGCGGAACTTATGAAGAAAGCGTATTCCTCCCTGTCAGCGGTACGGCGGGAAAACCCATCACCTTCAAGGCGGCGCCCCATGCGGAAGTCTGGCTCGACGGTGTTTCACGCCATTTCAGCCGCGGATTTTTCATGTTCGGCAAGCACTACCTCAACTTTGACGGATTCCGTTTCAAGAAATTCGGGACCGCTTATCCCAACTCTTCCGGCATCTTCTTTGCCGCCGGCAGCAGCAACATCAATATCAGCCGCTGTTTCAATGACGGCAGAGGGGGCGGTTACGCCCCTGCCCTCATCCATGTCAGAAACTCTGAAAAAATCAACCTGACACAGAATGTCTCCATCGGAGGCATGACCGCTCTGACTGTCGTTGAGTCTTACGATGTCAACATCACCAACAATGTTTTCAAAAAACCTGCCATCTGGACTCTTGCACTTTTCAACGCCGACAGACCGGGTCTCCTTTTTGCCAACAACATCGTCACAGACAACAGCCGTGCAAAAACATTCCAGGCACCTCTCAAAACCGCCTGTCTCAAGAGTCTGACTGAGAAGAACAACCTCTACTTCATGCGTTTCCCCCGTAATCTGCGCAAAATCGTGGAGTACACGCCTCAGGGCAAATTGAAACAGTGTACCCTTGATGAGTATTACAAACTCATCAAACAGGATGGCAAATCGTTCTTCGCCGATCCTGAGATCAAAGTTCTTTCCACCCAGCTCTGCTGGCGCAATGCGGCAGAAAGAAGTGCCGATCTGAAAAAGCCCATGTCGTTCCAGCGCGACAACAACAATCTGGAAAACGCCCGCAATCCGGAAAACTTCAAGCAGTTCCGTCATTGGAGTTTCGGTGACTTTTTCAACGCAAAACTTTTCCGTGAAAAAGGCATCGGACTTGATCCGGAGTGCTTCAAAGATATGGTGGTCAAAGCCGCCCCCGGATATGACAACAGATGATTTGAACTTTTTCCCCCGAGGTGCATAATGGACCCCTTTATCAAAAACTTTACCGCATCACAGATACGCGGAGCTGTACTCGGCAGTGCCGTGTGTATGCCTCTGGTCTCATTTCTGACCAATCTGCGCTGTCAGAGTCTGACCCTTTCTCATGCGGTCACAGACGGAGTCCTCACCTCGGCGGTCATCGCCTTTGTGATTTCATGGGGTTCAGGGTATGTCTTTCACGCAGGTTTGAAAAAAAATCCCTGGTTCCGTCTTGAAGATCATCCCCTCGGGGATTCAGGCGGTGTCATCCTTGCCCTGCTTCCCCGTTCTTTCGCCGGTATCGGAGCCCTCTTCGCCCTCGCCGGAGCTGCTGTATGTGCGCTGCTGCTCTATCTGATCTTTTTGATCTCAGGTGTCGAAACGATCGCTTTCGGGACCTTTATCATTTTCAAGATCATCTACCCCGCATTGCTGGGTGCGGTCACAGCACGATATGCGGCGTTGAACAATTTCCGCTACCGCTGAAACAATCCAAAGGAGTTTTTCCCGTTTTATGTTGAACACCCCCAAATCCCTCAGGCTTCAAATCGCCATTGCCGGAAGAGTCAATTCAGGCAAATCCACGCTCCTGAACAAGATTTCCGGACAGGAAATTTCCATCACCTCCCCCCTGCCGGGAACCACCACTGACGTTGTGGAAAAATCCATGGAACTGCGTCCTCTGGGGCCGGTCCTCTTTATGGACACCGCCGGTCTGGGGGATGATACGGAACTGGGAGCGCGCCGCGTTGAACGCAGTATCAAAGCCCTTGACCGTGCCGATGTACTGCTTCTGCTGACACTTGCCGATGAGTGGGGAGATACCGAAGAGGAACTTATGGCATTTGCCGCTGAACGCAAGATCCCCGTGATCGCCGCCGTCAACAAATGCGATGAAAAAATGCCTTCGGAAAAGTTCTGCGCCATGGTGCGGGAAAAGTGCGGCAATGAACTTATCACTCTTTCTTCAACTGCCATGAGCCGTGAGGAGCTTCTTGAACGCCTGAAACCCGCCCTGATCGCCGCCGTCCCTGAAGAGTTCGTAACACCTCCGCCCATGGTGGGCGATCTCATTTCCCCCGGAGAAACGGTCATATTGATCGTTCCCATCGACATTCAGGCGCCCAAAGGCAGATTGATACTGCCCCAGGTTCAGGCGCTCCGCGAGATACTGGATTCCGATTGTACGGCGCTGGTGTGCAAAACTCAGGATTACAACAAAACCCTCAACAACCTTAAAACGCCCCCTGCCCTTGTGATCTGCGACTCCCAGGTGGTGGATTTCATGGTTCAGGAGACACCTTCTGAGATCCCCTGCACCACCTTTTCCATTCTGCTTTCAAGGATCAAGGGAGACCTGAACGCCTTTCTTAAAGGAGCCGAAAGGATCGCCCGACTCAAACCGGGGGATAAAGTTCTCATCGCCGAGGGATGTACCCACCACGCCGGCGACGACGATATCGGCAGAGTCAAGATCCCCCGCTTGCTTGAAAAAAAGGCAGGGGGGAAACTGGAGTTCACCATCTGTTCAGGACACGATTTCCCGGATGACCTTTCAGAGTACGCTCTCATGCTCCACTGCGGGGCCTGTATGCTCAACCGCCGGGAAGTGCTGCGCCGGATCGAACTTGCCGCCGCCGCCGGAGTCCCTGTGGTCAACTACGGCATGGCGATCAGCTGCTGCAAAGGTGTCCTCGACCGCGTCATCGCCCCTTTCAACGGAAAGGTCACAAAAGAATGAGTCCCAAGGTATTTGTTTCAGGCTGCTATGACATGCTCCACAGCGGTCATGTGGCGTTTCTCGAAGAAGCGGCAAAGCTGGGGGACCTTTATGTGGGACTTGGCTCCGACGAAACCATTATGGAGCTGAAAGGGCGCAAAACCATCAACGGCAATGCCGAGCGTCTCTATATGGTCAAAGCCCTGCGCTGTGTGAAAGATGCCTGGATCAATTCAGGTCATGGCATCATGGACTTTGAAGAGGAACTCAAAGAGCTGAAGCCTGATTTCTTCTTTGTCAATACTGACGGCTACACTCCTGCCAAAAAGGAGTTCTGCGAAAAGCTGGGCATAAAACTTGTTGTCAGCGAAAGAGTGCCCGAACCGGGATTGCCCGCCCGTTCCACCACCGCTTTACGCCAGGAGTGCCGCATCCCCTACCGGGTGGAACTCTGCGGCGGCTGGATGGATCAGCCCATGGTCAACGCTCTGGCTCCGGGGGCTGTGATCGTGCTTTCCATCGAACCTGCCATTGAATTCAACGACAAAAGCGGCATGGCGACCAGTTCCAGAAAAAAGGCGATCGAGATGTGGCAGACACAGATCCCATCCGGGAACAAAGTGGAACTTGCAAAAATGCTTTTCTGCATGGAAAATCCCCCCGGGACGAAAAATATCAGCGGTTCCCAGGATCAGCTGGGCATCATTCTGCCCGGATTGAACAAGCTCAATTACAACAACGGCTACTGGCCCGATTCCATCGAATCAAAAACCGATGAAGAAACCTTATCTTTCATCAGCCGCACCTTGCAGTTGATCGCCCTGCCTCCCCGTCAGGCGGGATACGATGTGATGAAAGGAGTTGCCCTCAATGCTCCAAGCGCCCGGAAACTTGCAGATGCTTCCGAAAAGTGCTGGAACGCTATCAGCGCAAGAGATATAAAACTCTGGGGCGAAGCCATGAAAGAGTGCTTCGCCGCCCAGCTGGAGCTTTTTCCCGCCATGATGACACCGGAAGTCGCCCGCGCCATTGAAGAATACAAAGACCGGTGTGCCGGGTGGAAACTGTCAGGCTGCGGCGGAGGCGGCTATCTGCTTCTTGTCTCTGACACCCCCATTCCCGGTGCCCTCAAAATCGTCCCCCGCAGCTGAAAAGCTGTGCTTGAAAAAAAATAAGGCTGCGGCAAGAGAAATTCTTTTGCCGCAGCCTTTTTGCTGACTGTTTTTTACTTCAAGGTGATGATGCCCTTTTGGGGGACCGTGAAGGTTATGCGTGTGCCGCAGGGAAGTTTTTCGCTTTCAAAGGGAAGTTCTTTTTCACCGGCAAAAATCTTTCCGGGAGCTTTTGCCATGAGAAGTTCTGCTGTGCCTGCGTAATCGAATTCCATGATTTCGCCGTCGAAACGGTTGATGCGCATATTGGCATCGATCAGCTGCACTTTCTCCTTTTGTGAAATGGCGTACAAACGGCTGCCGTGGGGTTCGATCTCAACGGTGAAAGTTCCGTCAAGGTCAAAGGTTTCGCCGCTCCAGACGTCGGTCACCATGTAGTTATTGCCGGAAAGTCCCAATGTCTCCGCGCTGAAAGTCACCTTGATACTTTCTTCTTCGATGTTGAAAAGTCCCGCCGTCCGCAAGGGCAGAAGATCGTTGTTTTCTTCCATCGAGAAGTGGGGTGTTTTGAAGTAGATGATGCGGGGAATGAGGTTGTTCCGGTCACGGTAGTTGTAGCCGCCCAGAAACACCTCCTGCCCGTTGTTGGGGTTGCACACAGCCTTTTTCAGGGTCTTGAGACGGGGATTGTCAGGAGCGGACTCACTGAGTTTCCCGGCGATCTCGACCATGGAGTGCGTGGCAAGGCAGTAGTTCAGACAGAACATGGCTTCAGTGTCGTTGAGTCCGGGGAAAAGTCCCACGGAGTCACTGTTGGGAACAAAAAGGTGCGCCGTATGGGTGGCGAAACATGCCGCGCCCCAGAGGAAGTTGGTCTTGACATAATCCCAGTTGCCGCAGCCGATGTCGATACCGTAGCGGTAGTTGGTAAAGTATTCGCCAAGGAAGGGGTTACCCATGACGATATCGCATCCGGTTTGCAGATAGCCGTCGCCGGGGATCCGTTTGCGGATCTCCTGCAGCCACCAGGTGCGGTATTCATAGCCGGAGCGATCTTTGTTTTTCAAAAGATCGTGACTGTCCTCAAAGGCGTAGCTCCAGAAGTCGTGTTTCATGCCCTCGAAGCCGTATTCGTAAAAGAAAACATCCAGAGCGCGACGGATATAGTCACGAACCTCTTTCTGACTGACATCCAGAGGTGCGGACTCCGTTGTCCGGTAGTCGTAGTTGATGAACCATTCAGGATGCTCCCGGTAGATGGGGGCGTGTTTGGGGCAGAATCCCCCGATCCAGACGGCAGGTCTCAGACCGATTTTGCGGATCTCATCGGTGTAGGCGCGCAAGCCCCGGGGGAACTTTTTGTGATCGACACCCTCTTCACCTTCATAAGGCATTCCGAGACCGTGGGCGGGGGGGACATTGACGGCGTAACCGTCATCCACCTGGATCCAGCGGACCGTGGGGAAATTGGCTTTGAGGAACCGGGCTTCTTTCAGGAGCATCTCTTCAGAGATCTTCCGTGAGATACCATCGTTCCATGATCCCCAGACCATCCATTTGCGGTTGATATCGGTACTTCCGTAAAGGACGGGCAGGTGTTTTTCAAGAACGGCAATATAGTTTTCAAAAAGTTTTTCCAGATCGGCGGCTTTGTCTGTCATGCCGAGATACCATTGATCCACCATGATCTTCCCTGCGGGGGCGGTCAGGTAAGCGATATCCTTGAAGGAGGAAAGTATATCAAGTATGACAGAGCCATTTTCATGTTTGACAAGATAGTTGTGGTAAAAAAGTTTCTGGCTCAAGGTCCCGTGGACGATGCCCCGTTCAGAGTTGTAATTGCTGACCAGAATGGCGGGGAAAGGCTGATAGGGGCTGCGGCCGATGCGTTCATGGACGACACCGGGATCCGCCCAGCGGTTGCCCGCCATTTCGTCGAATCCGAAGTCCTTCACATTGCTGTTGTTGACCCGGTCAAAGTCAACGGGGATCCCCATTTTTTCATAGACACGGGGGTTTTCGTTGTGATAGAAGTAGTCCTCTTTTTCATCACCGCCGAAAGTTATCCCTTTGAGACAGATGCCCAGTTCGCAGATATTCTGCTCTGTCTCTTGGTTGCGGAAAACACGGCGGCAGGTCACTTCGCCCTCAGAGATCAGAAAGTAAAGATCATCCTTTTCCCCTGTTTCATAGGCTGCGGAGATATGATAATTGCCCTCGCCCTCTTCAGTTTCGATGACAGAGGGGATGATTTTGCCTTTTTCAGTGACGAAATAGGGCATCATCTCAAGGGAACCGCAACTCCATGCGGAAAGTTTTTCATTGAATTTTTTCATAATATGATCACCTTGATATGGGTTGAAAATAATGTATGACAAAGTAATATAATACCAGAAACACACTTATTCAACCTGAGAAAGCAAAGCCCGTTGCAAAAAAAATGTGTTTTTTTACCTGTTCCTCCCTTGACAAAGAGATAAAAATGGTGTATCTTTAAAATAATCACTTATAATCACTCTTTTACTCTAAGCGTATGAATATCAAATCAAAAAGAGCGATCACCGCCGAAAAGATCGCCTCTCTCATACAAAGCGGCGAACTCCCCATGGGCTCAAAGCTGCCCCGGGGGACGGAGTTCGCAAAGGAACTGGGCGTTTCACACATCACTTTGCGGGGAGCGCTGGAAGATCTTGCCAAAGCAGGACTTGTCACGTCAGTCCACGGAAAAGGGACCTTTGTCACAGGTTTCGGAGAACCTGCTGCAAAAGGCAAGATCCTGATCATAAGAGATCATTTCCACTCTCTGCGGAACATCAGCAACTACATTCTGCCCGGATTTGAAAAACGGTGCTGTGAATTGCAGATCCAGACCGAAACGCTCAACAGTCAATTCATTGCCAACACCACCTCTGCCATGTTCCGCCGCATCCTGAAAAAAAACGGGTTCACAGGGATCCTGATCCCCGGCGGCGGATTCAAGGAAAATGATCCTCTGACCGCCATGCTCAAAGAGTGCGGTCTTCCTGTTCTCATCGCCCACGGAACTGCCCCGGACAGTGAGAACACGCCTTTTCCACTCATGCGGACCAACTACGCCGCCGCATGGGATGACGGCGTCAAGTTCCTGCGTTCCTGCGGCAAAAAGCGGATCGCCTTCCTGGGCAATGCTCTTTTCAAGGTCAAATATTACACCGATGAAGAGTTCCTGGCTCATCTTGAAGCCCACGGAGCCGCCGCTGAAAAAGCGCTCATCACCTTTTGTACTCAGGAAAAAACAAGTTTCACCAACGCCGTTGAGGGACTTCTCAAAGTTTCCCCCGAGGCGATTTTCTGCGGTTCGGACTTTCTGGCGACGATGGTGTGTGATCTTCTTGCCGCACGCAACATCGATGTTCCCCGCCAAATCGCAGTGCTGGGTTTCGGAGGCTATCCGGGAGGGGACTTCTATACCCCTGCCCTTTCAACGGTTGACTTTCAATACAACGCCATCGGTGAAAGAGCGGCAGAACTCCTCGCCGCTCCCGAAAATCTCACAGGTCAGCGTTTGGATATTTTCACCCCTCACAAGATTTTATGCCGTGAATCAGCAATAAAAATAAAATAAAGGTCTTTTTTATGAAACGCTTCTCTTTCACTTTGATCGAACTGCTGGTTGTAATAGCGATCATCGCTATTCTCGCCGCCATGTTGCTTCCCGCCTTGCAGCAGGCACGGGACAGGGGCAAACAGATCTCCTGCGTCAACATGTTGGGACAGCTGGGGAAAGCTGCATTGTTTTATGCCGCTGACAACAACGATTTTGTCGTTTCATTTACCATGGCTTCTGCCAGTCAGCCCGATGCCTGGGGCGCAGGGGAGTGGTACAACGCTTACGACCGGACGACCTCTAAAGGGGAAATTTCCCAAGGGACCATTTTCAGATATCTCGGCATTGCTGAAACAAAAAATGGGATCATCGGCGGGATTGTTTACAACTCCGGCGGCAAACGTATCGTCACCCCCATTCTCTGTCCTTCCGTCAACACTGCCGGAAGTTTTTACGGATTGAACTTTCAGAATACCAGTGAACACCCCAAAACAGGCTTCAAACTTTCTTCACTGAAAAAGCCTTCCAACGGCTGTTACTTTGCGGAATCGGTGGACTCCAAAAACGCCAACTACAAGGGAACCCACGCCGTGGCTTTCCGTCATCTGAACTCCTGCGGTGTTGTCTTCTATGACGGCGGTACCGCCATGATCAAATACCGTAAGATGGCTTTCAAATATCCGGATGATGATGACAGCTGCCTTTACACTTCGGTCTGGCTTCCCGGCAAACCGGCCAAATGGCAAACTGCGGCTGAAATGCGTTTCGGAGGTATCAGAAAATGAAATATTTCTCTTTTATTGCGGCGTTCTGCCTGGCTCTTGTTCTTACCGGTGCGGAGTACATTGTCACTCCTGCGGATTCTCTGCAAAAGGCTTTTGACAAACTCAAACCGGGGGATATCCTCACTTTGCAGCCCGGTGTCTACCGTCAGGGGACCGTAAGAAGCTCCGTCAAAGGTACAAAAGAGCAACCAGTCATCATCCGCGGCGCAGACCGTTACAGCACGATCATCACGGCGTGGAAATCCCTTGACGATGCCCGCTGGGAAATGGTGAAAGGTCAGCGTTTTGTCTACCGGACACCTCTCAAAGAAGCGGTCTTCAATGTCAGTGATCTCAAGAAAGAACAGCTTCTGCTTCAAGCTCCCGCCATACATGATATGGAAAAATTCCGGGGGACATTCTGCTATGAAAAAGGTTTTCTTTACGTCCACGCCTTTGACGGCAGAAAGCCCGGCAGAAATTTGCGTGCCACGATCCACTCCGGATATCTTTTCCTCCTTGAAGCAGCCGCCCATGTCAGGATCGAAGATCTCACCTTCTGCGGTTCCGCCTACAAAGATCCCCGCTACTCATCATGGGCGATCGCCATCCGTTGTACGGGGACCAGTGACATCACCGTTGACCGCTGTCGTTTTTATTACAACTCAGGGGGCGTGGCGTTTACGGTCCGCTCAAAGAACTCCACAGTCCGCAACAGCTTCTTCCACCGCAACGACGCTCCCGGATACGCCGAGGCGGCGCAGCTCTTTTTCGGCGGTGCTTCACGGAACAATCTGGCGGAAAACAACATTGTTGTCAACACCGGCGTTCACGGTGTCAGATTCTATTCAGGCGCCATCGACGACACGGCGCGCAACAACATCATCATCAACTCCCGGATCGGACTTTACTACAAAGCCACAGCGGGCAAACGTCTGGCTCAGGGCAATGTGGTGCTGGACTCGACCTCATTCAATTACAGCGATCTTCAGGGGGGGCGTCCCATCCGTGATATTTCCAACACATTCGGATACCCCAGCGATGTTTTCGACCCCAACGCCACCAATCTGCTGCTGAAAAGAAATCAGAAAGTTGAGTTCTGCGCCCCTGAATATCTGGATTACCGCTTGCAGCAGGGTTCATCCGCTCTGGGCAGAGGGGCGTTCCCCAAATGGGATAGAGTCTTTTATCTTTCCCTTTCAGGAAACGACAAAAATTCAGGCGGCAATGAAAAAACCCCTTTCCGCACCTTTGAAAGGGCGCTCAAGGCTTTGCAGAAAGGGGGAACCCTTTACGTTGCCCCCGGCAATTACGGCAGTTTCAAGGGGAATCCTGAAAACATCGTCATCAGGGGCAGAGGCAGAGTTTTTCTTGAACACCTTGATCTTGCAGGGGCAAAGAATGTCACTGTCGAAGGCATGAAAATCAAAAAAGTCGATTTGAAAAAAAGTGCATCTGTCACGCTGAAAAAATGCTTTGCCCATACCATTTCAGCAGGAAGTGAAACAAAAATTTTCAGCTGTTCCTACGAAAACCTTTCAGGCAGTGCCAAAGTTTATGACTCTTGCTGCAAAAATCTTCCTCAGGGAAGTTTTCCTGAATCCCCCCTGCTCCCCGGTGTCAGAGAGTCTGCTGCAGCAGAGCCTGAAGCTCCTGAAACGCCTGTGTTCACCTTTTACGGCAGCACCGCCGCCGTGAGCTGGGTGACAGCCGGAGTGAGTGCCGACCACTACCGGGTGAAAAACACCTGGTGGTCCCCCCGCCCCTCGACCTCTTATCTGGAGTACGGCGAAACGCCGGAAATGGGCAAACGCGCCTACTCCAGCGGCAACATCTTTCACAGCGTGGAACTCAAAAATCTGATCCCCGGGAAAACTTACTACTGCCGTGCGGTCATTCCGGCTCATCCTTTTGCCAAAACCAACAACGCCCCCTGGGGCAAAGCCAACTCTTCCGGAGTTGAAAAAAGTGCCTCCCGTGACATTTTCGGCAAAGTTGCAACTTTCACTCTTCCCGCCCCCCAAGAGCGCAAAAGCTGCGAATACTTCGTTTCCCCTGCGGGCAGCGATGAGAACGCAGGAAGTGTCAACGCACCCTTCCGCTCCATTGCCAAAGCTGCCCAAAAGGCGCTCCCCGGAGATACGGTGACACTGCTCCCCGGCATCTATTACGACACGATCACGCCGCTGCACTCAGGAACAACTTCAAAGCCCATTACCTTCCGTGCCTCAAAAGCGGGAAGCGTCATTCTTGACGGCGCCAACTTCATGCGCCCCGGGGGTATCCTGTGCAAAAACTTAAGTCACATCAAATTTCAGGGGTTCATCCTGCGGAATTTCGCCAACAAACTTTACGCCAACCGGGCTGGAGCCAACTTCGGCATGGCGCAGATTTTCGATGCTTCAGATATTGAGATCAGAGATTGCGTATTTTCCGCGGTGGGGACCTATCAGCACCCTGTTGTCCTCCTCAACAGCAGCAAAGTCAAACTCGAAAACTGTGTCTTTGCCAAAGGTGTCACCGCCATTGACGGCTCTTTCAACGGGGATATCACGGTCAAAGGATGTACGTTTTACGTTTCTGAAATCCATAATATCGGTCTGAGCCGGCAGCGTCCCGGCAGTACCGTCAGGGTGAGAAACAACCTTTTTACGGCACTCACGCCTCAAAAAGCCCTCAACCGGGTGGACCGCACCTCTATTACGGGGAATAATTTCAAAGTCGATTTCGATGAGAACTGCTGGTATTTCTCCCCCAAAGACAAATACCGTTACTGCGGCGGCGAAGGGGGCAAGATCAAGCTGAATTCCGTTGCAGGTGTCAAAAGGTTCCATGCCAGAACGACCTGGGGGAAAAATGATATTGAAATCACTTCCATCACCTTCAGGGGACACAAGTTTACCGATCCTTTTGAAAAGGAGTTCGGCAATATCCTCAAAAATCTTTCATCCGGAAAAATCACGCCCACTCTCGAATTCTTTGAGTCGGCGCTGTCAAACAAATATGGAGCCAAAGCTGTCAAATGAAAAAAATCCGCATCGGAGTTATCGGAATGGGCAACCGTGCCTATTCACTCATATTGCCTCTTATGAGCGAACAGTTCAGGGAACGGGCTGAGATCACTGCGGTCTTCGATCCCGAACCTTTGAAACGGGAGTTTGCTCAAAAAACCATCAAAAGCGATACTTTGAAGCTCTTTGACAACCGGGAAGAGTTCCTCAAAAGCGGTCTTGATCTGGTCATGGTCTGCACTCCGCAGAAAGGTCACGCCGAAAACGCCATCGCCGCCCTCGAAGCCGGAATGGATGTCTTTCTCGAAAAACCCATGGCACGGACCGCCGCCGAATGTCAGGCGATCATGGATGCCGAAAAGAAAAGCGGCAAAAATGTTTTCATGGGCTTCAATCTGCGCCACCATCCTGTCTGTTGCCAAATCGCCGACATGGTCAACGCCGAAAAAATCGGACACGTCCAGCAGATCATCTGCACCGACTTTTACAACGGCGGATACTCTTATTTCCGCCGCTGGCACCGTCTGAGTGCCAATTCCGGAGGACTTGCCGTTGAAAAGGGATGTCACAGCATCGACCAGATCAACCGTTTCGCCCGCAGTAGGCCTGTGCGTGTTTCAGCTTTCGGAGGACTTGACCGTTTTCTGCCCGACAAAGAGGGGGCTGATTACTGCTTCAAGTGCGGCAAAAAGGATTCCTGTCTCTACTATATGGATATGGAAAAAGCCGAAGAAAGCACCAGCAACGCCACCGGGATCCCCGCCGTGGTGATCAACGGCGGTCAACGCCTTGACATGTGTGTTTTCAACTCTGACAAGGACACCTTTGACAACCACACCATTATGATCGAATACGCCAACGGATGCCGTGCCGTGCTGGCGGAGTGTTTCACAAGTTCCGTCAAAGCCACAAGCGGCAGACAGTTTGTCCTCAACGGCTGGGAGGGTCAGCTCTGGGCAGAGATGAGCAACCGCAAGATCCGTTTTTATCCCAACGCCCCCGCTGCGGGAAAAATGGAGCCGGAAGAAATCAACATCCCCCCTGCCCCCGGAAACCACGG
>JAZONY010000067.1:0-8352 GCA_045654705.1 Victivallaceae bacterium
AACGGATGCCTGCTCAAGCACAATTTTTGCGGCTATACCGGCTTTGAGGTCGATATGAGCGATGTGGTGCAATACGGTAAGAAAAACACAGTTGCCGTATATGTCAACACCCAGGAGCATGAAGGCTGGTGGTACGAGGGCGGCGGCATTTACCGCCATGTCTGGCTCATCATCAAGCCGGACACCCATCTTGTTCCCTGGGGCGTTGCCATCACCACTCCTGAAATCACTGAAAGTGCCGCCAAAGTCAAGGTGGAAGTGGAAATTGCCGATGCAGACTCCGGAAGTGAACTCACCATCGAACTTCTTGACAGAGAAAATAATATCACAGCCCGGGAGCAAAAATCCCTTTCGCAAGGGGCGTTTTCAAAAGAGATCTTTGATCTCACCGTTCCTTCTCCCCGGCTCTGGGATATTGATTCCCCCTATCTTTACACCGCAAAAATCACCCTGAAAAACGGTTCCGCAAGCGACATTGAAAATATTCCTTTCGGCATCCGTTACTTTGAGTTCACCCCCGACAAAGGATTCTTCCTCAACGGCAGACATCTGCAGCTGAGGGGGGGCAATATCCACCACGATTTCGGAGGTCTGGGAACTGCGCTCCCCGACCGCGCCCATGAAAAGAATGTGGAAATTCTCAAAGAGATGGGCTCCAACATGATACGCTCCTCACACAATCCCGCCGCCCCCGCCCTTATGGATGCCTGCGACAGAATGGGTATGCTCCTCTGGGCGGAAACGAGAAATCTCCACACCGATCTGGGCGCAGAAAAGGATTTGACCGATTTGATCCGGCGTGACAGGAACCATCCTTCCGTCATCCTCTGGTCCCTTGCCAATACCGCCGGAGGTCAGGAGGGGAACCGCAATCTGACGACCATGCTGAAAACGCTCCATGATCTTGCGAAAAAACTCGACCCCTCACGCCCCACGGCTGTGGGACTTGAAGGCAACGCCGATGCCAACGCCAACGGTTTCGCCGATACCGTGGATGTGGTGGGCTACAACGGCGGCGGCATGGGGGGCAAAGATGACCGTGACCACATCGCTTATCCCGACCGCTGCGAAGTCATCAGCGAATATTCCTCCGGCAGAGGCGCACGGGGCATCTACAAAGAGGAGGAGTTCGGCGAAAGCGGTATCTTTGAGATCCTGGGCGACGGCAGAAAACTGGCTAAAAACGGCAAATACTGCTCTGAACTTGCACTCCTTCAATCTCACGCAAGAGAGTGGGAACATGTCATGGCAAATCCCCATCTGGCAGGGGGACTTATGTGGTCCGCCATCGAATACCGGGGCGAAACCTGCGGTTTCCCCGTTGTGACCAGTCAGTTCGGCGTGCTGGATTTGTGCCGTTTCCCCAAAGACACCTATTACTACTACCAGATGCTGTGGACCCCGAAAGATGTGCTCCACATCTTCCCGCCCTGGAAAAGAGATGTTCCCGCAGGGACCCCGGTTGAGCTTTACTGCTGTTCCAACTGCGACTCCGTCACGCTGGAACTCAACGGCAAAGTCATCAAAGAAAATGAAGTTCTTCCCAAAGATAAATACACCGTCTGGGAACTTCCCTACGAACCCGGTACTCTGGTCGCCGTCGGCAAAAAGAAGGGCAAAGAGGTCTGCCGCACCCGACTCGTCACCCCGGGCAAAGCTGCGGCATTGAAAATCATTCCCGACCGTCCAACTCTTTCGGCAGGAAAAAAAGATCTTTCGTTCCTCAGGATCGATGTTGTCGATGAAAAAGGCAACTTCGTTCCCGACGGGGCGATCGACCTTGAAGTCACCGTTTCAGGAGCGGGAGTTCTGGCAGGTCTCTGTTCCGGGGACCCCGCAAGTCACGAAAAAGAGAACACGCCCTTCATCCGTACCTTCAGCGGTTCCGCTCTTGCCATCGTCAGAAGCAATTCCAGCTGCGGTGAGATCAAAGTTTCCGTCAAAGGCAGCGGTGTGAGTTCTGCTGAAACGCTCTTGCACTCGCAAATGCCGCAGGAAAGGTGAGGCGTCAGGAGAAGTTTCAGATTTTCTGTAAAAAAAAGTTGCAAACATCCCGAAAAAGGTGTATCTTATAAAATCGACATTTTGAATTCGGGAATTTTTACATTATGGATATGGAGCGCAAAGACTCTTTTACTTTCTCCAACAGTATGATTATGAGGGAGTTCGCCACTCTTTTGCAGGGCAACGCCTTCGCTGTTTTCCGGGAGAAAAGGCTCAATGCTCCGGAATCTGCCGTCTGTTACAATAAAAAGCAGTTATGAAAATCAAACTTCTTTTCAATTCACTTATATTGCTTTTGATCATCTTTTCCATATATCTGATGATCAATTATTCGATCATATTCAGCTATTTCACCTTGACTTATATGCTGGTGATCGCCATTGTTGCCTTCGGCTACAAGCCCTGCAGCGTCAGGCATACGCCCTCGTGCGATGTGCTGATACCGGCTTTCAACGAAGGCAAACATGTGTACAAGACCATCAAAAGCATTATGGCTTCCAACTATCCTGATTTCCATGTCATCGCCATTGATGACGGCTCAACAGACGATACCCGGAGGTGGATCGAAAAAGCAAAGCAGGAGTTCCCTGAAATCACCACCATTTTCTGCGAACGCAACCGGGGCAAGAAACATGCCCTTGCCGCAGGGATCCGGGCTTCAAACTCAGAGATCATCGTTACCGTTGACAGCGACAGCTCCGTCACGCCGGACTCCCTCACTCATCTGCTTTCCCCTTTCCACGACCCCAAGGTGGGGGGCGTTGCGGGGAATATCTGCGTTCAAAACCTTGAACGGGGCTTGATCCCCAAACTGATGGATATCATTTTCGTCTTTTCCTACGAACTTCTCCGCAGTTCCCAGAGCCGTTTCGGCGTGGTGCTTTGCACGCCGGGAGCTTTGAGCGCCTATCGCAGAAAGGCGGTGATGCCCATTCTTGAAACGTGGCTCAAACAGCGTTTTCTGGGGCGCAAAACCTCCATCGGCGAAGACCGGGCGCTGACCTGTATGCTGCTTCAGGAACAGTGGCTGATCCGCTATCAGGAGTCTGCCAAAGCCTATACCAACATGCCTGAAAAATATACCGGTCTCTGCAAGATGCTCCTGCGCTGGGTCCGCGGGGATATCAGAGAAAACATCCTCCTTGCCCCCTACATTTTCCGCAATTTCTCACTTTTCGATCTGAAATCTCTGGGGTTGGCGTTCCATTACATCATCTTCAACATCGGCATTCTCTCACCGGTGGTGGTTTCCCCTGTGCTTCTGGTCTATCTCATCACCAACTATCATACAGCGGGTCTTATCCTCAGTTACATGCTTATGATGATACTTCTCTGGTCCGTTCCGCCCACCATCATCTACGCCCGCAAAAACTCTCTGCGTTACTCTTTCCACGCCTTCACATACAGCATTTATGCTCTTCTTTTTCTCATGTGGATCCCCCTTTACGCCCTTTTTACATTGAACAACAACAAATGGCTCACCCGCAGCTGAAAACCGTTTATTTCAACTGTCATGTGTTTCAAGAAAGGATTTGTTATGGAAAAGTGTTTGAAAGCTCTTAAAGAACGTGTCCCCTACTGCTGGCTCAATCCTGATTATGGAAAAAGTGCTGAACTGCCCTACTCTGTTGCCGATGTTTATGATGCAGAAGCACGCCTTTCCCGCTTCGCACCGCTTCTTGCGGAACTTTTTGACGAAGCCGCCTGCCATTACGGCATCATCGAATCGGAGCTTCTTGAGATCCCCGCTTTGTCAGCGGAACTGCTCCCCGGCGCAAAGATGCTTCTGAAAGCCGACCACGACCTCCCTGTGGCAGGCTCCATCAAGGCCCGTGGCGGTATTTACAATGTTCTCTGCTTTGCGGAGCAGCTCTGTCTGGAACAGGGACTTATCACCACAAATGAAAACTACCGCAAGATGGCAACCCCTGAGATCCGTTCCATGTTCGGGAACTACACCGTTTCCGTGGGCAGCACCGGCAATCTGGGATTGAGCATCGGAACCATCTCTGCGGCTCTGGGCTTCAAGGCACGGGTCCACATGTCGGCGGATGCCAAAGATTGGAAGAAAAAACTTCTGCGCTCACGGGGCGTGGAGGTCATCGAATACACCGGCGACTACTCCACCGCCGTCGCCCAGGGACGGAAAGAGGCTGAGACCGATCCCTACTCCTTCTTTGTTGACGACGAAAACTCCCATGAACTCTTCCTCGGCTACGCCGTTGCGGCGCTGCGGCTGCGTGAGCAGTTGAGATTGCGTGGGGAACTGCCTGACAAAGAACATCCTCTTTTCGTCTATTTGCCCTGCGGCGTGGGCGGTGCCCCCGGCGGTGTCTGTTTCGGTTTGAAAATGCTTTTCGGCGATGCGGTCCACTGCTTCTTTGCGGAGCCTGTTGAAGCCCCCTGTGTGCTTCTCGGACTTGCCACCGGGAAAAACTCCGAAATCAGCGTTTACGATATCGGACTTACCAACAACACCCTTGCCGACGGTCTCGCCGTGGGCAGAGCCTCCGGCTTTGTGGGCGGCATCATGCAGACGCTCCTTGCCGGAGCTTACACCCTCAAAGATGAGATCCTCCCTGAACTCCAGCGCAAGACCCGCGCCCTTGAAAACCTCAAGATCGAACCCTCTGCCGCTGCCGGATTCGTGGGGCCTGAAATGGTTTTGGAAAGCGGTTTCTGCGAAGCTCAGGGCATCAAAAAAGAGAACATCCGCCACATTCTCTGGACCACCGGCGGAAGATATCTCCCCGAAGAATAAGTTTTTTCCACTGAAAAACCAAACGCACCTCAAAGGCTTGCAACAACCTTTTGAGGTGCGTTTTTTACTGTTCAAAACCCCTTACAGCTCTTTGATAAAGTCGATGGAGCGTTTCACCTGTTCATAGGGATTTTCTTTTTCGTATTCAAGAACGATCCACTCCGTGCTTCCGGCGTTTTCGCTCCATTTGAGCAGGGCTTCCCAATCCTGATCGTCGCCGCCTACGGGAACGGCGAACCCATTCTCTTTGGAGTAAGGTTTCCAGTGGATGGACTGATTTCTGCCGGGGAAGGATTTCAAAGTCGCCATAATGTCCGCGCCGCCGGAAAGGGCGTTGCCTGTATCCAGCTGAAGCACAACGTCGGAAATGGTGTTGTCCCCCACGATGTTCCAGGGAAGTTCCCCGTCAACAGCCGTAAATTCGTGGGCGTGACAATGGAATCCGGTCCTGATGTTCATGGGGCGCAGCCGTTCCGCCACCAGATTGAGGCGGTTGGCAAAGCGTTTCCACTCATCTGCGGTGGGCGCCTGGAACCAGGGGACGATGATATATTTGTTGCCGACGGCAAGATTGCGTTCAAGGGTGGCTTCAAACTTATCGCCCTCAAGTTCCTCGATAGGGGTGTGCCATCCGGCGCAGACCAGCCCGGTTTCCTCAAGGAGTGCCCGGTAAAAGTTGTTCTTGAAGTGTTTCCCGAAAAACTCCACGCCGCTGAATCCCATCTCTTTGACCTCACGCATGGTCTTGAGGGGCATTTCGGGAAAAGTTTCTCTGAGAGAATAAAGCTGCAAAGCAACGGGTATAGTGTTCATAAAAGAGTTCCTTTCACTTCAAATTGATTATTTTTTCTGCGGCGATCCCGCTGTTGACATGAGTGATCCGGCATTTCCAGGGACCGGGGGTATCGTTGTGGGCGAACTGGAAAGAGAACCTGCCCTCCGCAGGGGCAAAGTGTCCAGTCACAGTGTAATGTCGGACCTTCCTGCCGTCCGGTCCGGCAAGTTCCATGCGGAACACCTGATCGCCTGCTGCGCCTTTGAGATGAAACTTCACCTCAAGCGCCCTGCCTCGCTCCGCCCTGTCGGGCGTGGTCATTTCAAGAGCGGTGATCTTCTTTTTCTGGATGGAAAAGAGCTGACCGTCGCCGGGCATGAGATCCACAGTAAAGGAGCTTCTTTCACCCATATACTTTCCTTTGCGGACATCGTAAACATGACCTTTCACCGGCAGTTCCACTCTGACCTTCCGGAGGAACCTGTCGGCAAAACGCATGGGGAATTTGCCGTCGGGCGCAGTGGTCTGGTGTTTCAGAATCCCGAAAATATAGTTGTCGCCATCCTTGCGCAGCATGGTGTTGCAGGGATAAAGTTTGCCTGTTTTGACATCGGTCACATTACTGTTTTTTGAAACCTTGCCCAAAGTGAAAACGCCCTGCATCAATTTGCGCAGATTATCGCAGAAAAGTGCCGCTCCGCTTTTGACGGAGCTTTCTTCACCGCCGACACCGCCTAATGTGATATCCTGATAGCCGCTGACAAGGGTATTGAGCAGCACGGCATGACCTTTGCCGTATTTGTTGATGAAAAGTATCTCATCGCCCAGCTTTTCAGCTCCGGCACATTCAAGGGATTTTTCACCGATACGGAACTCGCCTTTGACGGCGGGGATGCCGTAACCTTTTTTGCTGCCGGTCTGCATCGCCGTTGTGGAAAGGGTACTTCTGCTGCGGCTGATGCCGAAAAGCTCTTCCACCTCTTTGCTGCGTACCTTTGTTCCATGTTCGTTGAACCATCCCGGCGCAAAGTCGGCGATGACCGTTCCTCCGGAGCGGACGAACTTCTGAAGATTTTTCAACGCCGCAGGGGAAAGGGAAAGGGCACAGGGAAGTATCACGGCCTTTGCCGCCGGGACCTTTGTTTCAAGAGTGTCGTAGGGCAGATAGAAGTAGTTGAACTTCAAATCCTCAAGGAGTGCCGCCCATCCGGTCATGGAATTGTGCCAGATGGTGCTTCCGATGCTGCCCATGGCGGCAAAAAGGGAACTCTGGGAGTAGAGGACGGCAACATCCCTGCCGACCTCATTGCCGTTGAGAATGATCCTGTCGATGCCGCCGCGCAGTTCATTGACAAGAGCGGTGTAAAAAAGCGTATTTTCGACAGGGGTGATATCGCCGTTGAAAGCGTGTCCGGAAAAGTTGCTCACCAGATTGGCGCCCAGGAACATATCCGCCCAGAGATTGGACTTCTGATAAAATTCGTTGACCTGTTCGGCACGGGCGTAGCCGCCGCCCCAGAGTCCCGCCACAAATCCGGGACCCGCAAAGTCGTGGACCGCCTTGCGCTGGATCCCGCTGTAATAAGAGAGACAGTCGATATGCTTCATCAGCTGCACCCAGTCGTAACTGTATCCGGGGATCTGAGTCCCTGAAAGTCCCGCCTTGGAGTTGGGCACATATTTGCGCAGCAGAGTACGGGTGTTACCCACCCAGTTTTTCGCAAAAACCTTTGCCATGAACATCTTGTGATCAAGCCACGGTGCAAGGTTCTCTTTGCCGTTCACCTCTTTGAGCTGAACAGGGAGGACATCGTCCCAGCTTTTGAAACTTCTCTGCCACATTCTGTTGAGATTTTCAAGAGAACCGTACTGCTTCTTGAGTTCACTCCTGAAATCCCTGAGACAGTGGGGCGAAAAACAGACCGTGCTGCCCAGATAGGCTTCATCGGCGATCTCGTGGAGCTGCACGCCGTAGTAGCGGTAACGCTGTTCAATCATGACTCTGCGGATTATTTCCTCAGCCTTTTTCCAGTGTCCGGGGTCGGAGTAGCAGGGGGTACGCACCGGGTCGCTGGGAATGTCGTGACGGTATTTGAGAGAGGTTCTGTAATTGGCATTGCCGGCGCCGTACATGACCATGCCCAGATTGGCATTGCACACCGCCTTGAAACGCCCCATAGCGACACCGTTCTGCATAAAATTGGTGATCCAGCAGGTGAATCCCAGATCTGCCGCAAGCTGGATCATAGGTTTGCGCCCCAGCCAGATCAGGGCATCGAGGGCTTTGATATCCTTGCCGGGGGAAGGCATGGAAAACTCTTCAAAGCCCCGGCAGATTTCCCGCTCACCCTGCCTGAGCGTCAGGTGTATGCGGTAAAGCGTGGTATGGGGCGGAGCGATTTTGAAAACGATATCGTTGAGCTGTTTTGCGGTGAATTCGCCCTTTTTCACGATTCTGAAACGGGTGTCTTCGACTTCATAGGAACAGATGGTTCCGGGGGGCAGAACACCCTCCACGGCGACCTGGAGTTTCACTTCGCCGCTGCGGTCAAAGATTTTTTCTTTATCAGCAAAGCGCACTGTCACTCTGTTCGATCCTGCGTTGGTATAATTGAGGGCGCCGAAATCATATTCTCTGCCCTTGAGATCGGTGATGCGGTAATTGGCAACCAGAGTTCCTCCGGGGGCAGAGGGCAAGGGGAACTGGAGCGTATTGAGACCTTGTTTCAGTTCAAAGTGCTTTTCAAAAGCTGCCACATGCCGCCTGTGCATATCCTCAACAGTGATTTCCGCAAGGACGCTCCGGGGGGTG
>JAZONY010000068.1:0-13704 GCA_045654705.1 Victivallaceae bacterium
AAGCCTTCTTTGACTTCGATGATCGCCGCTGCGATTTCGCCCAGACGGGCATCCGGAAGACCGATCACGGCAACATCCTTGATCGCATTGTGTTTCCGCAGGAAGTCTTCGATCTGGACCGGATACAGGTTTTCACCACCGGTGATGATCACATCCTTTTTTCGGTCAACGAGATAGATGAAGCCTTCTTCATCCTGTTTCGCCATATCACCGGTGTAAAGCCAGCCTTCGGAGTCCAGCACTTCTGCGGTCGCTTTTTCGTCTTTGTAGTAACAGCGCATCACGCCATCGCCCCGGACCGCCAGTTCACCAACATCGCCTTGCGCAACAGGATTGTGCTTTTCGTCCACGATCTTCGTTTCCCAGCCGTAACCGGCAACACCGATGGCACCGACGTGGTCGATATTTTCCATGCCGAGATGGACCGCACCGGGTCCGATGGATTCGCTCAAGCCGTAGTTGGTGTCGTAATCGTGATGGGGGAAGATCTGTTTCCACCGCTTGATAAGACTGGGAGGAACCGGCTGGGCGCCGATGTGCATGAGATGCCACTGAGAAAGCTGGTAGGAATCCAGTTTGATCTCGCCCCGGTCGATAGCATCAAGGATATCCTGCGCCCACGGCACAAGAAGCCAGACGATGGTGCATTTTTCCCCGGAAACAGCTGAAATGATCCATTCAGGCTTGATCCCCTTGAGCAGCACAGCCTTTCCCCCCACAAGGAAAGAACCGAACCAGTGCATCTTGGCGCCGGTGTGGTAGAGGGGGGGGATACAGAGGAAGACATCCTCCTTGGTCTGTCCGTGGTGTTTCTGCTCCACGATGCAGGCGTGAGTCAAACTGCGGTGGCAGTGAACGATCGCTTTGGGGAATCCCGTGGTTCCTGAGGAAAAGTAGATCGCCGCCTCATCCTCTTCGGTCAACGCCACCTGAGGCGCGCGGCTGGAACAGTAGGAAACAAGATTGCCGTAAGGTTCGGCAAAAGAGGGGCAGTCCTCACCCACATAGAGGAAAGACTTCACCCGGGGCAGCTGGTCGCAGATGGTTTCCACACGCCCGGTGAATTCGGGACCGAAAAAGAGGTAGTCCACATCGGCAAGTTCCAGACAGTATTTGATCTCGTCTGCGGTATAGCGGAAATTCAGGGGAACAGCCATGGCGCCCGCCTTGAGGATACCGAAGTAAATGGGCAGCCACTCAAGGCAGTTCATGAGCAGAATGGCGACTTTATCCCCCTTGCGGATGTGGCGGGTGAGCAGAAAGTTCGCAAGGCGGTTGGCTTTGCGGTCAAACTGTCCCCAGGTCATTTCGGAGCGGAAACTGTCGGAACGGCTGGGTTCGATAAGAGAATATTCTTTCCAGGTGGTATGACGTTTTTCCAGCTCCTGAGGATTGATTTCCACAAGAGCCACATCATCAGCGTAAAGTTCAGCGTTTCTGGCGAGTATTTCTGTGATAGGCATAAAGCGGATGCCCTTTCGTTGAAAATGTTGATATTTTTGTTATTCTTTTAATATACAGCCTGAAAACCGTTTTTACAAGAGGTTCCGCGGCGGAGCAGAAAAGAAAAGGCTACTTTTTTCCGTCGTGCTGTTCAGTAAAACGAACAAAAATTCACCGTTTATCTCTCTGTAAATGAACCTGCTCCATTGACATTTGCTGTTTTCTGTGCTATATTATAAGAACTGTTTTCTTTGAAAACCCCGCATTCCAAAGGCGAAAGACTTTGTATCAGGCACCAGGACCGGGTTTTCAGCAGTCAATGAATCAACTTTTTTGAAGGAACAACGTCGTGAAAGAATTGAAAGTCGGAGTTGTCGGATTCGGCACAGTCGGCGCCGGAGTGGTGGAAAACCTGTTGCGTAACAGCGAAATGATCGCAAAACGTACAGGTATGCGTCTCACTTTGACCTGTGTGGCTGACCTTGACACTACCACCGACCGCGGCGTGAAACTTCCCGAAGGCATCCTCTGCAATGATGCCGCCGAAGCCATCAAACGCTGCGATATCATCGTGGAACTGGTGGGCGGAACCACCTTTGCCAAAAAACTGATCCTCGATGCCCTCAATGCGGGCAAAAGCGTCGTCACCGCCAACAAGGCACTCCTTGCGCTCCACGGTGAGGAACTCTTTGCCGCCGCAGAGAAAAACAATGTTGACCTCTATTATGAAGCCAGTGTCGCAGGAGGCATCCCCATTATCAAGGCTCTGCGTGAAGGTCTCGCCGGCAACAGGATCAACCGTATCTTCGGTATTATGAACGGCACCTGCAACTATATCCTGACCCGCATGGAGCGTGAGGGCGTCAACTTCAACGACGTCCTCGCCGATGCCCAGCGTCTGGGCTATGCCGAAGCCAATCCCTCTCTGGATATCGACGGTTTCGACACTGCCCACAAGACTGCCATCCTCGCCTCTCTGGCTTACGGCAAATGGTTCGGCATCGACAACATGACCATCGAAGGCATCCGGGATCTGGAGCTGGAGGACCTCAACTACGCCCTCGAACTGGGCTACCGCATCAAACTGCTGGGCGTGATCAAAAATGTGAACGGCGCAGTTGAAATGAGCGTCCGCCCCACTCTGATCCCCCAGGAAACACTTCTCGCCGGCATCATGGACGTTTTCAACGGTGTCATGGTGGAAGGTGACTTCGTGGGACAGACCCTCTTCTACGGCAGAGGCGCTGGCCGTCAGGCGACTGCCAGTGCGGTGGTGGCAGATATCATTGATGTTGCACTCAACTACGCCGCTGACTCCACCCGCCGTATCCCGGCGTTCCGTCAGGGGGAACAGTTTGAAAGCGTCACTCCCCAGAACGAATGCACCTCACGTTACTATCTGCGTTTGATCGTTGAGGATTGTCCCGGGGTCATCGCTTCGATCACCAAGATCCTCGCCGACCGTGAGATCAGCATTTCCAGTTTGATCCAGCACGAAAATCAGGGCGAGAATGTCTCTCTGGTGATACTGACTCATCCTGCTATGGAAAAAGAGATCCGCAGTGCCATGGAAGAGCTGAGCAAACTCTCAGTCAGCCGTGCCGCTGTGAAGATGCTCCGCATCGAAGAACTCTGAAATCCGTTTGTCTAAAATCATAATCTCAACACAACTTAAATCTTCAGGAGTCTTGACTATGGGAAATCATACCGTGGAAAAGATCGGCGGCACCAGTATGAGCCGCTTCGGGGAAATCATTGAAAATATCATCATCGGCAAGCGCAAAGGGGCGGAGCTTTATAACCGCGTCTTTGTGGTCTCTGCCTACGGCGGCATCACCAATCTGCTGCTGGAAAACAAAAAAACCGCTGAACCCGGTATCTATGGCAGCTTCGCCGCCGGGGACAACGAGGCTTGGCAGACCAAACTCGAAAAGACCCGTCAGGAAATGATTAAAATCAACCACGATTTTGAATCCCTCGGACTGGATGTCAAAGCCGCCGATGATTTTGTCAATGAACGCATGGAAGGTATCAACGACTGTCTGCTCCACCTGATGAAGCTGGGCAGCTTCGGACACTTCAACAGCAGTGCCTATCTCCCCGCCACCCGTGAACTGCTCAGTTCCATCGGCGAAGCACACAGTGCTTTCAACTCCGTGCTGATTTTGCAGAAAATGGGGGTCAACGCCGTGTTTGTGGATCTTTCAGGCTGGCGCGACCGTGAATTCCTCTCTATGGAGGAAAATATCATCAGCCACATGAAAGATCTTGATCTTTCTTCCTGTATGCCCATCGTTACCGGATACGCCAAGTGCGCCGAAGGTGTCATGGCAAAATTCGACCGGGGTTACAGCGAAATCACTTTCAGCAAACTGGCTGTGGCAACTCAGGCAAGAGAGGGTATCATCCACAAGGAGTTCCACCTCTGCACCGGGGACCCCAAGATGATCGGTATCGACAAGGTGCGTACCATCGGATACACCAGTTTCGATATCGCCGACCAGCTGGCGGATATGGCGATGGAAGCGATCCATCCCCAGGCTTCCAAAGAGATGGCGCTCCACAATATTCCTATCCGTGTTGACAACGCCTTTGATCCCGGTCATGCGGGAACTCTCATCAGCAACAACTATGTCTCCCCCACCCCCAGAGTGGATATGATCTGCGGCAGAAAAGATATCATCGGCATCGAGGTCTACGACTCCGAAATGGTGGGTGCCGCCGGTTACGATTACCGTGTTCTCAAAGCCTTTGATGCTTACAAAGTGAGCTACATCGCCAAGAACACCAACGCCAATACCATCACCCATTACGTTTCCGAACGGTGCAAAGGTCTTGACAAGTGCATCGAGCAGATCCGTCAGGAGTTCCCCCGCGCCGGGATCTCATGCCGTGAAGTGGCGATCATCGGTGTCATCGGCAGCAACATGAAGCTCCCCGGCTTCCTTTCCAGAGCCGCCAAAGCTCTTGCCGAAGCCGATATCAACGTTCTTGCCCTTGACCAGTGTATGCGTCAGGTGAACATGCAGTTCATCATCGACCGCAAGGACTTTGAAAAAGCCCACATCGCACTCCACCACGAACTGGTGGAAAAGGAAGAACCCTTCTGCTGAGAAAAAAATCTTGACAGACAACAGGATGGATGAAAAAACATTTCCCTTTTCATCCATCTTTTTTTATATTCACACCACATGCGCCGGCTCATTCCCCCCCCGGCTCATATTTTCCGACCTTTGCCGGAAACAACACCTGAAAGGACCACTCTATGAAAAAAACAGCCTTCTTACTGCTGCTTCTGGCGGCAGCTGCGGTTTCAGCAACTCCCACAGCTGAAGAAAAAGGAAATGCCATTATTTTACGCAACGGCGGTGCAGAGTACAAATTTGAGAAAGGAAAATTTTACCATCTCCTTGAATCCAGATATCAGGGACGCAAATTCTGGCTCAGCGGCTTCGGACTGACCTATAATCTTCCCGGCGACAAATGGTATTGGGAAAATCGCCCCTGCGATCTTTACAAGATGGCACCCCGGACACACAGGATTTCCCGTAAAGGTGACGCCCTGACTCTGGAAACCCGCGGCGAGGGGAAAAACATCACTCTGATACGGGATTTCACTTTGCGGGGCAACTCCCCTGCCCTTGAGGTGAAGATCCGCCTTGAGATCCGGGGCAGGAACATCATCAACTGGCTCAATCTCTTTTCCACCAATATTCCCGTTACCAACGAATTCTGGTGTCTTGTCAGCCGGGTCCGGGAGGGAAAAGTGGTAACTGCCATGGAACACATTGGCTCCCCCTTCCTTGATCCCGGAACCAAAAAGTTCCGTACAGAGGGGAATTTCCGCAAACGCCAGCTGGAAAATGTCACCTTTATCTGCTCCTATGACAGGAGTTGCGATGTGGGCGCCGCAATGATGCAGATGCCGGAAAAATCCCGTCTTCCTCTCCGTGTGGGCATGGCGAATGAAAACTCAAAATCTCTGTACTGCAATGTCTCGCCCTACTTTTTCAGCGGTACTGCGGAAAAGAGTTTTCTGGATGCACGATTCAAGATAGTTCCTTTCACCGGTTCCCCTGAGCAGCTCAACAGAACAATCGTTCCCGCATTTGTGGAGTCCATGCAGCGTCTTTATGCGCTCCCCAAAAGTTTTGATACGGGGAAACTTTTGAAAAGCTCCGGGAGCTTGAAGATCTGGAGCGACCTGAGCAGTCAGAAAGTCTACCCCTCTTCACTCCCCCCGGCAAAACGTGCTGAGTGCGTTGAACTCTTTGCCGCACGGGGCGAAGGGGAAGGCTTCAATCTGGCTCTCCGCAGTTCAACCAAGCTGCGGAACATCACCTGGCAGACCGCCGGATTCCCCGGCAAAGCTGAAGTTTTCCCTGTGGCGGTGATCCGGCGGCAGAATTTCACCGGGATCATGGGGGAACATCCCGACGTTCTCCTTGAAAAGAAAAGTTTGGACATCGTTCCCAACCGGACCGCACTCCTTTACATCAAAGTTTCCATTCCCGAAAATACCCGGGCAGGAGTTTACAAAAGTGCAGTCAGACTTTACAGCAATAAGAAATTGCTGGCAGAACTCCCCGTCAAAGTGACCGTCCGGGACTTTTCCATCTCTGAACGCACCCTTACTGCCGCCTGGGATTTCTGGTGGAGAAAATATGGATTCAACAAACAAAACTATAAGAATGAATATGAAAAGCTCCGCAAAATGGTCATTGATGCCCGCGGGGGCGGCAGATGGCTTGCCAGCCCCCGGGCAACCTTTGATGCTCAGGGCAATCTGCTCAAGGTGGATTACAGCGACTTTGACAACTCTGTCAAACTTTACACTGCCGTCTATAAACAGCCCCTCCTCATTGCCCGCTGTTTCATGTTGGGTTACGGGCATAAATTGCAGAAAAATTTCTTTGGTTCAGCTCAGGATATCATGACGCCCCTGTGGCAGAAAAAAATGTTGAACTTTGCCAAAGATTTCCGCAAGCATCTGCAAACGCTGAAAATCAGCGACCGGATCGTGATGGATCTTTTTGATGAACCTGAAGAAGACAGTTTCAAGGTGATCAATGAAACGGTGAAACTCCTGCGGAGCGTGGCTCCCGAATGGCGTTTCACCTATGCGGGGAACTACCGGCTCCCTGTCAGTGATGCCATCAACTTCTGGAACACCAGCGGTTCCATTTCTCTGCGGGATGCGGCACAGATCAAAGCCAAGGGGGGGGAATACTCCTTCTATAATCCCCCTGTTTACAAAGACAACGGTGAACTCGTCAAAGTCCGGGGGTACTACAACTACCTCTGGAATGAAAAAATCCGCTACGTCTATCAGTGGGTCATCAACTGCTGGGCAGAAAGCGGCAATCCGGGCTGGGACGAAAGCCGCTCAGCTTCATGGGCAGTTCCCTCAACCGATGGTCCTTTGAGTACCCTGCGTATGGAAAACACCCGTGAAGGTATCGAAGATTACGAATACTGTGCCAAACTCGAAAAAGAGTGCGCCAGATTGAACTCCAAAGCCCCCGCCCTTGCCGCCGCCGGAAGAGCCTTGCTTGAAAAGGCTTCCAAGCTCAACGGCAGGTCTGCTGCGGATGAGATCCACATCATCATCAGCAACGATCCGGGCGCTTATGAAACGCTCCACCGTGAAGCAGGCGAACTCCTTGAAAAAATGGCAAAAGTGAAATGATCTCTGCCTCGCAGGGAACAACGCCTGCTTGAAAAAACGCCCCTTTCGGAACCTCATTTTCAGAGCTCCGGAAGGGGCGTTTTGTAAGACGCGCAACTCTTTCTTACCTGACCTTTTCCACTTTCAGTTCAATGGAGAAGAGGGCGCTTTTATCGTTTTCGATCCTGACGGGATGGAAGAAAGGCTCAAAGGTGGGGAACTTCTGTTTGGGGGTATCCCAGACGGCGTAACCGGCGAAGAGCTTTTCGGGGAAAGCCTGGATCTTCAGCTGTTCCTTTCCTTTGGCGTAGCGCAGATAAGCGGTGCTTTTGTCGATGAGAACAGGGGCTTTGGGACATTCAAAGAGTTTGTTCATGAGCGTGGCGGATTTGCCCATTTCCCGGGCGTAGACCCGCTGCTCGAAGACGCGCTTATGCACAAGTTCCTTTCCTTTCGCAGTCAACAGGATATCTCCATTCTGACCGCTCAGGTTCCCGGGGAAGAAGTGGTAGCGGAACCCCAGATCAAAAATGCCGCCTCCCGTTTCAGCATTGTGACTGTCGATGAGGGCGCTTGAAATTTTCAGAGAGCGCAGATCGGGGGCGACAAGAAGCGTGTGCCGGATGGTGAGATGTTCAAGGGCGGCAGAATTCTTGCGGGTGAAAAGTTTTTCCGCAACGACCAGAATACCCTCTTTGACCACATCCTGCTTGGTGACGGTGTAGCGTGCGCTGGCGGCGTTGGAAGGAAGCCAGAACATAGGCATTCCGGCAGCTTCCACCCACAAGTTCCCGTTGACCTGCCAGTTTTTCATGGCGCAATTGTCCAGTTCAAAGGAAAGGGAGTTTTTGCCCGAAGTGAAAAGGAGCTTCTGTCTGCCGTCAGCTCCGGTCACAGGAACGCATTTCAGCGCGCCGTGGCTCAGGGGACGCAATTCAGACTTGCGGAACTCGGATTCAATGGCGGCATCCAGGGCGTTTTCCTCATCCACCGCTTTTTTGATAGCGCTCATGTGTTCTTTCATGGCACGGTCGAGCTGGGCGGGCATAATCTTTTTGGGCTGGACCAGAGCCTTTGGGGCAGGTTCGATTTTGAAAAACGCCCAGCGCAGGGCTCCGGCGTGGAGCATGACGCCCTTTTCCAGTTCCGCTCCGGTGAAGAATTTGCCGTCGGCTTTGACAAAGGAGCGTTGCGCCGCGGCTTCTGAAACCGCATAGAGCTGATTCTTTTTAAGTCCTCTGACCTTGAGCTTGAAGAAAACATCCCCTTTCAGCCAGTAGTTGCCCACGGCGGCAAGGAGTGCGTCGCCTTTGCGGAATCCGTCGCACTGGAGCAGAGATTCCGGAGGCGGATTCAGCAGATAACGGGGGCTGATGCGCTTCTTGGGCGCAGGATAGGGGGAAACAGGCTCAACAGAGACCATACCGGTAACTCTTTCACCATTGAAAACAAAATCTTCGTTGCGGGCAATGAGATCGTTGCTCCGCGCCATGACGCTCCAGTAGCGGTTATCATAGCCCTGGGGGAAGAGGTAAAGCAGTGCCGAATGGTAGCCCTGAACAAAAAATCCGGTCACCTCCATCGCCATCGCTTCGGGGGTCGTCACCCAGAACTTGCCCTGAAGTCCGTGGGGCAGAGCCACCAGCTTGGGACATTTCTTCCCGAATTGCTTTTTCATAAATTCCCGCACCCGTTTGGCGGCGACGTAGGTCTCAAGGTTTTCCCCCTTGACATAGTTGTAAGGGGTAAGGGTCGGCCACCCCGTGTAGGGGCCCCAGGGGTCGAAGTAGGTGAGATCGCCTGCGTAATCCAGAGGATCGTGTTCAGAGTTGGAGCCGCCCCGGGCAAGGGTATCGGCGCAGGTGATCCAGACCACTTCGGGGATGAATCCCGCCTTGCCGCTGGTGAATTTGTTGACGGAAGCGTGAATGGTTTTGACCAGTTTGGCGTGCTGGATACTGCGGAACCGGACACCCTGTTTGTAAAGTTTCCCGGTGATGGTCAACTCTTTGGGCCACATCTTTTTCATTTCCGCTCTGGGGATCTTCACGAAATCGGCGAACTCGTCACGGCAGGTGTCGCAGAAACACCCCTGTCCGTGGAACATGAAAGGCTCCCAGTTGGCGATGACACCATCCAGACCTTTGAGGTTCTTTTGCAGATAGGGTTCAAACATTTCGGTATAAAAGGGCGTTCTGTTGTAGACCGCCGCAGGACAGGTCCCGTTGTTGATATCGAAACTTGCCGTCTTGCTGAGGGGTTTGAACTTGGCATAATCAGGCTTTTTTGCGCCGATACGGTATCCGTTGGCGAGCCAGTAAAGTTCGGGGGTGATGATCTTTGTGCCGAAACTTCTGTAAAGAGCGGCAGTTTCCGGGGTGAAGTCCAGACAGATCCAGCCGAAACCGGTCCTGCCGCTGAATTCTGCGAACATGCGGCGACTGGATTCCTTGCTGAAGTGGAGATAGATACCCATAGGCTGATATCCCGACAGGAAGATGGAGCTTTGCGCCGCTTTTTTGATCTGGGGAATGACCCTGATCTTGAAGCTGTTCACCTCAGTCAACGCCTTGCCCCCGTCGGTCAGCTGACAGCGGACTTCTTCTGCGACCATGCCCGCAGGGGCTTTGGTGGTCACAAGAAGCGGCAGTTTCATGTGGTTTTCGTAGCCGTCGAAACGGAGCAGTCTGGAAATCCAGAAAGAGGCATCAAAGTAAAGTTTATTGCCTTTGCGCTCAATGAAGTTGAGGGGTTTGCCCACATCCACGAATTCAACTTCACGGGGCAGCACCACCTCAAGGCGGGGGGCTTTGAGTTTGGCTTTGAGTTCGGCGACGGGAACGTTCCGTTTCAGGACCAGCGTGATAACGGCGGGGTCGTTCTGAGAAAGGACAAAGATGTTATCCAGTTTGCCGTTGGGGTGGAGCGTGATCTCAACAGGGGCGGCGTGCTGCATCTTTTCAAGGACCGGAGAGTCGATTTCCATGGTGCCGCAGCCGTCGAGCCGCAGATAGAAGTACGCCGACACGCTGTTTTCGGGGAACTGAAGCAGCATTTCATTATCACGGAACTCCTTTGCCGTGCCGTGGAATGCTCTGACAAAAGTTTTGCTTTTGCCGTCCGCAAGTCTTACGGTGACAACGATAAGGGGGGTGTTGCCGCCCTCGGTCCCCACGGCGCGGACCTTGCTGCGGAAACGCAAACGGTACTCACCGCCCTTGCGGTCGGGCAGCTCCACCTTCTGGGTCCATGAAGCGGAAATGCTTTTTGCCAATTTCCCCACAGCATCGGCGATGGCGGCGGGTTTGACGGTTCTCAGGATCTTGCCGTTTTTCTCAAACTTGATGAGGGGCAGAGCCTTGCTGCGGACCTTCTGCGCCCTGGGGTCGGGTGAGTGGACGAAAACGGTTCCGGGTTTCCAGTTCTCCTTGAAAAGATTGCCCTGCTGTTTTTGAGCAGAAGCGAAACGCTCCGCAGAGATCCGGGGGAAATCAACAGACACACCTCCCCGGTCAAACTCTCCGGAAGATGCGAAAACGGCAGCAGCAATTCCAAGAAACAGAAAGGCGGATAATTGTTTCATCATCGTAATTTTCTCCTTGAAAAACATTTTTTATTTACTGAAAAGGAACTCCAGCAGCAGTTTGCAGCCGTCATGGAGACTTGCGGTCTCAAGCTGTTCCTCACGGGTGTGACATCCTTTTCCCCGGCAGACGCCGAAACAGACGGCGGGAACCCCCATGGAAAGAGGGATGTTGCAGTCCGTTGAACCGGAACGCTCGGTCATTTCCACCCCCATGATCTCTTTGCAAGCGTTTTTGGCACGATCTTTGAGGGCTTCAAAGCGGCGTTCATCCAGCTCCCCGGAGCAGGGTCTGTCCCCGATCTTCTCCACTTCCACTTCGACGCCCATGGCTCTGAAAGCCTCAACGGTTTTCTCAAACATCTCCTGCATTTTGGCAAGGCAAGTTTTGTTGTCGGAGCGGTATTCGTACATCATGGACGCTTCCTGAGCGATGGTATTGACAGAAGTTCCCCCTGAGATGATACCCACATTATAGGTGGTGCGGCTGGTGCCTTCCTGAGGGACTTTCACAGAGTAAAGAGCGTTGATCATGGTGGCAAGAACGTGGATGGCGTTGCGGTTGCCGAAGCTGCCGAAAGAGTGTCCCCCCTCGGTGCGGACCGTCACATTGTACCGGTGGGAGCCCACAGCCAGACAGCAGAGGCGGTCCATGGTGGAGGAGTCAAGGGAGATGAACTCCGTCACCCGGTCGCCGTAATCCGCCATGATCTGCCGGGTCCCTTTGAGGTTGCCCAGCCCCTCTTCGCAGGAGTTGGCGATAAAGAGATAGCCTTCGTCGCCGAAGGTGTGATTTTCTTTGAAAAACCGGGCGCAGACCATCAGCACGGAAAGGTTTGCCGTGTCATCGGTCACGCCGGGGGAGTGCATAAAGCCATCTTTTTCCACAAAAGGCATGGGTTCGGTATCGGGAAAAACCGTGTCGGTATGCGCCATGACGATGATCAACGGGTTATCGCTTTTCACATTGACAGGAGCGATGACATTGAGCGCCTTATCCACGGTGACATTTTCAAAACCGTTGTCGGAAAACCATTTTTTGCAGTATTCCGCCCGGAGTTCCTCGTGGTGTGAGGGAGCGGGGAGTTTGCACAGATCACGGACGATCTGCGCGGCTTCTTCCCATGCCGTTGCGGCATAGGCGGACATTTTTTCAGTAAGAGCCATATCTTATCTTTCCTTATATTTTCAAAGCTGTACAACACCGATACCGTCGGCACCGATTTTGATATCCACGCCCCAGGGCTTTGACATTTCCGCAAAGCGTTCCATGATGTTGGAACCGGTATCTTTTCTGGGCCATCCGTTGCGGGAGCGGGGCAGAGAGAAGTGTTCCTCGATAGGCAGCAGCAGCATTTTGGTCAACTCCCCGTTTTCGCACTCCCAGTAGGGGATCACCGATTCAAACATGACCTTGCTGTAACTCAGTCCCCGTTTTCCGTTGCCGGAACGGTTGTTGAAAAGCACATCCAATCTTTCGTTGCCATTGAGTTTCTGCTTGGCAAACATGCCGTCAGGGGCGCGCTGGATCGTTTCAAGCTGGTTGATAAAGTCCCCCAGACAGTAAAAGACAGGTTTGCCTTTGTAAAGTTCCATGGGGCGCAGCAAATGGGGGCCCGTACCGATAACGGCATCGGCACCGGCATCGATACAATTGCGGGAGAAGTCGATGGAAACCTGATCGACAGCCTCTTTGATCTTCCCTTCGATCAGGTGGTTGTGCATGGCGACGACCACATAATCCGCCATGAAGCGGGCTTCGGCGATGGCATCGGTGATGCGTTTCATATCCACAGGATTGATGGTGGAAACAACTTCCGCCTTATCTCCTGCTTCAAACATCATCTGGGCGAAAGGCTGTTCCCCCTCTTTGAGCTGGGGCAGATATCCCTCGGCGCGGATGATATCGGCACTTGCGTTGAGGGAAAGTGTGTCGGCAATGCGCTTGAGATGTTCCAGCTCCTCTTTGGGGAGGCGGAACTTTTTGGTGACACGGATCCCGTTGACGCCGGGACGACCGGGAAGAGAGGCGGTCTGTTCACCTGCCATGCACTCAGGGTTGAAGGTCATGGTACAGCCGATGAGGGCGTATCTGCCGCTCACGGTGTCAAGGTAGACAGGACGGGAGGCATCTGAAAGGGTGCGGCCGGTACCGGTGAAGACAAAATCCTCTTTCTCAAGGTATTCGATGGTCTTGAGAAGACCGCCGTAAGCGTAATCCATGGCGTGATTGTTGGCGGTACAGAGGACATTCATACCGAACTTGCGCATATCTTTGATGACTCCGGGAGGTGAGCAGAGCCAGCTGCCGCCGCTCTGGGCGCCGCCGTAGGATTCAAAGTTGTGGACCGTGGTCTCAAGGTTGCCGAAGCGGAAATCACCTTTGAGAATAAATTCTCTCACTTCGCTGAAACCGTCGTATTCCCCTTCAATGGGCAGACGCCGGGTGATCATGGCATCGCCGGTGGCGGTGCATTTGAAAACCGGATTTGAAATATTTGCCATAAAACAGACTCCGTATATTTGATTGTTTTTTTATTATAACTTCATCCCCGGCAGAAGGGAGGATAATCTCCCTCAGCAGAGGCGTTGATGCCGGAAAGGTCAAGATCCTCAAAGTTGATGATATTGAAAACGCCGAACTCCTCTTTTTTCCAGCGGTGGGGCACAGGGGGAAGGACAGGCTCCACCAGTTTGACGTTGAAATCTTCAAAGCGGATATTTGAAAAAATCTCTCTGTCATGAGGTCCGAGACATTGGACAGGACGCTGCCCCTGAGCCTTGAAGTTGCGGAAAGTCAGATTTCTGACCGGGCGGATGGCAGGGTCGTCAGAGTCCTGGAGTCCCCCCCATGTGGGGATGAGCAGCAAAGGCTGAAGACCTGTGAAGGTGAAATTTTCAAAGGTGCAATCTTCGATCTGACAGCAGGAGCCGAGTCTGTAACTGGGGCAGATGCCGATACCGATGTGGGAGTTGATAATGTCGATATCATGAAAATGGCAGTTCCGGA
>JAZONY010000069.1:0-15720 GCA_045654705.1 Victivallaceae bacterium
AGGGGGTGGGGTTTGGGGCGGGGGAAAAAGACCTTTCCTCAAAAGGGCTTTTCCACCGCCCCAACTCCCTCAACCTCTTTTATCGACCTTTATCGGGAACAGCGCATTTCTCAAAAAGGGTCGACGTTGCGGCGGTCGCCCTGATTGACATCGGGAGCGAACTCCGTGCAGCGTGCCTCAGCTGCTCCGGGATCGTTCCCGTTGATGATGATTTCCACACGCCGCTGCAGTCCCGCAAGCAGGTTACGGCAATGAGCAGCAAGGAGCGCGCCCCGCTCATAGGCATTGATCAGCTGTTCCAGAGGCATATTGCCGGACTCCATGCGTCCGACCAGCTCTTCAAGCTGAGCGCGGGTCTGCTCAAAACTCATATTGCGGATATCTTCAGGTATTTCCATTTTTACATCACGCCTGTTTCAAACCAGTTTCCGGCTTCAAGGACTTCACGACGGCGGAGATAGCTGTACCAATCCTTCTGAGCGGGACGGCACCAGGCGGTCTCTGAAAAGGCGATGAGACGGGGCATGATCTTGCCCATGACGCGGTGTTCGGGAACAGTTTCGGTCCAGAGACAGCTTTCGGCACCCAGCATCAGATCGCCGATCTCTTTTTCCCATGCGGCATAGGGTTCAGTGTTGTAGACGCTTTCTTCAGAAAGGAAGACCATCCAGTTTTCAAAGGGTTCAGCAGCTTTGGCGGGGTAGTCAAAGTAGAGCTGGTCGTGGATAGAGAAGATCATGCGGTTGCCGTGAGAAAGAGTTTCAGGCAGCTCATGGATGCTGCGCCACGCCTGGATAATGGTGGAGGGCTCCATAACGCTTCCGGTAAACCATGTAACAGGGGTAAGTCCCAGAGATTTGACATACGCCGCCATATCACTCATAAACTCATTTTCAAGCTGGCGGATATTGGAGTAGCCCTTCTCTTTCATCATCTGCTGACACAGGGGACACTTATCCCAATGGTCAGTTTCAGCCTCATCGCCCCCCAGGTGGACGATTTTGCTTGCGGGGAAAAGCGCAACAAACTCAGCAATGAGTTTCTCAAGGAAAACACGCACTTCCTTCTTGGCAAGACAGAACTCCTCGCCGGGATTTTCCGGGTCACAGGTCAGTTCGGGGTGCAGGGCAAGAGGTCCGGAAGAGTGACCGGGCATCTCGATTTCAGGGATGACAGTGATAAAGAGTTCAGCGGCATAGTCGCAGATCTCTTTGATCTCTGCTGCAGTATAGAAACCTTCCTTCATCACAGCGATAGTGTTGAGTTCGGGGAAAAGTTTGGATTCGCTGCGGAATCCCTGGCTGTCGCAGAGGTGCCAGTGGAAAATATTGAGACGCAGTTTCGCCATCATCTCAAGAACTTTTTTGATCGTCGCAACGCTCTGGAAGTGGCGGGCACTGTCAAGCATGAATCCACGGTATCCGAAACGGGGTGAGTCGCTCACTTTGCCGCAGGGCATTTCTGCGCCACGGGTTCCCCGGCTGAGGGCGATGCAGAGCATCTGTTCAAAAGCGGTGACACCGTAAAAAAGTCCTGCGGGATCGCCGCCTGCAATGACAACGCCGTCGGGGGTGACGGTGATTTCAAAGGACTCCACTTTGATATCGGCAGATAAAATCATCTGCACCGGGGTCCCCTCATGGGCAAGATCAAGGCCCATGAAAGCGGCATTGCGGATCAGATTTTCGCTGAAACGCTCCCAGTTTTCAGGAGCTGAAACAGAGCCCAATGCTTCGACTTTAAGCACGCCGGGAGCTGTTTCAATTTTTTGGGGACGGGGAATCAGAATGTCAAAGTTTTCCATAATCATCAATACTCCTTTATTGCCCGTGCCGCAATATGACGTAAAAATGCGGCATCGGAGTTAGCTACTTCCTCGTGGACCCAGGTGATCTCACGGGGATCTCGATTAAAAATAAATCCATACCAGACACATGCCTGCAGATACTGTCCGCGGATATTCAGATGGATCGTATCACGCCTCAAAGTCATCTCTCCCGTAGCAGGGTCTTTGCGCCAGGAACATGCCCCCACGATAGAACGTGCCTGAGGCGGCAGATCGGGCCAGCGCATAGTCAGAAGTATTCCGGGATCGTAGTTGACGAAAGGACCTCCGGGCTGCTCGGCAAGGGCGAGTTCGACCGCTTTACCGGTGGGAATGATGGGGAGATTGCACTCCCTGCCCAGTCGGCGGTAGGCTTCATCAAGGCGGCGGTACATTTCATAGCGGTCAAATCCCCAGGTTGCCAGACGGGGAGCATCATCACGATACGCCCAGGTCTGCTGGATCATGATTTTTGCGCCGGGGGCATGTTTTCTCACATAGTCGATGATAAGTCCGGCATAGGGGAGATAGTTGGCATAATCCCAGCTTTCATGACTTGCGGACTGGATCGTGACGATATCCCAGTTATCGCTGGCAAGAAGTTCCCGCAGTTTCATGGTATAGTTCATATACATTTTGCACTGGGGTTCATTTTCTTCTGCGGTGATATATGCCCAGTGGCGGCTGAACTCACATCCGCCGAAGTTGGCGAATTCCAATTTCAGTTCTTCCTGCTGCGCCTCAGCGATGGAGGGGAAACAGGAACTCAAGCTCCATGTAAAACTGTTGCCGATAGTCAGGATTTTCATATAAAACAAGCTCCTCTATGGGGTGAAAAAATTATTTGTTTCAGGGCAATTCCCGGTCGAAGTTGAAAGAATCCGTTTCCTCAGCCCGCCAGTGCGCCATGGTCAGGTCAAAGAAATCATGGAATCCGGGCAGCCGGGGAATGGAGTGGATCTTTTTGGGGAAGACCCGGCTCAGATTGCTCCTGTTGTCAAAGCGGACCGTAAAGGTGTTCCCTCTGGCATCCCGCACATCCCCTTCCGCAGGCAATGCGGCACGGGTGACAAGGAGTGCCGGACGGCCCAGACGGTAAAGTTCAAGTTCAAGCACCGATTTGGAACGCAAAGCGATGCAGGACTCCCGGTCAAGCTCGATATGGGCAAGGGCACGGGAAGCCCCCAGCTCTCTGGCAGTCAGCACAGCCTGGGAGTTGGCAACCGGCAGGGGGGCGGAAAAGGTGATGCTCACATCTTCATACCCTTTAAGCATTTCCACGCCGTAAAGAGAGGTCACACGGAATCTGCGGATCCCGGCATCGTAAGCGCGTTTGATGGCTTTGGCAAGAACAGAAAGTTTCCCTTCGGGCATGAATTCGGGCAGAATGACCTCCCTTGAAAGGGAGTCGAACTCAAAGACACTTGCGGAACGGAAACTTTTGCGGTTGGCAGGTTCTTCACCTTTGGGGCGCAGTGCCGCTGTTTCGACACGGTTGTCGGAAAAGGGCAGCCCCTCAAGACGGCAGTACTCTTTGCGGAATCGCTCCATTTCTGCGCTGCCGTTATGAGCGACCATGGCGGGGATCAGTTCCCTTTTGAAGAAATCCCACGCCTCACGGCGGAGCTGCTTCAATTCAGTACCAGGCAGGAAGAGTCCGGGGGCGGCCTGAGCGTTGATAACTCCTGCGCTCCAGATATCGGAGTCTGAGGCTTTGAAAGTTTCAATGAGCTGCTCCGCACTTGCCGCCCGGCTCTGGGCAGGGGCAAGGGCAAGAGATTTTTCCCAGACAACGCCGGGGAGTGCAGCGGGAAAGACGGTGATTTTTTCACGGTCAAGTCTGATTTCAAGATCAAGGGCGGTACGCCGTTCAGGCAGTGCCGCAAGGGCTTTGGAGTAATCCGCAAGATTGCCGCCGAGCTTGAAAACCTGCCCCCGATGGGGGACCTCTTTATCGCAGCAGACAAAGACCCGCTGTCCGGGGGAAACCCGGGTGGCAGGCATGTTTTCGACGAAAAACTTCGTCATGGTCAAAGCGGGACCTTCGTCGCCGTTTTCAGGCTGGATCCTGATACGGTCGCCGATAAAAAGCCGGGTGGAGGCGGTAAATCCGAAACCGTTTTCCGCCACAGCTTCCACATTGCCGCAAAGTTTCCCTGCGCTGCCCAGGGCATCGGGGCGTATGAGTTCTTTGCTTGAAGATGCTGTATAAAATCCGTGGGACCACCGCCTGCCCCCGACGCCTGAAAGAATGCGTCTTGCTTCGGGGATCGCTTTGGCGAACTCCTCATCGGGGGTATCCAGCAGCATACGGTAGGCGGAAACGGCAGCGGTCACATAGTCGGTCTGGCGCAAACGCCCCTCGATTTTCAGAGACGCCACTCCCAGTTTGCGGAGCTGGGGGATCAGTTCGATGGCGCAGAGGTCCTGAGGCGAAAAGAAAAATCCATTGCCTTTGTTGGAAAAATAACGGCGGCGGCAGGGCTGTTTGCACTTGCCCCGGTTGCCGCTGTAACCGCCCAGGTAGGAGGAAAAGTAACAGGCCCCCGAAAGTGAACAGCACAAAGCACCGTGGATAAAGACTTCAAGCTCAAGAGCGGTTTTGCTTTTGATCGCAGCAAGTTCTTCAAGAGTCACCTGCCGTTCAAGGACAACCCGTGAAAGTCCCAATTTTTCCGCCACCGCAAGACCGGCGGAGTTGTGGAACCCCATCTGGGTGGAACCGTGAAGCACAAGACGGGGGAAATACTCTCTTGCCATGCGGAGCACCCCCATATCCTGCACCAGCAGTGCATCGGGCTGAAGCGAATCAAGCAAAGCCAGCTGTTCAAAAGCGGCAGAAAGTTCCCCCTCTTTGAGCAGGGTATTAAAGGTGACATAGACCTTTTTCCCGTGACGGTGGAAATGCTCAATGATCTTCCCCATGGCATCGGGCGTAAAGTTTTCCCCCCGTTCACGGGCATTGAATCGGGAAAGTCCGGCATATATGGCATCGGCGCCTGACTCCAGAGCTGCCAGTGCGGCGGCAGGAGTTCCCGCAGGTGCCAGTAATTCACACTTATTCACAGAAATCTCTCCAATAAATATTATTTCTTACTCACTGCTAAATATAGCACCAAAGTCGGCAGAAATCAAGTAAAAGCCCTTGACATTTCACGGCGAATATGTTATCTTATACCATTATGATCATTGAAGTCAAAACAAAAGCGTTCCTTTCGGATTTTCTGCGCAGCATCAACAAAGCCATGGCAACGGACTGCACCTTGCATAAAGGATGCGGAAAATGCCGTGTCAGACTGCTTTCAGGTATCTGGGAGTCGGGGGGCAAAACCCTTTCCGCTCCTGCCGATGCCGTTGCCTGTATCACCCGCCTCAAAGGCGTTACAGGAACGATCGAAATTCCGGAAAAGATTCCCGTTTCAAATCAGATCCTCCGTGAGTGGCAAACGCCTTCCCCCCTCCCCTTTTCCGAATTCCCCCTCATCGCCGTTGACATGGGGACCACCACTCTTGCCGCTGTACGCATTGAAAAGGGAAGGATCGTCAAAAGCGCAAGTACATTCAACGGACAGCTTCCTTTCGGGGACAATGTGATCGCCCGCATTGCCGCTGCGGAAAGCCGTTTTTCAGATCTGCGCCGTGCGCTTCTTTGTTCCATCGGCGCACTTCTTGAGGAAGTTGATTTCCAAAGTGCATACCGTATCGGCGTTGCGGGCAATACGGTGATGAATTGTTTTCTCCACGGCATTTCCCCCCGTTCCATCGGGACCTACCCCTTCAAGGCACCTCAGCTCATTTTTCCGGAGCGGAACGATCTCTGGGGCGATCTCCCCGTGGTGACGGTCCCCTCGCTTACAGGACTTATCGGCGGCGACATTACAGGCGCCCTCTTTGAATCCCCCCTTGAAGAAGGGGAACTGCTCCTTGATCTGGGGACAAACTGTGAAATGGTCTTTTGCAGTGCTTCAGGGCTCTACGGCACTTCCGCCGCCGCAGGTCCCGCTTTTGAGGGTGCCGGTATTTCCTGCGGCTCCCGTGCTGTTGAGGGAGCCATCGACCGTTACACGCCTCAGGGGTTCAGGGTCATCGGCGACACACGCCCCCGTTCCCTCTGCGGTTCGGGACTGGTGGATTTTCTTGCCGTTGAACACGCAAAAGGAACTCTCAACCGTTTCGGGCGCTTCACATCAGGGGCAAAACGTTTTGACATCGCCCCCGGCGTTTCTGTCACGGAGGCGGATATCGCCGAACTTCTCAAAGCCAAAGCCGCTGTTTCTGCGGCAATCAGCTCCCTTGAACGCTGCTGCGGAGAAAAGGTCAGAAAACTCAAACTTGCGGGGGGATTTTCCCAATATCTCGACCTTGACTCGGCACGGGAGATCGGACTGCTCCCGCCCCTCCCCGCAACGGTATGCGGCAATCTGAGTCTGGCGGGTGCCGCCCGGTGCGCCGCCGCTCCTGAGACACTTCCTCTCATGGGGGAAACGGCAAAAAAAATCCGGGAGATACATCTCAACGATGTTCCCGGATTCGAGGAAGATTTTCTCGCAGCTCTTTTACTGCTCTGAATCAAGATAAAGCAGGTCTCCCGGATTGCAATCCCCCTGACAGAGACGGGGTCTCCAGAGATGCAGAGGACTCAACGCCCCGGAGGGGGTGGAGATGTTGAAACGCCAGGGCATCCTGTCACTGACACGGAATCCCTCATATTTTTTGCGTTCAACAGTAACAGTCACCACACCGTTGTTGTGGACAAAGGTGACTCCGGGGAGGAAATCGGCATCGTGATTATGCTTTTCAGGAGTCAACACGCGCAGATCGATGACACGGCACAATCTTCCCGGCTCAAGATCCAGCCGGACCGGCTCGGTGATGTTGCGGAATGTGAAGACAAAATTTTTCTCATCTGCCGCCGCTTTGAACTCCACTTCGCCCACTTTCTGCCACTCTTTGAGGGAGGAAAGAGGAACTGTTTTTTCTGCCAAAATTCTGTAATTCCGCACAGCTTCGGAATCCATGTCGTAGTTTTCAAGATCTTTTGCGGCATCACGGAGCAATTCGGCACGGGCATAAAGTTTTTCAGGGAAGAAGCAGTAGCTTTCGACCTCTGAGTGATATCCCAACCGGGTATCAAGTTTGCAAAGTTCAGCCATACGCAAAGTGGCTTCGAGTTCAGCTGCGACCAGTTCTTTCATGGCGGAAATGTTGTCATTGCCATTGAAGATCATATCGTCACGCAGATGATAGAACTCAAAAAGTCTCCGGCTGGAAGCAAACTGCAAGCCGATGGCCTCTGCCACATACAGCTCTTTTTTCCGCAGTTCGGTATCGGCACAGGGGGCAAGGAGTTCCATACCTTTCTGCCACAGCTCATCCATGGCTTTCAGCTGACTGCGGATCTCGGCAAAGGTAAAGGCGTATCCCACACATTCGCCGATACGGTCTCCGGAGTTCTTTGGGAACGCCTGAGTGTAGCTGGGGGCAATGGGAAGATCTGCGGGGTAGACATACCAGGGATAGACGATGGAAAAATGCAAGGGTCCCGCCCATTTGAATGCGATGCACTCAGGGAAGTTCCGGTAGGAAAGTGAAAAGGCTTTCCACGCCTGCGCCACATTTTCTGCATGTTCGCCCCAGACAGGAGCGGCAAGTTCCAGAAGGAACTCCTGATCGCTTGCGGGCATGGGGTTGAAAGAAAGACGGCCTGCGGCACGGTTCATGATGCTGGGGACACTGCCGAAATACCAGCACTGCATGACAGCTTCGCAATTTCCGGCGGCATGAAGTCCCTGATAACGTTCAAAGAGGATATCGGGGACAGGGAAATAAGGCACGGTGGCATCTTCGTGAGAGACGCCGGTCTGCATCTTGGCGGCGATTTTTTTCGCCCGGGAAGCCAGACTTTTCCAGAAATTGGAGGGTCCCGCCCAGGAAAGGGAGTAATCCTGCACGATCATGGTTCTGCCGCACTGCTGATTTTCGCCCCCTGTTTCGCAGTTGTAAAGCAAGGTGCAATCATCGGGCCAGAGAGAGGCGGTTTCCTGAACGACTTTGTTTTCAGGTTCGCCGGGCATGTGGAATGCGGAGTAGTACCATCCGAAAAATTCAGCTTCAGGCGCATACTTTTTCATGGCGTTGTTAAAGGTCCGTGCCATTTCCGCATAAAGTTCAGCCCCGGAATAGGGGGCGCAGCGGGGACACTGACACTCTGCCACATGGGCGTAAAGTTTGCGTTCAGCGCAGGGGTGGGAACTTTCAAGAGACATGATATTGATAATGCCTCCCAGTTCGGGGACACGGGAGAAAATATAGCCCACAGTTTCGGTGACATACTGTTTTCCCTCGGGGGAAGTGGTGCAGAAATAGCTGACATCTTTGCCATGGAGCTTTGAAATACTTCCCAATTCGGGATGACTCTGCAGCTCCTCACGGGTATTGCTTTTCCATACGCCTTCAAAACTGCGGGGTTCAGCCATGAAAATATAGCATTTGATACCGTATTGGGCGCAGCGTTCAGCGACCTTTTTGAGTTTAGCCAGACGCTGTTCGGCATCTTTGCCCCTTTCGGGGAAAAAGGAACAGGGCATATCATTGAGATAAAGGGTGAGCCAGACACCGTTGAGTCTTTCGTGCATGATGCGGTCGAGATAGGCTTCGGGATAGTAATCCTGATCGTCGGTCAGCTCATCAAGTTTCAGCGGAGGACGGGTATTGGGGGCAAAGAAGCAGCGTGAAATACGGTGTTTCACCCAGGGTTTCCGCCGGATGGTCCCGAAAAAATCCCTTCCCGCAAAACGCTCTTCCAGCTCGCAGACACCGTAACGGAACCCGCTGTCATCGGCGGCGGTGATGGTGATGGCTTCAGCGGTCACTTCAAGAATAAACTCTTCAGCGGCAAGTTTTTCATCCTTCACAAGGGTAAGAGGCAAGCCTGTTTCATCGGGGATGAAGTGCCGTTCCAGAGATATTTTCGCTCTCAGGGGAAGAAGTTCAGGGTTTTTCACCCATATTTTCCGGGTACGGGGGGAAGCTGTTTCCTCATACGCCTTGATTTCGCTTACAAACTTCAAATCACCCCGGGGCGGCCAGGGGATATCGTCAAATTTCTTAAAGAGTTCTTTATCCATAGTGCAATTGTTCCTTATCAGATGGAAAGACGCTCCACGCCTTTGCAAAGTTCCTTGAATATGATCTTCTGCCCCTCATCGTTGGGGTGCATACCGTCGGGGAAAAGCTGAACAAGGCGCTTTTCATCCCCGCCGGTCAATTTTCTGAACGCGCCGTTGATATCGACGACTTCCACATTTTCCTCTTTCATCAGCTCAACTGCTGCAGCGTTAAAGCGGTCCAGCATGAAATTGAATCCCTTTGAAGTGTAGGGTTCGCCGCCGTAATAGGGTTTCAGCCCCTCAACCAGCACCATGGGGGGCGAGGTCCAGTAAAGAAGTTCCGCCCCGATGGCGCGCATTTCACGGATGAAAAACCGCAAGTTCCCCACAAACGCCTCAACAGTAAGCCGGGGGAGCGTTTTCTGCTTGTGGACATCTATCGCCGCATCATTGCATCCGAAACAGAAAATGAGCAGATCCGGTTTTTCCTCCAGCACATCTTTCCGGAACCTTTCTTTCGCCAGACCGGTATCGTTCCCCCCCACCCCTTTGTTGACGATCAGGTGCTGAGGGAACTTTTCTGCGAAAAGCTCTGAAGCCACAACAGAATTTTTCCGTAATGCGGTGATGGAATCACCGAAAAAAAGGATCTTTGCCATATTTTCTCACTTTGTTTTTTTGACTTCGACGAACTTCAAATTGTCGATCCACACTTTGCCCGTGGCATTGCGCAGCGTGAAACGGATACAGCGGCTGCGGCCGGGGATGACTTTGCCGCCGTCTTTACCGGTGGTCCAGAAAAACCCCTGACGGGTCCAGGGCATGGTGCCGACATAGGGGGTATCGGGGTAGTAGTTGTTCCTGTTGTCCCCCAGCAGGATCTGGAATCCGCCGTGGGCGGAACCGGGCTTCACATTTTCCATCTTGAGATAGAAGCTCACAGCATAGGTGGTGTTGGCTTTGAGAGGAAGTCCCCGGTGAAGCCACTTGATTTGCTTCGGATCGGTACAGTGGAAAAGGGCGCTGCGGCCGCCGGTGATAAAGGTGGTCTCATCAGTGACCATGCCTTTGACGGGATCATGGCTGTTCACATCCCAGTTTCCTCTGAAAGAGGCAAAGGGGAAGTTGCCGTATTTGATCATATTGCCGTCATCGACAGCTTTGAAAAGCAGTTTTCCGTAGCTTTCGACATCGTGGAACCCGATATGATTGGGGGACCAGACATAGTAAACGGAACGGACCTTGCTCTTTTTGAGGGCACGGTGACGGCAGAAGTTGGCTTTGAAGTTGTCAAAATTGACTTTGCCCAGCTCCTTGAGGGGGATAGCGATCTCAATGGTGAAGCGGTCCTTGAAGCTCTGCACCGCATATCTGACGGAGGAGTTCCAGGAGCCATCGATCTTGCTGGAGTTGCCTTGGCGGAGATTTTTGCAATCTGAAATACTCCCGAAACTGTTGATGATGAACTGATAATAGGTTTTGCTCTCTCCGGAGGGATCCAGCATGATCTCGACACAGGAATCGCCCCAGACATCCTTGTGATCCCGGGGACGTTTTTCCCCTTTGCGTTCATTCATCAAAGGCTCAAAACATTCAAATCCGAGATAGAGGAACTCTTTGCTGAAGCGTCCTTTGACGGAGGTTTTGACTTCGCAGATATCGCCTGTCACAGGGAGCAGGAAAGTGGCTTCACACTTTTTCCATGCAGCTTCAGAGAGATTTCCGTCAATAGTGATTTTTTCTGCGGCACCAAGATTTTTCACATGATAGCTCCAATCGGCAAGAGCTTCTTTTTCACGGAAATATTTTTCGGAGCGTCCTTTGAGAGAGTCGAGGAACTGTTTGCGGATGAACCGGACACGCTCACGGGTCTCACCGGAAACGATCTTTTCCGCCTGATTGAAAAGAGCGTCAAACTCTTTCAGTTTGGCAGGAGAATAAAGTTTTTCCCAAACCTCATTCAATCCGGGAGGTGTCACCACAGGGCCCAGAGGCGTTTCGGTGACTCTGCCCACGATCTGGGTGATCCAGATGCGTTCCAGTTCATTGTAGAATTTGTTCATCAAAGGGGCAGCTTTGCCGAACATGAGTTTGTGGTGTTCATCCACCAACGCATCGATGTCCGCACTGTTGTCCCACGCCTGGCGGAAATAAACAAAGGTGTTGAGGTAGTTGAAGATCCACTGATCGGACTCAGATTCATAGAAAGAGCCGAAAACATAGGGGGACTGGCGTTTATAGTATTTGCCTATGGTCCGGGGCGCCATCTGGGGGATTCCGGGATTGCTGTTGGCGTTGAGCTTGCTGGGATAGGTCCAGAGCCACACCTTTTTCCCCAGAGCCTTCGTCCAGTTTCTGATACGGGCATCGTTCTTTTCACGGACAACCTTGTTGTTTTCAGCCCAGGGACCGGAAACAGCCACCATGACCTCAAGGTTGGAGGGCAGAGCCTGCTTGGGGACCTCGGTGTAACGGGCATAGGCCATGCCGGTCACTTTGGCTTCGGGAGCAACTTTCTGTATACGTTTGGCAATATCGATGACAAGATCCCAGACATACTCATTTTCGCCGTGTTTTGCCATAAAATCTTTGCATTTGTCACAAAGACAGCGGCGGTGATGATCTCCGGGCATGACGCTGAAAAATCCGGGCTGTGCCACGACTGTGGGCCAGCAGACACGTGTTGAGGGGTTCCGGTCGGTCCCGCTCAGGATGCCCCGCTTGGAAGCAGGTTCCCCTTTCAGATAGGAAACGCCGTCAAGGTAGATCTCGTTGCGGAATCCTTTGGAAAGATAACATCCGCTTCCCACGGACCAGTGGTCGGGGGCATAAAGTTTTCCCTGAGGGTCAACGGCAAAGTATTCGGGGTGGGTCTTGGCAAAACGGCGGTAATAACCGCTTTGCTCCAAGCTGTGGCAGCAGGGCACATAAAAGGTCTGGGAACGGCGGCGGTAGTCCTGCAGAACAGCACCGCCTCTGGCGTTTTCGGCATCGAACCACTTGTTGTAGAATTCGCTGCTGCGGCGCTGAAAATGGTCGGGACGGTCATAAATATCAATGGCGCCCAGAGCGATTTTTTCTTTGCGGGGGACGATTTCGCCGTATTTGCCGGGGAAGTAGAAACGGACACCGGCAAACCGTTCAAGAAAATCGTAGACACCGAAAAGCGTGGCATGTTCAAAGTAGTTGTCCGCTTTGCGGGCAGGATCGCCGCTTTTGCTGTCTCTTCCGGCGATGGCGATCATGTTTTTCCCGGACTTGATGGCAAAGCCGTCACGGTCAAATTTGGCGGTATCGATGCCGAGTTTGCGGGAAAACTCATTTTCGCCCACAACGACAGCGACACCGTTATTCAACGGGGCAGGAACGATTTTGAGCTTTGCATTCAAGGCTTTGCCCAGAAATTTGCAAAGTTCCTCTGCGGCAAATTTCGCCGTCGGAGTCGATTTCGGAGCCAGAACGATATGGGTGTTTTCATCAAGCACCAGAACCGTTTCTTTCCCCACGCTGATCTTGCGGGGCAGTTTGGGATCCATGTCTGAACGCAAAGGTGCAGACACCGCAGCTGCAGCGAAGAACATTGTCAACGCAACGATCAAAAAAACAGGTTTCATTTCACTTTTCCTTTTACATTAATGCACTGATCAAACAGCACTGTCTTTAAGAACACGCAACACATTGCCGCCGATGATCTTCCGGATCTCTTCATCCTTGAACCCCCGCTGGACCAGTCCGATGGTAAAGATGGGCCAGTTGGTGAAACATATTGAACGGAACTGTTCATCGGTCACTTTTGATCCTCCGTCTCCCGGATCGGGGGTAAACTTTTCCCAGATCGCCCGGGCGGGGAACGGTTTGAGTTCAGTTTCCAGAGGCGCAAGAGAGGTGGAGCGGTCCGTACCGATGGCGACATGATCCACGCCGAACTTTCTTGCGACATATTCGATATGATCCATCATGGCACGGATATCGGAAGTTCCGCTCAAAAAGCGGGGAATGGCGCAAATCCCCACATAGCCGTTGCTCTTTTTGATCGCTTCGATGACCTCGTCGCACTTCCCTCTGTAATGGAAGGAAAGTTTCCCCGCAACCGTATGGCTTGCCACAACGGGTCTGGTGGAGCAGAGTGCCGTTTCAAGACTGGTCTGCTGTCCGCTGTGGGCGACGTCGGGGATAATGCCCACCCGGTTCATTTCGGCAACGACCATGCGCCCGAAGTCACTCAAGCCGCCGTTGGCTTTTTCAGCACATCCGTCGCCGATGAGGTTGCGCCGGTTGTAGGTCAGGTGCATCATACGCACACCGAAACGGGCAAAGACGACGATATGTTCCAGTGCTTCCTCCGCAGAAACCATCTTTGAGGGCAGAGGCACGCCGTTGGTCGTGAAGCAGAGACTTCTGAGCCCTCTGGCGCGTATGGCTTCAAAGTCCCCGGGCAGAACGGCTCTTTCAAAGACACCTTTCAAACGGTCGGTGAGCATTGTAAAACAGCTCAGGCGTTTGAGCATATTTTCCGTATCGTTCCCCTCCACACCGGCATTCTGAAAGATGCAGTCAACGCCGCAGTATTCCAGAGTTTCCTGCAATTTGCGTGCCATCTCAGGATCGGTCAAAAAAGAGGTGCAGCTCTTAAACTCTTCCATGGCAGCCTTGAGTTCTGCGGGGGAACCATTTTCCTGAACGGTTTTTTCCCACCGTTCAGGTTTTCCGCCGCCTCCCGGAATAAAGCCGTAAGCATCAAACACAAGAGAATTGCGGTGCAGTACAAGCCCGTGTTCGATCTCTTTCTGCGACGGTTTCAAAAGATTCAGGGCAAGCTGCCTGTTTTCCTCCCACACTTCGTACATTTTTTCACCTTTCCGTAAAGCGGATGATTTCCACATCATCAAGAAAGAGCTTTTCGTTTTTGCTTTGCCCTTTCACCCCGAAAAGCAGCGAACAGTGAGCCGCTTTGAGGGGGACAGTAAATGTCAGTGACACTTGCTCAAATTCCCCCTTATTTGTGGAGGAAACAGATTTGACAAAGGAACTTTTGTGAAGCCACTTCCTGTCTTTCCCTTTGAAATTTGCAGAGATGAATCCCCCTTTGCCTTTGATAAAAGCTGTGACTTTGTAACGCTCGCCGGGGGAAACCTGAATCTGATAATTGGCGGAGGCATTCTGGCATCCGTCAAAAAGGAGCCCCCTTTTGCCGCTGCGGGCAGCAGAAGCCGAAAGCAATATGCGTCCCGGGGTATAAGTTCCGATCCAGCTGCTCCAGTTGGCGGCATCTATCTTCTGCCAGTCAGGACCGGCAGGATTTTTGGATTTTCCTTTTTTCTCAAATCCGGGATTGAGACAGAGATTCTTATATTGGACACCGTTTCTTTCAAAGAAAGCAAGTTCAGGGGTCTCTTTCATCCACTTTTCAACTTCACCGGAGGGGAGTTTTCTGAATGCGGCATCAACAGCTTCAGCCGCATCTGCAGGAAGATAAAGCATGGGATTATCAGGATTGAGTTTCTTCGCCTCACGGATCGCCTTGACCACCTTTTCAGGAGTGGGGGCATTATTCAGTCCTGCGAAACAGTAATAGGAAGCTCTGGGGAAAAGACGGCTCTTGAGGGCCTGGAGCCTCCCTTTGACTTCTTTATCATTTCCTGCGGCTTTTTCAGCTTCAAGGATGCACTGGACCATCGCTTTCATTTCTTCAGGGGTGTAGAGAAAGAAGCCCTGATTGTCGTAATCACAGCGGAAATCGTGGATATTTTTCTGTTTCATCCACGCCTTTTCCAGTATTCCGTAATAGCGCAGCATAGGGGCGGCAGCGGGACCGTAGAAACTGCGGCAGAAACGTTTCAGAAGTTCAGAGACATTCCGGTCGGGGTTCCAGATGAGTTTGGCGATGAGCCAGCTGCGGGGACCGTCGATCTCATAGCTGCCGTTGAGCTTGGGGAGTGCGGGGTGGAGTTCGCCGCAGATGCCCACCACATGATTTTTTCTGAGAAAGCGCAGATATTCACCGAAAACACGGGCGTAAAGTTTGGGATTCTCCCTGCCGTGCAGATGAAAATAGGCGTAAAGATTTTTCGCCTTTGCCGCCCATGCTTCAACGCTTTTCACGGGGTGGCTCATGCTGGGGATCACCAGACAGGGGATCACATTGGGGCGCAGCGAGATTTTGGCTGGGGGCTCCTGGGTTCCGTCGCCGTAAGCGAGAGAGGCAATGAACTTACCGGGGAACTCCTTTCCAACAGCTTCCGCCACCTGATTGACAAAGGTAAAGTAACGGTCGGTCACGCCGGGGACTCCGGGGACATCAAGGGCGCGGCACTGGGGACACTCGCAAAAGTGTCCGCCGTCGCTCTGCGCCACACTGAAACTTTCACGCTCAGGGAAACGTTTGAAATAACGTTTTGCTCCGTTGATGAAGATCTTGACCACTTCGGGGTTGGAAGTACACGCCTGACGCTTCATTTTCACCGGTTTGTTCCGGATACCGTTGAGCATGTTGAAGTACTCCGGATGTTTTTCCCAGAGTGCAGGCGGCATGGTTTTATTGATATTGTGGCTGTATTGCGCCCTTTCATCAGAGGTGTTCCGGATGGCAAAGCGGAAAAAGTGCGCCATGGAAGCATCGACACCCAGCTGACGGATGCGGAACGCAGGTTCTTCACGCTGACGTGTCACATGGGCAGTAAACTCCTTTTTCCGGGGCATCACCGTGCCGTATCGGCCGGGCCAGACCCACATGCAGTCGGCATAACGCTCCAGAAACTCCATAACGCCGAAAAGAGTTCCGAGGGG
>JAZONY010000070.1:0-3799 GCA_045654705.1 Victivallaceae bacterium
AGTGTTGTGCTGAAAAAGGTTTTCCGGCTTCGTAATACTACGCCGTGACAAGGGGAAAAGGGGATGACCTCAGTTTTCGGTTCTCGCAGCTAGAAGCAGCTGCGAGTTACTCCGAAGCCGACGTTCGGTCTTTTCCACCGCCCCAACTCCCTCAACCTCTTTTATCGACCTTTATCAGGCAAGCGCCCAGAGGCGGCGCATGTTGGAAAGGCTGGTGGTGATGCCGTGGCGTGCTTCGCCGATGGAACACTCATATTCCAGAGAGAGTGTGCCTTTGTAGTTGGCGTTTTTCAATGCCCGGAAACTTTCCTGAAGTTCGATGATGCCGTCGCCGGAGGGAACGGCGGTGAACTTGTTGTTGATCATCACATAATCTTTCACATGGACCATGGCGGCATATTCAGCGATGGCGGTGACAGCCCATTCAGAGTTTTCGCCGCCGGGGGTGCGGTAGTTGCCGATATCGGCTGTGGCACGGAGGAAGGGGGAGTCGACGGTGGTGAGATAGAAAAGCTGTTCGCTTGAATCTTTGCACAAAGCGCCGTGATCTTCAAGAGCCATGACCACATTGTTTTTCTCTGCGTGTTCCACGCATGAAGCAAAGGCATCGGCGATAGGCTGAGCGTATTTTTCCCACTCAAGGTTGTAGCCGCCGGCAAAGACACGGAGATTTCTGCATCCGAAAAAAGCGGCTTCGTCAATGGCTTTTTTGACTTTGTCGATCTCAGCGGGGAGCCGCTCTTCGGCGATGGCGTTGCCGAAGTTGTTGCCGACGATGTAATTGGTCAGCTTCAAGTTAAGTTCCTCCGCAAGTTTTTTTGCCTCAGCCATTTCAGCTTCTTTGCCCTCTTCTTTCCAGTAGTAGCCGAGATCGATGCCGTCGAATCCCAATCCGGCAGCGGCGCGCATGATTTTTTCAACGCTCCGCTCTTCTTCGGGAATCAGCAGATGAGCGCCGTAAACAGAGATCGTAAAATCCATGATCAAAACTCCTTTATTGTTCAAAAATTCCGGTTATGACCTTTAATATAGCACTCTCTGCGGGGATTGCAAGAGCCGGGATTTGCAAATTACATTTCAGAGTGATATATTAAGGAGTGAATTTCAATTTTTCAAGGAGAGCGCAAATGATCCGTGAATTCAAACCGGAAGACCTCCCGACGCTTCTGGTGATCGCCCGCAAAGCGTGGAAACCCATTTTTGACAACTACAAAAATCAGCTGGGTGCGGAACTCTATCCTCTGGTCTATCCCGACCCGGAAGAGCCTTTCCGCATCAAGGAGCGTGAGATCCGCGCTCAGGCAGAAAAAGTTCCCCATGAGATCCTCATCTGTGAAAGAGATGGCAACATCGCAGGCTTCATCTTCTTCGGTATGCGGGGAAAAACCGGCATCATCTGCAACAACGCCAAAGACCCGGACTCCGCCGAAAGGGGCGTGGCGCAGGAAATGTATGCCGCCGTCCTTGAAAAATTCAAAGCCGCCGGCATGACCGTCGCCACCGTCAGCACCGGTCTCGACTGCGCCCACGCACCCGCCCGCCGTGCCTACGAAAAAGCAGGATTTGCCGCTCACATGGATAAAATTTCTTACTACATGAAACTTGATTGATATGAATACCAAAGCCCACACTGAATCCTCTCTTTTCAACATCGACCCTGTTTACAGCACCGGAACAAAAAATCCCCCCGACCCGACGGAGGGCGGAAAAGGTTTCTGGCTCTACGGCAAATATGAGTATGAGGCCTTTATTCTGGAACGGATGGTCCGTGAGAAAAACGAAGCCAAACTGAAAGTCCGCTACACCGAGTTCCGCAAAGTTCCGGAACAGAGCCTTGCTTTTTCCGCTTCATTCGCTCAGGGAGAAACCCTCAGTGTGAAGCACACGGGGCAGGCTTCATTCAAGTGGCAGGGCGCAGGGGAGCTTGTTTCAAGCTCCTGCGGCGACACCCTTTCTTTCACCTTTCCCTCGGCGGGAGTCATCACCTTTGAGATCACCGTTGAGGATGTCACTTCGGATATCCCTGCCTTGTATATTGCGGAGCAACCCGCCCGCTGGTTCTGCCATAAGGGGGAGGAAAAAGTTCCCGCCGTCAGCCGCTGCGCCCGCAGAGACGGTCTTGTGCCTCACCACGGCACCATGCCCCAGGTGGAGCTTGAGGGGGTGAAGATCAGGGAAAATGTCTGGGATGCCCAAAGGGAGATCCTCGCTTACGTTGAAGTTGCCGTCCCTGAAAGTGAAACCCCGGAGATCTTCGTGGGGGAAAGTCTCCCTGAAATGGAAAGCCGTGTTTCCACCCATGAGGAACAGACCCGGGAACTTCTTCTCATTGCCCCCGGTCTTTACAGAAGCCGTGTCCCCCTGGCTTTCCGCTTTTTAAGTGTTGAAAACGCTCCTCATGCCAAGGTCCGTTTCAAAGCACTCTTTCATCCTGTTGTTTACAAGGGGGCTTTTTCCGCCCCCGAAGCTCCGGAACTGACAAAGATATGGATGCACAGCGCCTACACCCTCAGGCTCTGCATGATGAACTTTCTCAACGACGGCATCAAACGGGACCGTCTCCCCTGGGCGGGGGACCTTGCCGTTTCACTCATGGGGAACTTTTCCTCCTTTGCCGACAACACCATGGTCCGGGACTCCCTGTCGGTGCTGGGGGCGGTCAGCGTAAAAACCGCCCACATCAATACCATTGTGGACTACACCTTGTGGCATCTGGTCAGTCACGACCTCTACCAGAACTATTCCGGGGATAAGGATTTTCTCAAACAGGAATATCCCCGCCTTGCGGAAACCCTTGATTTTCTGCTGGAACACCGCCGGGAAAACGGCATGATGGAAAACGATCCTCAAAAGGAATGGCTTTTCATCGACTGGGTGGAGGGCAAAAAGGAAACGGCTCTGCAAATGCTTTTCATCATGGCACTCCGTGCCGGGGCGGCACTGGCGCAGCGCATGGATGACACATCAAAAGCCGCCCGGCTCCTTGAAGCCGCTGTCCAGGCGGAAGAAGCGGTAAAATCCCTCTGCTTTGACCGTGAAAGAGGACTTTTTGCCGCTGCCCCCGGGGCAAAAGAGTTTTCACGCCACGCCAATATGTTCGCCGTCATCGCAAATCTCGCTGACGATGAAACGAAAAATCGTATTGCCGATGCCCTTGAAGGGGATTTGCTCCCCCCTGTCGGCACACCCTACATGTCGGTCTTTGAAGCTCTCGCCCTCGCCCGCTGCGGCAGAAACGGCGCCGCACTTGACAAGGTCCGCACCATCTGGGGCGGTATGCTCAACGAAGGAGCGACAACTTTCTGGGAGGGCTTTGACCCGGCGCAGAAAGGCAATGAACATCTGACCTTTTACACCCGTCCTTTCGGCAAAAGCCTCTGCCACGCCTGGAGCTCCGGACCTCTCTTTCTGCTGCCTGAGATCCTGCTGCAACTCAAGATCGAAAAAGACGGTTGGGAAGAGTTTTCACTTTCCCCCCTGCCGGATGCCACCGTTTCAGCGGTGATCCCGGTTCCCGGCGGCGTCATTGAAGTCGAATGTGTCAAAGGGGAAATCGTCAAACTTCACCATCCCGCCCATTGCAGACGGATATAAACACTTTTTATCCTCCGTCAGAAAAAGAAGGCGCTGTTCCCGACAAAGGTCGATAAAAGAGGTTGAGGGAGTTGGGGCGGTGGAAAAGGCCGAACGTCGGCTTCGGAGTAACTCGCAGCTGCTTCTAGCTGCGAGAACCGAAAACTGAGGTCATCCCCTTTTCCCCTTGTCACGGCGTAGTATTACGAAGCCGGAAAACCTTTTT
>JAZONY010000071.1:0-11710 GCA_045654705.1 Victivallaceae bacterium
GTTCCGAACCTTCCGAATTGAGTTCCGAACCTTCTGCTCCCAGCTCCGAGGCTTCCGAGCCCAGCTCCCCCGATGAGCCCAGCTCCCCCGATGAGCCCAGTTCACGTCTGGGCAGTTCGCGGGGCGGCATCTACCGCTTCCCCGAGTATATCCACATCCAGGAATATCTCTATGAATCCGACTGGTTCTGGGATGAGGAAACAGGCGAGGAATACGAGCTGCCGGGCGAGTGGGTACTTATGGCTGAGTATGATGCCATCTACGATAAAGAGTTCGACGAGTACTATAACTCCAATACCCCGTGGGACTGCTATTATATCACCGTCAACGACTGGCCAGAGCATATTCTGATCCAGCTTGACCCTGACACTGGCGAGTTCTGGACGATTTATCCTTATGACGGCGGCTGGTGCTTCGAGTTGCCACCCGAGGGCGATATGTGCCGATTGGTTGAATTTATTTATTGAAAGGATTTGTTATGTTGAATGTCATATCTTATCTCCGCCGCATCCTTCAGCTGTTGCCCGAGGGGCACGAGATGCGCCCGACCTTCACTTCGGCGCTTGAGACCATGAAGAAGGAATATGCAGCGTTCCACCCCCGCCGGAAAAAGCGGGTGCTGGTCTTCAGCAACGTGCGCTCCTCTGAGGATGCCCGACTGCAGACACGCCCGGATGATGTCCTTGTCTTCATCAACAAAGCCGTGCCTGCAGCCTATTACAAGGAGACCGCTGCAGATGCCAAGATCCTTTACCGCCGAAGCGACAAAGAGGAATACGGCTCCCCCGTCGAGTTCCTTGATGATCGGTTGGTTTACGGGGAGGGCGGGATCCCCAAAGAGTTCCTTGACTCCATCAAAAAAGAGTACGACTGGGACTACTATATCGAGCCCGGCAAGACCCGCTGTGCCACCACCGGTTTTATGGTCGTAAAGTACATGGAACACCTCTATCCTGACCGGGAGGTCGTTCTGGTCAACTTCGGCTACGATGTCAAGTGCAGCACTTACCGGTGCCCATGGCACAACTGGAAGTATGAGGCAGAACAGCTCAAGAAATTCAAACATCTCTACACCACCGAGAAAGTGACCAGCAGCGGCGACGGCAAGAAGCGGCTCTATTACGAGCTCTCCGGATGGCTGGGCGACAATGTCTATGGCTCCGCCGTCATCGAGAACATTGTCAACTCCGGAAAATTCCTGGTCAACGTGGAGACTACCCACAAGGTGCTCTGGGAGAATTGCCCCCACATTGACCGGTCGATCACAAGGGAGAACGCCGATCTGATCGTCCGGCAGCGGAACTTGTACAACTGGGAAAATGATACGCCCCACATCATCGAGGGCGTCACCGCCCGGGTGAGCCATGACACAGGCGTCGAGATCCCTGTCGTCACCAGGATCCCGAAGGTCTATATGGAACTTCCCAGTGAGCGGCTCATCGATAAGCCTTATGTTTTGATCAACACCGGCTGGCAGGGGAGCGCAGAGACAAAGAAATGGGCACGGAGCTATTGGCTGCAGCTTCTCGACAGCTGCCCCGATCTGACTTTCGTCCAGTTCGGGCAGAAGCGGAACCACGCGACCCCGCTTCCGGGAGCGATCAACATGATCGACAAGACCAGCATTCAGGATCTCGCCCGTCTGGTGAGAGACGCTGCCTGCGTGATCTCTCCCCCCTCTGGAGTCATCCACCTTGCCGCCGCCTTCGGTACGCCCTTCATCAGTCTGGCAGGGGGCAGGGAGCCCGCCAGTCTGGTGAATTACCCCGGGGGCGTCGTCCTTTCGAGCTGCGGGCAGCTTGAGTGCTGCCAAAAGGGCGGCTGTCACCGGAACCACTTCACAGGGGAGAAGTGCTGCGCAGATCCGGTACAGTGCCCGGGAGATACCATTCCGACCGGCAAGTGCATGACTTTGATCACTCCTGAAGAGGTGAAACAGAACCTTGTGAAGATCCTGCAGGAGCGGCAATGAAATTTTCACTTTCTCCAGGATTTTTCAACATCCCCGCCGTGATCACGCAGCGCGCTGCCGTGAGTGAGGAGGAAGAAGGACCGCCGCGAGTGGTCATTTTCTCGAATGTCCGATATAACATCAACCGGAAACTTGTCACCCGGGCGGACGATATCCTCGTCTTCCTCAATTCGGCAGTCTCCGCTGAGTTCTACCGCAACAATCATGTCCGCCGCAAAGTCTGTTACCATCGCAACAGGAACCTCAAGAATTTCGGTCCAGAGCTCGACTTCTGCGAAAACCGATACGTCAACAAGGATATCCCCCTTGAGTTCCGTGAGCGGCTGAAAGCTGAGTATAACTGGGACTACCCGCCCGGTCCAGGAGATCACCGCAGCATGACCACCGGCTACATCGTGGCGATGTACCTCACTGAACACCACTCCGACCGGGAGATCGTGCTGGTGAACTTCGGCAGCGGAGCCAAGCGCGACACCTATCGTGCGCCCGATCACAACTGGGAATTTGAGGAGCAGCAGCTCCAGCAGTTCCGCCACATCTGGCTTGCCGACCGGGAGGAATTATGATCAAGGTATCAGTCCACCGAGAAGATAAACAGGGGAACGTCTACACGCTCCTTGAGCCTTTGACTTACGGAGATCTGACGATCCCGGCAGGGTTCCCCAGTGACGGAGCCAGTGTGCCCCGCTTCTTCTGGCGGCTTGTCTTCCCCCCGGGAGACCCCTCTGCTTTGCGTGCCGCCGTGATTCACGACTACATCTACCGTCACCCCCCCTCCGGCTGGACCAGAAAAGACGCCGACGACCTCTTCCGTGATCTCCTGATCCAAGACGGCACTTCCCTCTTCCGGGCAAACGCCGCCTATTGCGCCGTCCGCCTCTTCGGCGGCCGCAGCTGGAGCAAAAGCAGCTGTTAAGGTTACATACAATACTACACACACCTTCTTTTGCGGAGGTGTTTCATTAAACCTTGTTGTCTTTCAAGTCTTTGCGCAAAATAAAATGGTGCGCGGCGTGGGACTCGAACCCACACGCTTTGGGGCGACGGGACCTAAACCCGTTGCGTCTGCCAATTTCGCCAGCCGCGCAATTGTGATATTCAATTTTTTCCGGAACTGCCGAATCCTCCCTCGCCACGGTCGGAGCTGTTCAATGAATCGCTCAACACAAGAACCACTTCGGGGAGCTTGCAAATCACCATCTGGGCGATCCTGTCGCCCCTTTCGATTTTATAGGGGGCAGTGCCTCCGTTGTACATGATGACGCCGACTTCGCCCCTGTAACCTGAATCTACGGTGCCGGGGGAGTTGGTCAGCATGAGATCGTGTTTCAGGGCAAGACCGCTTCTGGGGCGGATCTGCGCTTCGTAATTTTCGGGCAGTTCGATAAAAACTCCCGTTGGAACAAGGGTGCTTCTGCCCACGGGCAGCTCCAATCCCGCAGCTGCACGCAGATCCCAGGCGGCATCGCCGGGGTGCGCCTTGGCGGGGAAGAGATCTTCACTTCCCTCTTTCATCTTGATTTTGATTTCAATACACATTTTTTCCTCAAAATTTGCGGCAGCGGTAAATGAATGCCGGGGGCATGTTGTTCCAGATGATCTGACTTGTGGTGACTTCCGGAAACTGTTCCTCAAGTTTTTTGCGGAACCGGACGCCCGCAGGTAAAATCACTCCCTGAAGATAGGCAAAGGTCGTAAAGGTCCCCCCGGGGACCAGACTTTTCATGACTCCTGACAGGATCTTTTCCTGAAGTTCATCGGGGAATATGGCAAAGGGCAGCCCTGAAATGACCACATCCGCCTTGGGGAGTGCCCGGGAGTTGAGCATTTCTGCCAATTGGGAAGCGCATCCGCGGAAAACGGTTATATTGTCAAATTTGCTTTCCAGTGCCGTCGCCAGATGATCGTCCAGCTCCACTGCGGCAAGGGTGCTGCCTTTTTTGAGTTTGCGGCAGATCTCTGTGGTGATAACCCCAGTCCCCGGTCCCAGCTCAACCACCAAAGCGGCGTTTTCAATGCCGATGGCAGAGGTGATCTCACGGCAGAGTGCCGGTGAGGAGGGGCAGCATGCCCCCACCTGAAGAGGATGGCGCAGAAATTTCCAGAAAAGTGAACTCATTGTTTTTCTTTGCCTTCCTGTTGAGCGGGATAGTGGAAGGCGCAGATGTCTCCCGCAGTTGTGAATTGTTTCCCCGCAGGGAGATGCTGATTGAAATGCTCAATATGTTCTTTCAGCAGAATAATGAGGATCCCCTCTTTGCGTTTGGGATCATCCAGTTTCTGTTTGACATCATTGTAATTCAACACCAGAGGTCTTTCGCCCCGGGCGACGGCGTTTTTGTGGCCGTACTCCATTTCTCCGGGGGAGTTGATGAGCTGAACGGAACTGTCTTTGAAACACCATGCCGCAGAGTACATGAGTTTGGGGTAGGTGATAATCCGGGGACGGTCCACTTTTTCCGCAGAAAGCTGACTTGCGATTTCCAGCAGTTCATACTCAGGCATCCTGTAATATGCGGTGAAGCCCGGCAGGAACCAGACACATATCAACATGACGACACCGTAAAGGAGGAAATAGGAACCCGGCTCAGGCAGTTTCGCCCTGCGGTAGATGAAAAAGATTGTTCCGGAAATAATCATGCCCAGCGCCGCAGTGGTCAGGAAGGGGGTCCAGACAGCGATTTTCAGGGGCAGAACGGGAACAAAGCCTGTGCCCCAGAGCAGATAGAAAAGCTCCGCAAGGAGGAGAAAAGAGCCGATGATGATGAAGAGGACGGAACTCACCGTTGTCAGGCGGCGCAATGCTGCGGGGGTGCGTTCTGTATCGGTTTTTTCCATGATCAGCGCGCCCAGCATGGCGGCAGGGGCGAAGCAGGGCAGCACGCAGCTTGGCTGATTGCCGTAAAAAACGGTAAGCACCACCAGAGAGAGCAAAAGGGAAACAAAAGCAAACCGTCCTTCCGGAGCGTTCCGGATGTCGCTCCAACTGTTTTTGCGCATGTGGGGCATGGCTGAAAGTACCGGGAATGCCGCCGGGAAAAGTCCGATGAAAAAGAAAGGCAGCAGCAGCCAGAATGTGGCGGCGTTGGCCCCCGACACAAGAGCGGCGCCCCGCTGTGAAAGTTCGATGAGACCGAAGTGATGCCAGAAATCAGGCTCAGCTTTGTGGATCGCCATTGCCCAGGGGGCGATAACAGCCAGAGCGGGAAGCAGGGTGAGCCAAGGGCAGAACAGCAACTCTTTCCACCGTTTCTGCCAGAGCAGGTAGACGATGAGGGGGAGCAGTGTAAGGGCAAAAGCCGCCACGCCTTTAGTGAGGAATCCGCATCCCAGAGCGATTCCGGCAGCGGCAAGGAAGAAGAGTTTCTCCTGGAGTTTGCCGCTTTCCAGAGCGATGGCGAAAGAGACCGTGACAGCGGTGATCCACATGGCAAAAAGGGCATCAGGAACCGCAAAAGTTCCGAGGAACCAGGTCATGCTGCCCCCCAGATAGAGCAGGGCGGCGGTCAAACCTGTTTCGGAAGAAAATTGCCGCTTGCGGCACCAGAGCCACAGCAGAAAGGCACAGCCCAAACTCCCCAAAAGGGGAATCAGGCGCAAAGCAAAAGCGTTTTGTCCGAAAAGTTTGAAACTCCCCGCCGTGATCCAGCAGCTCATGGGCATTGCTTCAAAGTAACGCATGTCGAGAAGTTTCGGGGTGATCAAATCCCCCCGCACCAGCATCTCACGGGCGAGTTCTGCATAACGGAACTCCTCCGGTGAGAACAGGGGGCGGAATATGAGAGGCAGCAGATAACACGCTGTCAGAAACAGTACCGGGATCCAACTGTTTTTCTTCATGGTTTCCTCACTCGCATTTCGGGGAAATCAATATTATAAAATACGGCATAAAACTTGCCGGAACGAAGTGTCGTTTTGGGGAAAGGCAGATTGTTGCTGAGGGCACGGCGGACCGTGATGACGCAGAATCTTTCACCATTTTTGATCCGGGATTTTATATTTGTAAGGTCTTTAAGGGTAAAGATCTCAGTATCTTTGAAAACGCTTTTCAAAGGGGCGGTCATGGTGTCGTCACCGTAAAAATCCACCTTTGTACCCGTCCGGGGCAGGACAACCTTCTGCAGAAAGTTGGCAGGGGCATTGTGTTCAATGACTTTCAGGGGGACAAGTCCGTGAAATGCCAGAAGAAGGAACGCGATCCCCGCGCAGAGTGAGAGAAATTTGCGCTCTTTGCTGATTTTTTCTGTGGCGCCGGTGATACACCAGACTCCAGCAACGGCAGGGACGATGGCGGTCAGGGCAAGGGCATCTTTTGAGGTGAAAAGTTTCCATGAAGCCTTGAGAAGCTGAGTGTGAAGCCCCAGCAAGCCGTAAACAGCAATCAGAAGTGCTGCGAGGAAAAAGATGACGGCAAGAAGGTAGAGGATGATTTTTGAGGAGGTAAAGCCGTTTTCCTCATGCTCCATGATCATACCTGCACCCAGAAGTACGGCACTTCCGGCGAGACCGGAAATGAAAAAGGCTTCGGGCGCAAGGGTGAAAAGGGAGAGACCCAGCGAAAAGAGAGCCAGCACCAGAGAGGCAAAGGCGAAGCGGTCCCGGCAGAGGCGGCAGAACCTTTCTTTGAAGTTTCTCACCGCTGCCACAGCGAAAAGGCTCCAGGGAAAACTCCCTGCCACCACCCAGGCGGCAAGGTTCCGGAGATCGCTGAACCGGGGGATATGGAAAAATTCTGACCCGGAACTGGAACAATTACAGCAGAGACAAAGGGCGGGGATCACGCATATCACAGGAAGAAAAACACGGGGGGAAGCAAGTTTGAGTGCCACACTCAAAACACTGTATACGCTCCAGATTGCAAGAATGAAAAGCACAAAGAAAGGTGATTGCAAAAGCCATTGAGTTCCCAAAAGAGCTGCTGCACTGAGAACCCCCCAAAGAAGAGTGCTTTTCCAGTTACAACTTTCTGACATGAGGTAAAGCAGGTAAAAACAGATGATAAGCGGCGCACCTGCCGCCATGTAAGGAATTGCCGTCGTGCCGCTCAGGAATATGGCGGGGGTCAGCAGAAAAATCAGCGCAGCTGCTGTCGAAAGGCGTTCAAAACAGCTTTTGCGCCCCGCAAGAAAAAGGATCCCCCCCGCCGCGAGCGCAAAGAGCGCACAAGGCAACCGGAAGCCGAAAGGCGTTGTCCCCAATAAGTTCAATACAAAAGAAATCATTGTGGAAAAAGCACTTGCGGATGTGTCGCCGCACAAAGCATCGACAGCTCCGCTGTTGGCTGCAAATTCGGAAATGAAAAGCGGCCGCTGCCAGAGAGATGCCGTATAAAGGAATATCCCTGCCGGGATAAGCCATGTTGTGACACTGATCTTTGTTAAATCCAGTCTCATTTTTTTCCTGCGATCATACCTGAAGCCCTTTCCGGAACTTTCAGGCGAAAATACCTGTACTTTCTTGGATGCACTTATGCTTAATATAGCACGCAAAAATAAAAAATCAAGGCGTGCAGACCCCTTAAAAAGGGATTTGCACGCTCATTATTTATGATTTATTTTGATTATGCTTCAAAATCGAGGCAGAGACGCACTTCCGTAAAGGGGCGCACCTTGCTGTTTGCCACTTCCACATGGGCGCTGTGGATGGCATAATTTTTCAGCGCCTCTTCGTCGGTAAAGGTCGAATCCAGCATCAAATCTGCGTTGGAGCTTGCAAGTCCGCGGGTTTGGACCACGATCTCTTCCAAACCGGGGATGACCCCCTTGAGGGATTCAAGTCCCTCTTTGATACCGGCTTTGATGGTCTCTTTTTCTGCGGCGGAAAAACCTTCTTTAAGTTTCCAGAGAATAACGTGTTTGATCATAACAGCACTCTTTCTTCTTTCTGTGAAAATTCAGCGGAGATCGTCAATGGAGTAACCATTGCGGCCGGCTTCATAAATCTTACGGATCTCATCGTGGGTAAGCCCTCTGTTCCACACCGCCATATCGTCGATTTCAGCATCGAGGTTGGCTTTGTTGAACCCCTTGGCAGGCTGGGAAATATACCAGGGCTGACCGTTGTTGACGGTTCCGTCGCATCTTTCGATGAACCAGTAGAGGTAGCCGTCCCGGCGGCCCTGATAGAAGTAAAGGGCATTGTCCGGAGTGACGGTGACGGCGTAGAAGTTCCAGTGTCCGGGATCGATATCATAGGTTCCCATGGCGAAGCTCTTTTTGCCCTTGGACTCTTTGAAGTTCAGCACCACGCCGGGACCTTTGGCGCCGTTGAAGGTCTTGCGGGCGGCGGAAATATAGAATCCGGTCTTGTCATCTTCGCTCTGGAGCTTGTTGCCGATGATCACTGAGTCGCCGGGCTGTTTTGCAGGCAGACGGACCCAGAATGTCAGGGTGAAACAACGGTTTTCTGCCATCTTGATTTTTTCCATGCCGGTAAAAGTCATCCCCTGAGGGGCAAATTTTCCATCTTTGGTTTTGAGGTCAAGGCACTGCAGCGTGTTGTTGAAAAGCATGAAACGGCGGCTGGCGGAGGAAACGCCGGTACCGGTTCTGGTGCATTTGACACCGGCTTTCGCCCGGTCGTAAGGAATGGGACGGCGTGAGAAGATCATGTAGGAAGCAAGACCTTCAAAGGGTGTTTGGGCTGCTTTTTCTTTGGAAAGTTCATTTTTGATGACCTTGCCGTCAAGGTTCATTTTTGAGGTGTCAACGCCCATGAATTCAAGGGCGGTCACGGGGAGGTCGGTGACACTGGGAGTCCCGGCAAGTTTTCCGTTGAGGGTATTGCGCCCCACGACCACCAGGGGAACCGTGTCGGAGTGTCCGCCGGGCTGACCGTGGCCCAGAGCGTAACCGCCGTGGTCGGCAGTGATCAGGATGAGCCAGTCCTCTTTGGCAAAGGAGGGGCGTTTGGAAATCAGATCAAGCATCTGCCCGAGATAGCGGTCTCCCACCTGGATCGTCTGGGAGTAGTTGTCGCCGTAGGGGTAGAATCCCGTTCCGTGTCCGCCGCCGTCAGGGGAGTTGATGTAGTACATGATGGCATCGGGACACTCTTTTTCGGTGATCATCTTGGGGTAGGCCGTGGAGTTGCCCCAGTCGCTTTTGCTGAGACGGGGAACAAGGGGAGTGGGGTCGATGAGTCCGCTTTCGCTCCAGGCGTGGATGAAAAGGACTTTTTTATCGGGCTGAGCTTTTTTCAGGCGGTGGAGCCATGAGGACCACTCTTTCCAGTTGCCGTTTTTGGTGGTTCCGTTGCGGGTGACTTTGTGCTTGGCGGCGGTGACGCCGGTTGCGATGGCGGCATGGTTGGGGGCGCTGTGGGCGGGGGCATCGGGAATGGTCCGGCAGCAGTAGGTCCATGCTCCTTTGTAATTGGGGTTCCACTGACCTTTCATCAGTTTGGTGAGGACAGGGGGCTTGAAGGTGTCCACCGCATCAGCACGGAGTCCGTCCAGCATGACGATAAGCACCTTTTTTTTCAGCGTTTCTGCGCCGCTGAGAAATGTGCAGCAAAGGATTGCCGCAAGAACGAATAAGATTTTTTTTGTCATTTTTCAATTCCTTAAGTGTTTGACTTCAGAAAATAAGTTTTCCGTTATTGATGGTGGTGTGACGGTATTGAGTTTGATCCATGTTGAACTCCCAGACCAGATCACAGTTCCGGATCCCGCCTGTGACATTGAGCAGCCAGCTTTCGCCTTTTGCCGGAGCTTTCTCCCAGAGTGAGAAGGGCAGGAAAAGCTCCATGGAAATCTCATCAGGGGCAAGTTTTACCCCGGGGGCAGGGGAAACCGTTTTGCCTGCTGCTCCGGGAACTGCCGTGTATTTGGCTCCGCTGTTGCCGTTTTCTTCGTTGGTCAGAACGAGTTTGTAGCGGGAACTGCCCCGGTTGTTGAAACGGGCGGGGAACCATTGAAGTTTTTTCTTTTCAGGGCCGAGATAGACTCTGGCATAATATTGTTTGCGCAGCTCCTTTTTCACGTTTGAAATGACAAAGATGAATTTCACGCCGCCGGGAGCGTTTTCGCAACGGAACCGGACCGCCGTGGGACGGAGTTTTTCATCCACATCCACCCAGCGGTGGTGGGGAACAAGGTATTGCCACTCAGGGGCATCGGCTTTGATGGATCTGCCTGAGATCTTGATGTTGTACTTACGCAGTTTCCCCGCACCCCAGTTGAAGGGGGCATAGAGAGTGGCTGAAAGTCTGCCCCCCATCATCAATTTGGGGAGATCGGTCCTTCCGAAAAGATATTGACCGTGCATGTAGAGAAGTCCGTCTTTTCTGAAAGAGAGGGATTTGATGAATTTTTCGCGTTTTTCGAGTTTGTCGAGGGCGGTCTCCCAGTTGGCGTCGGTGGTGTTTTTGCGGAACTTCAACATGGCTTGCGCCGCTTCTGCTGTATAACAGAGGTAGTCGAACTCTGTACGCAGAGCTTTCATCCGGAGAGTTTTATCTTTCTGCTCCGCTTTTTTCAGGATTTGTTCCAGTTCGGCAAGAACCTGTCGGGGATAGCGCATCTTGTGGAGTTCAAAAGGTTTCCAGCTTCTGTCTTTGCCGGTCAGAAGTTCGATGCTGTTCCAATCTTCGGCGGGAAGGTCACTGAGCTGCAATGCAAGACGGCTGTCAAGAAGTTTGTAGAACGCTTCCATTTCCGCCGCCGCAGCCGGAAAGGCGAAGCGGCAATACTGTTTCAGCATGGCATTGGTGTCTCCTGCCGGATCATCCAGAAGTTTGCCCCAGATGTAGTAGGCAGGCCCCGCAAGTCCGGGGAGTTCGCCGAAACCGCAGCGGTAGAGACCTCTGATGTTATGTTTGCGGTAGTTGGCGGTTTCCTCTTTGAGGGCTTTGAAAGATTGATTGGGGGTGTACCCCTCAGCATTGTAGGTCCCCCAGAGATAAAGGTAGGCTGAAAAGGCTTTGACCTTGTACCCCTGCCATTTCCGGATGGTTTCACTGTTGAAGGGGGCAAGTTCGATCCAGGTGTTGCGGGGGAACTCTTTGAATGTTTCAGGAGGCAGCAGCGTGGGACCGTATGCCATGATGGCGATCTGTTTGCCGGGACGGTCTTTGAGGAACCGTTCAGCCATGCGGCGGTGCATGATCCAGAGCTTTTCTTTCCATGCCGGATCGGTGTTGTATCCCTTTTCGCCGGGTTTGCCTTTGGGGACGATACCGTAAAGCCGGGCGCAGGGCGTACAGTGGCAGGCGGTGAAAGCATCGGTCTGACCGAGCTGGACCATGCCGTAACCTGAATCCGCCTGAGCCAGAAGATTTTTGTAGATCAGTTCCTGCACATCTTTGTTGGAAATACAAAGGTGGTTGAAACGGGTGGGGGTGCGTTTCCCTTTGTTGAGGGCAAAGTATTCGGAATGAGTTTTCAGATATTTTTTCGCAGGGACCGCCTGAGGATAGCTGTGTCCGCCGAAACTGTTGTAAAAACTCCCTGCATAAAAAGCGTTGGTGGCAAGGTCGTATTCAACTTGTTTGGAACGGCTCATGCAATATTGGATGACAGGTTTTCTGCGGTATGAAAAGTGATCGGGGAGCGTGATCTTTTGCTGCTTTGCAATATATTCTTTCCGTGAGGCAGGGGCGAAAAAGCAGCTGTCGCAGAAGCGTTCAAGAAAGGTGATGACCGCTTTGAAAGTCCCCGATTCAAATTCACTGCGCTCAACAGAAACGCCGGGGGAGTCTGATCCGGTCAGAAAAACCCTCTCTTTCTCAATATCGATC
>JAZONY010000072.1:0-42764 GCA_045654705.1 Victivallaceae bacterium
TGGGGAGGTTTGGGGCTTCGACCACTGTGGTACAAGGCTTCATCTCAATTACAGCGCCCCCCGTCGACAGCCTGCGGCTGATCTCAGGGGGGCTTAGATGCTCAGGTTTCACTCCATTCGCCCCGACATGACTCGGGGCGACCCCCGCGGGATACCGCAGGGGCTTATTCCGCTCCAACCTTGCGCGCTCGGTGCGAAGCACCTTCGCCAGCTCACGGCTTCGACCACTGTTTATATTTGTTTCAGTTAGCGGGCACTTCTGCCACTGGTCAATACAAGCGGGCTGTGTCAAAACAACGAAAACGCCCGCAGACTGTCAACCGGCTCGAGGGTATAAAAAAAACCATGGCGTTGAACACGGGGGTAACGGTTGTTCCGGTCTGTGGACCAGACATTATCGGTAACTGATGTTTTGCAACACCCTTTTTTTGTGGCTGGAAAAGTTGTGTTGTTACTCCTGACGGAGCTTTTTGAGTTTTTTCTGTTTTTGGCGGTCTATGCGAAAGAGCTGGATGGCATTGTAGCTGTTGTGCCATAAAACATAGCTGATGACTCCCATGGCGGCAAGGGGACCTGCGTAGACCAGAGCCAGATAGATGGTGAGCGTGGTGTTCTTCTGCCCCAGACTCTGGCTGGATTCCCGGCGGAGCCTTTTTCTTTCGAGCAAGGCTCCGATACCGAAATTTGCAATGCAGATGAGCAGAGAGATCATCACCGTTTCAAGGATGATCCAGGGGGAAATGTCAGGGTTGTCCCGGAAAAATGAGGCGGCGGAAGCGGCGATGATGAAAAGGCACATGGACCACAATCCGAAACTTGCTGTGGCAAATTTTTTGGGCAGTTCACGGGCGGCAGGGTGGACTTTACGCACGAGGAATGCTGTCCCGCAGGGGATCAGCAGCAGGAAAACAAGAGTGTTGGCGACACGGAGTATGAATTCAAAAGAGGTGTTCCCGCAGACCCACCCCAGAAGAAAGGGCATGAAAAGCGCCATGCCCACGTTGGTCACAATAAATGAGGTGATGATGTAACCCACATTTCCCCTGAGAAATCCCATGACCACCGAAGCTGCGGCGGCTGTGGGGGTGATGCCGGTGAAAAATGCCGCCCGGGCAAGAGTTTTATTGCCGGTGATAAGATCGGTGAGCCAATAGGCGGCAATGCCGATGGCAAGATTGACGGCAAGAAGCAGGGCGTGAGAGGGGCGGAATCTGAGATCTTTCAGGTCGAGTTTCAGGAAAACCATGAAAAGCATGGTCATCAGAAGATAGCGGATGAGAAAACTCAATTCCGCAGCTTGGGGGAAAAAGAGTCCCAGAGCCAGGGGAACAAAGATCATGGCAGGGCGTAAAAGGGTTTTCCACATCATAAAAAGTCAGACCTTCCGGTTTCAGAATAGAGTTTTGCAGACATGCTCCCTAATATATCACTTTGGACTCTTTTTTTCAAGGAACGGTCAAAGGGAAAAAATCGGGCTTTTTTTCTCATATTTTCAAAGAAATGGCTTGAAAACGACTTTTTTTCAAAAAAAACGCATATTTTTTCATATATGCACTTGATATTTAAATGAATAGTGATAGTTTAGATTAAGAACATCTGTTTTTGACAGGATTTTTTTCTGTCAGACGGTGAAATATAAGGAGATTTTTTGAGAGAAGCACTATGAAGTACTATACAGAAGAGCATGAATGGGTTGAAGTCATAGACGATGAGGCGACCATAGGAATTTCAGAATATGCCGCCGAACAGCTGGGGGAAGTTGCTTATGTGGAGCTCCCCGAAGATGATGACTGCTTCAATATCGGCGACAGATTGGGTGAAATCGAATCAGAGAAAAGTTCTTGTGATATCTACTCCCCTATCAGCGGAACCATCTGCGCTGTCAATGATGCTTTGGCTGATGCTCCTGATCTGATCAATGAGTCTCCCGAAGATAAGGGCTGGATCTGCAAGATGACCGATTTCGATCCGGCGGATCTGGATGACTTGATGGATGAAGAAGCCTATCAGGAATATATCGAATCACTTGATTGATGAGTTCGCCAGGAATTTTCTGTTCCTGGCTTTTTTGTGTCCCCTGTGAGGAGCAGGGGGAAAAAGAGGAGAATTATGAAATGCTGCGTCGTGATTTTTTGAAAGGTGTCGCTTTTACTGCCCTTGCCGCAGGTCTGCTGAAACGCATTCCCCTGGGCGCCGCTGTTAAAAAGGATGAAAAATGTGACCTTGCCGCCGTCAGAGGGGGGAGCCCCGGAGATATGTTCGACCTTGCCATCGCCGAACTGGGGGGCATGGGCGCTTTTGTCCGCAAGGGACAGAAAGTGGTCGTCAAACCCAATATCGGCTGGAACTCGCTTCCCGAAGAGGGGGCTGATACCAATCCCGAACTGGTGGGCAGGATCGTGAAACGCGCTCTGGAAGCAGGTGCCGCCAAAGTCATCGTCTTTGATCACACCTGCGATGCGGACTGGGTCTCATGCTACAAGCGCAGCGGGATCCGGGATGCCGTGGAAAAGGCGGGCGGCGTCATGGTCACGGGCAACGACAAAAGTGTCTACCGTGAAGTGGAGATCCCCGGGGCGAAAGTGATGAAAAAAGCTCTGGTCCACCCCGCACTTCTTGACGCCGATGTGGTCATCAATGTCCCTGTTCTCAAGAACCACGGGGGAGCCACCATGACCTGCGCCATGAAAAACTACATGGGTGTCGTCTGGGACCGCCGCTGGATGCACAAAAACAAACTGGAACAGACCATTGCTGACTCTGTTCTCATCCGCAAGCCCGACCTCAACGTGGTGGATGCTTCTCTGGTCATGACCCACGGAGGCCCCACAGGGCGTTCCGCCCGGAGCCGCCGGGTGAGGATGGATTCGCTTCTGGCTTCACGGGATATCCTTGCCATTGATACGGCGGCGGTGAAAATGCTGGGCGTTACCATGCCCCCAAACCGCAACTATCTTGAAAAAGCCGCTGAACTCCAACTGGGGGAAAGGGATCTGAAAAAACTCAAGATCAAGAGAATCGTCACTTCCAAAAGGAAAAGCTGAGCCGTGAAAAAAATCAGGATTTTCAGGATCATCATCTCAACGCTGATGTTTCTTGCGGTCTGTGCCGCCTTTTCGGGTGTGTGTGAAGCGGCGGCAAAGGTGTGCGGCGTTGAGTTCTTCCCGGCTTTTGCCGCAGGTTCTCTTGTGGCGATATTCTGGATCATCCTCGCCCTTGTGAGGGGAAGGGTTTTCTGTTCTTTCGGCTGCCCTCTGGGATATATTCAGGATGTGACGGGATTTCTGGGGCGGAAACTTTTCAGGAAAAAGTGTTCGCCTGAGCCTCCCCGCCGCTTTCTGCGTTACGGGGCGGGGTGTTTTCTTCTCGCCCTGTTTGTCGGCGGATTCGGCAGTTTTGCAGGATTCTTTGAACCCTTTTCTGCAACAGGAAGATTTTTCAACACTTATTTGAGAGCCTTTTTCCAGTACCTCGGCAATGTGACGGGGCTTTGGGACTACTCCGAGATCACGCCGGTGGTTCCCGGAGTGGCGGTTGCGTCGGCTGTGATCATGGTTCTGATCGCAGGAGCAGCTTTTTTCAAAGAACGGCTTTTCTGCAACACCCTGTGTCCGGCAGGATTTCTGCTGGGGCTTTTTTCATGTATATCGAAAAAACGGCTCAGGTTCAGCGATAAGTGCGTCCGCTGCAAAGGATGCGAAAAGGTGTGCAAAGCCGGATGTATCGACGTTGAAAAAGGTATCATCGACAATGAAAGATGTGTGGTCTGCGGCAATTGTGAGGCGGTGTGCCGTTTTTCCGGCTTGACCGCTGCCGACACCTTCCTGCCTGATAAAGAGCGCACCGAAACTCCGGACGGCAAAAGACGGCTCCTGCTGGGCGGTATCGCCGCCGCAGGTGTCGCCGCGGCTGTCGGGAAAAATCTGCTGGATTCCCCTCCGGGTGAACTCCCCTGCGCCCCTCCCGGTGCGGGGAATATCGTGGATTTCAATTGGAAATGCACCGGCTGTCAGCTCTGTATCGCCAACTGCACCGGCAAGGTCCTGGCCCCCGCCGGACTGGAATACGGCATTGCCGGTATCGGACAACCCCGGCTGCTCCCTGAAAAAGGTTTTTGCGATTACAACTGCAACAAGTGCAGTTCCATCTGTCCTGCCGGGGCTTTGAAGCCTCTCACCCTTGCCGAGAAAAAGAGGTGGCGTGTGGGCATGGTCACCTATTTCCGTGAACGCTGCGTGGTGGTCACCGACGGCGAAGCCTGCGGTGCCTGCGCTGAACACTGCCCCACCGGTGCTTTGGATATGGTGGACTACAAAGACGGTCTCACCATTCCCCGGGTGACGCCGGAACTCTGTATCGGATGCGGCGGATGTGAATTCATCTGTCCTGTGCGCCCCTTGCGTGCTGTCGAAGTCAGCGGCGTGGCACGACAATCCATGACCGTTGATCCGGAACGCTTTGAAGCCGGAAAACAAAAGAAATCAACCCCTGCGCCTGCACCTGCACCCAAAGCTGCGGCGGATGATGCGTTCCCCTTCTGATGAATTACTATTTCCACGTTCCATTCTGCGCTTCCAAGTGCGGTTACTGCGCCTTTTACTCTCTGCCTCAGGCAGGGGAAAAGCTCGTTGATGCCTATCTGGAACATCTGGAACGCTCTTTCACCCCCTGCGGGCGTGCCGAAACCCTTTACATCGGGGGCGGGACGCCCACATTCCTTTCTGAAAAACAGCTGGAAAGGTTCTTCCTTTTTTTGAAGAGCCGGCTCCAGTTTGAGGAGGATGCGGAAATTTCATGCGAAGCCAACCCGGAGTCCCTCACCGATGAGAAAGTCGCCATTCTGCGGGAGCATATCACCCGGCTCAGCATGGGGGTCCAGAGTTTCGACCCCGCTGTCAGAAAAAATATCGGGCGCAGATGCCCCCAGGCGGCTCTGGAACGGGCTGTGGAACTTGTTCGGAAAGCACGCTTCCCCCACTGGAACATGGATTTGATCTTTGCCCTGCCGGGGCAGAGCGATGAGGGTTTTTTCGAGGGGGCGGAACGGGCTCTCCGCTCCGGCGTTGACCACATCTCCTGTTATGCGCTTACCGCTGAGGAAAATGCCGCTTTGAAACTTCCGGAAGATGACGACCATGCGGCAGAACTTATGCCCCGCATCGTTGAGTTTCTGGCTGGAAGAGGTGTGGAACGCTATGAGATCTCCAACTTCGCATTCAAAGGAGCCGAGTGCCGCCACAATGTCAACGTCTGGCGGGGGGGATTGCTCACAGGGAGCGGTCCTGCGGCGTGCGGATTTGACGGCGTTGACCGCTGGAGCTGCACCGCTTCTCTTGAAGCGTGGCTCAAAGGTGAAGCCCCTGAAAGAGATGTTATTTCTCCTCAAGAGCGGCTCAATGAGATCTTTGCGGTGAATTTAAGGACAACTCAGGGGTGGACACCCCGGCTCTGGGAAAAAGTTCCTCACAGTGACAGCTGGGCAGAACGGCTTGAACTTATTAAAAATATCGCATCCGCCATGGATGAACGCTGGTTTATTATTTCACAGGAACGCATTGCTTTGACCGGTGACGGCATGATGTTCTGGAATTCTGTCGCCGGGGAGATCTTTGATTATGGGACTTGAATACACCCCCTACACCCCTTACAAACGGTACAAACTTGAAATCGCCTACGACGGCAGTGATTACTGCGGCTGGCAGATCCAGCCCCACAGTCCTTCGGTGCAGCAGACCTTGCAGGAAACTCTTGAGAAACTTTACAAGCACCCCATCCACCTTATCGGCAGTTCACGGACCGATACCGGTGTTCACGCCCTGGGGTTCGTGGCAAGTTTCATCACCCCCGAACAGCCTGATATCCCGGCTGAAAATCTGATGAAGGTGCTGAACCGCCGTCTGCCTTACTCCATCCGCATCCGTTCTGCGGTGGAAGTGCCTCTGTCGTTCCACTCCCGTTACGATGCGCTGGGGAAAGCCTACACCTATGTTCTGAATTACGGTGCTGAATCCCCCTTTTCGGTCCGTTATTCCTGGAAGTCCTGCCACACTCTTGACCCCGAAAAAATCAAGGCGGTGCTGCCTGTTCTGACGGGAACACACGATTACTCCTCCTTTGTGGTGGAGCGTTCCGCCATCGACGATGCCGTGCGGACCATTTACCGCATCGACTACCGGGAGTTCGGACACTTCGGATGTGTGACTTTCGTGGGCAACGGATTCCTCTATAAGATGATCCGCTGCCTTATGGGGACCATTGAAGCTGCGGGGGCAGGGAAACTTTCACCGGATGCGGTGAAACGGATCCTTGAAGCAAAACAGCGTCTGGCGGCACCCGAAACAGCACCGCCAAACGGACTCTTTCTCATGAAAGCCTTTTATGAGGAAGAGGAGCTGCAAAACTACGAAACGACGGCACTGCCCTTTACTTATTGAGCAGAGCTTGCAGTTCTTCAAGAAGGACTGCTTTGCCGACGGCACTGTTGATGCGCTTGATCTCAGTGCCGTCTTTGAAGATCACCATACGGGGAATGGAGGTGACTTCGTAAGCTGTGGCACATTCGATACAGTTTTCGATATTGCATTTTGCGATGACAAGTTCTGCGGGTGTTTCCTCAACGATCTGATCGATGATGCGGCCCATGGTTTTGCAGGCACCGCACCAGTCAGCGCGGAAATAGAGCAGAACGACCCCTTTCTGCTGTGTGACAGGGATACATTGTTCCGGCGTGAGTTCAATTACAGTTGCCATAAGTTGAATTCTCCTTTCTGAAAGTCAATATAACGCAGTATGAGGTGGATTTCAACTCCGGACTCTTACTTTTTCCAGAGTTTCCACAGTTTTTCCCTGTCGTCGAAGTCAAGACGGAGTTCCGCGCCTGTGCGCTCCTTCCAGATGCCGGAGGGGGCGATTTTTGCACGGCTCACAAGAAGAGGAACCTTTTCAGCAGGCTTGAAAAGCCCCACAGGGGAGCGGGAAAGGAGCAGAGAGAGCGTTTTTTCCGGTACTTCAGGGGAAATCGCCCCGGCGGAAAAGTTCAACTCTTTGAGCAAGGCGGCACATTGTGAATTGGTGACACTGATGGGAAAAGCGCTTGTCAAAGTGATTTGAGGTGCATTTTTCAGCAGTTCAAGGGCGTGAAATCCCCCGGCTTTGAAGCGGCGCACCCCCTGTTTCAGGGCATCGGCGACTTTCTTTTCCCACAAAGGCAGGTCGCTTTCGCTGATGAATCCCGGTATCTCAAAGCTGTTTTCAACTTCCGGAACAAGAGATTTATTTTCTTTTTTCTCATTGAGCGAGGCTGAAAATTCTGCAAACAGTCTCTTTTTCTCACCATCGGGATCGTAATTTTTCAACACCCCGGCAGCTTCTTCCCAGAAAGAGCGGCGCAAGGATTTCAGGACCGCGCCGGGGAGGAAGAATTTTTCGCCTGAGAAAGTGATGCGGCACTTTTCCACCTGCCAGGGGAGGGGAACTCCGGAGGAAAAACCTCCGGCGATCTGCTTTTCGTCGGCAGGATGATTTTCAGCGGGGGAAAAATCGCACTTTCTGCTCCAGAGAAACCCGGGTATCTCTTTGATGCGGCATTGCCATTCGCCGGGGGAAATTTCCATTTCAAGATTCAGTTTGTGCCGGCGGGGCGCCAATGCCGCCGCCTGACGGCTGTAATCAAAGCCGTTTTCGCCGATTTTATAGATGAGCCACCCCGGCCTGGCACTGAAAGCTCCGGGGAAAAATGCCATGCCACCGGGGCGCAGGGAGCTGATCTTTTTCTGACGGTCCTCCATGGAAACAAGGGAAAAACTCATCCCTTCGCCGCCGTCGGGAGGAACCAGCCTGAGACGGTCTCCCAGGTGGATCTTGGCAGAACCTTTTACAAGAATACCTTTGCGGTTGATGTCGTGGATATGTCCCACCGGCCGCCCGAAAACACCGATGCGGCGGGCATCGATCATCCGGTCAGGATCAAAGAAAGAGACCTCATTTCTGGCAGATGCGGCGTTGAGAAGCGTTGAGGCCTCATTGACAAGAGCAGGGGTGATCCTGCCCCCCGGTGCATCCAGAAGCATACGGTAGGCGTGGACACATTTCCATACATAATCAGGCCCTCTGAGTCTGCCCTCGATTTTCAGCGAAGCGACCCCCATCTGCTGCAGTTTGGGGAGCAGTTCGATGCCGTTGAGATCCCGCATGGAAAGGGGGAAGATCTCACCTTCTGAGGTTTCAAAGGATCTCCGGCAGGGCTGTTTGCAGCAGCCCCGGTTGCCGCTGCCGCCGCAGAGTTCCGCCGAAAGCAGACAGCGGCCCGAAAGGGAACAGCACAAGGAGCCGTGGATGAAACACTCGATCTCAATGGGGGAATTTTTGACGATCTTTGCCACTTCGTTCAGGGGGATCTGCCGTTCAAGGATGACCCGTTTTACCCCCATTTCCGCCATGGCACGGACTCCGGCTGAGTTGTGGATCCCCATCTGGGTGGAAGCGTGGAGCGTAAGGGAGGGGAAATAACGTCTTGCCATGCGGATCACGCCGGGATCGTGGACGATGAGAGCATCGGGGGCAAGCTGCACAAGATCGGCAAGCATTGCGCCCGCATCTTCAAGTTCATCCTCAAAAAGGAGCGTGTTGAATGTCAGATAGAGTTTTTTCCCTTTGCTGTGCATGAAATCAATGAGCGCGCCAAGTTTTGTGTTGTCAAAGTTTTCGGCACGGCACCGGGCGTTGAACCTGCCGAGACCGCAATAGACGGCATCGGCACCGGCATCGACTGCCGCAAGGGCACATTCAATATTGCCTGCGGGTGAAAGTAATTCGCATTTATCAGTTTTCATAGGTATCAGGAAAGTTTTTTAATGATCCGTTCCGCAAGAAGTGTGGCACGGCAGCTTTTGTTTTGCAACGCAGATTTGACCATCTTTTCCGTTCCGTAAATGGTGATTTGCAGAGCGGCACGGGTCAAGGCTGTGTAAAAAAGTTCTCTGGTCAGCAAAGGGGTCTCCTTTGAGGGCATGGGGAACGCCACTTCCTTAAATCCGGAGCCCTGTGCCTTGTGGACCGTCATGGCAAAGGCGCCTTCAAAGGCGGGCAGATCGTAAAGTGAAAAGGGTTCCGGATGATCTTTGAAACAGACCTTGATGCTCCCGTGCCCATCGGCAAAAACAAGCCCCACATCACCGTTGGAAAGATTGGTGCGGCGGCAGTTCTGCGTGATGAGCAGCGCAGAACCGGGGGCGTGGAGCGAGGCAATGCCCAGTTTTTCGCGGATCTTCTCATTGAGCTTGACACACCCCTCTTTGCCTGTTCGTGCTGCGGTGACGATACGGAACGCGTCGAGTATCTCAAAGGCCTCTTTTACAGATGAAGGTGTTATTTCTGAACAAACTTCCCGCAGCTTGCCCCAATGAGCGGAGGCGGCGTTGAGAAGTTCCTCTGCGGTATTTTTGCCGGAGGTCCGGAAAGAGTAGTTCTCTGAAGCACTCTCTGTGATCATGCGGCACAGCTCCTCCTGATCGATCTCGTTGCGGATGGCTTTTGCAAGCTCCTGAATGAGAGGCGCTTGCCGTGAACGGTAGTTGTGTGTCAGTTCGACCCCTGCTTTTTTCAGCTTTTCCGCTCCGGGGGAGTTGTCGGAAACAAAGGTGAGAAGTGAACTCAGCACCGCCCCTGATCCCACCGCTTCAAGCTGGCGGTGATCCCCTGAAAGCACCACACGGGTCTCAGGGCGCAAGCCGCTGAACATCTTGGCGGCAACATCAAGACTGATCATGGAACACTCATCCACAATAAGAAGATCACACTCCAGAGGATCGGATGAGTTTTTGTAAAACTTCCCTGTATCGGGGCTTGCCTTGAAAAGCTTGTGGAGTGTCCGTGCTGAAATGGGCTGACCGGGGAACGCCTGTTCCAACCCTGCGGAAAGCAGTTCGGCGGCTTTTCCCGTGGGGGCGGCGATCTCAATGATGATATCGGGCTTTCTCGCCCGTTCCAGAGCGACCAATGTGGCGATGATGGTGGTCTTGCCGGTCCCCGGTCCTCCGGTGATGATGGAAAAATTTCCGGAAAGGGCATTGGCGACAGCGGCGATCTGATTTTCGTGAGGCTCAAAGGCCTTTTGCCCCGGAGTTGCAGTGATCTGGCAGAATGTATTTGCGATATCCCTGACCGTAAAGGGATTTTCAGGGGGAGCTTGCTGCAGTCGCAGGGCGATGGCATGGGCAAGAGCTGTTTCGCTGCGGTATTCTCTGAAAAGGTAGAGGCGGTTTTCTTCCAGAGCGAGCAGAGCTTCTTCGCCGGTCATCAGGTGTTTGTTGGCGTTGAGAAGTGCGATCTCATCTTTGTCAAGAAGGATGAAACTGTTTCCTGCTTCACGGGCGGTGATCAGTTCTTCGCCGATCTTTGCCATGCTTTCAGGATCAGAAAGAGCTTTCCGTTTGAGAAAATCCCCGAAAACCCGTGCCAGAGCCGACAACTCCTGAATTTCGGTGTCGGGGGGCGTGATTTGAGTGTTTTCCATATTATCCGATGATCTCCTCAAGTTTTTTCAAGTCAGCATAAGAGAGGCGGTCGCTGAAGATCCCCTGTCCCTCTGCGCCGGTGAATCCCCGCAGAAAGATGTAGCGCACGCCGCCGAAATATTTGTCGTAAAGAGCTTCTTCGCTTTCCCCGCTGCCGAGGCGCTGTTTCAGGTATTTGAAAAGAGCTGCCGTATAGATCATATATTGCAGATAGTAACGGCTTTCAGCCATGGCATATTTGAGTTTGCCATTGGCGTAGAGGGCAGGTGTTTCGAGTTTGTTGGTTTTCCAGTCGACGATGTAATACTTGCCGCCGTGTCTGAAAAACAAGTCGATGGAGCCGTTGAAAAATCCGTTGTCAAAGGTGGAGTTCTCTTCCGGCATTCCCGGCACTCTGATATTGAACTTCTCGCTGAAATAACCATTGGCAAACTCAAAAAGGGTGTGGGTTTTGAAACTGTTTTTGAATTCATACAGAAATTCAAACTCACTTTTCCTGATGTCGGGGGCGATGTCGGAAAATTTGAAAAAGCCGCCGTCAGAATCCGGAATGGGGGTGTTGAGCATGATATGGAGCATCTTTGCCGTATCAGAAGCGTATTTTTTGCCCGATATGCCGTAGACACTGAGCATTTTTCCGGCATGGAGCGCAAGGGCTTCTTCGGAAGAGGTGAAATCGCAGAACTCCATGATCTCGTGGATGGCGTTACCGAATCCAGTGCCTCCCGGAAGCTGCTGGTTGGGGATGGGGGGCTCTTTTTCAGACTCCGTTTCAACGGGGGGAAGCTCAAATTCCGAGTCGGGTTCATCCTCTTTGCCTGAACCGAGGGTACTTCCGGAGTTGCCGTGAGGCGTGATGCTGCTGAAGCTCAAAAATCCGCTCTGCGCCACAATAAAGGGCTGCAGATCGGGACGGCGGAGTATCTCATCGGATGGGTTGAAGAAATAGCCTGACGGAGTTGTTGACGGATATACCGGATGGATCGGCGGTCGGAGTTCCTCCCCCTTTGAAGCTTCTTTCAGCTTTTCATACAAATTTGAAAAATCGGTGATCCCGTGGTTTCTGAAAAGCCAGTCCGTTGCGGCACATTTGGGCTGCTTGGAGCCACTTTTGCCGCAATAGATCCGGCAGTAGTATCTGGCACGGGTCAATGCAACATAGGCGATACGGAGACTTTCCTGGATTTTTTCGTTCTTTTCAGGATTCTGGCTCTCTTTCTCAGCGAGGGGAGCATAAACCAGCTCGTCCTCCAGATGAAAGATATTAGAGAGCTTGTCTGTGTTGAATGAAGCGCCGACAGTATAAAGATCCGGCAGAAATACGATGGGATAGCTCAGACCCTTACTGCCGAAAACGGTGTCGATAATGACCGTTCCCTGATCGGTTTCAGCCGTGCCGGGGAAACTGTCTTTTTCATCATCGCTTTTTGCGGCGTTGATATGTTTCAGCAGCGAATTCAGTACAGCACGGGGCGTCAGTTTGTATATGAACGCCTCTTCACCCAGAATATCGGCAAGGGTGTTGAAATTGCCGGAACTGCGTTCTCCGCCGGGAAGTTCTCGCAGACGGTTGTGCAGATCAAAAAGAACTGTCAGCTCATTATACATGACCATAAAGGAGCGTTTGTACCACAAGGTGTTGAGGGTGTTCAGTTTGACAACACGGCTCCGGATCTCTTCTTCCGACGAGATCTGTTCGATGGGCAGATCGCCGACAGGTGTCAGCAAGGCTCTGAGAAGTGCATTCCTGTCGTTGAAATTCAAGACCCCCTCAAGAAATGTTGCCAGCTGAGCGGCTTCGGGGGAGGCAAACACATTGGTGTTTTTTATCAGCCGCACAGGGATATTGTATTTTTGCAGCGCAGTACGTATTTTTTCCGCATTCGCCCACGAATTTGTCAATATGGCAATGTCACCGGAAGATACGCTCCGGGCGGGGGTTTTATCTGTGGCAGGGAGTTTGAAACCCGACTGGAGCATGGTGTAAATATCTGCGGCACAAAGGGCTTGTATGCCTTCAACGGAATCCATCCGGGTATCGCCGGGGAAAGGGATCACTGCTTCGATGGGGGTGAGGATCTCTTCATCGCTTCCCGGTTTGAGCAGTACCTTTGCATCATCCAGGGCGGACTGTTCGGGCATTTTCATATCCTCATCGGGCATGGCAAAGGCGTTGGGGCGGTCAAAAATAAGGTTCAGCTGCTCGATGTATTTTTTGCCGGAACGGCGGTTGAGGTTCATGTCGAAGCGTTGGGCATTTTCTTTGTCAAGCATCAAAGTCCGGGCGGCGAGATAGGTGTTGAGGTCGCAGTTTCTGAACCGGTAGATCGCCTGCCGGGGATCGCCCACCACGATAAAGGTGCTTGAGGGATTGTCAAGAAAGATCTTTTTGAAAATATCAAACTGAGTGTCGTTGGTGTCCTGAAACTCATCGATCAACCCCACGGTGAAACGCTCCTGCAGCTGCCGGGCAAAAACTTCATCCTGCACAGAGGTTCGCATTTTCAGGATCAGATCATCGTTGCCGAGAAAGTTCTTTTCATTGCTGATCCGGGTAAACTCTCCCGAAACAAACTCAAAAGCCTTTTCGCACACCTCTTTTTTAAGGGCGTTGATCAACTCACTTTTCCTGTTTTCACACTCATCAAGCTGAGCTTTGATTTTTCCGGATTCTGCCTTTGCCTCGCGCCATTCAGCGACAGCTTTATCAGCGACAGCTTTAGCGGCTTTCTTTTCCGGCGTTCTGGAAGGAAGAAGGTCGGCTTCAGCTGCTTTCTGCTGTTTTATTTTTTGGAGCTTTATCTCTTCATCCTTCGCGGAGGCATGAAGTTCTTGCAGTTTGCCGCATTCGTCCTCGATTTTCTGCCGATACGCCCACGGGTCGGTGATATCTGTTTCGGGCCAGATGACTTTCATCTGAGGATTTGCCATGCGTTTGAGGCAGTGTTTTTCCAGGAACTTTTTTGTCAGATGCTCTTTCAGAAAGTTATGCTCTTTTTCGTAAAAGAAGCTCCGGTAGAAGTCGTTACACAGTTCTTTGATAATGGAAGAGGTCCCTTCATTGAGGGTGAATTCAAACTTCAGTTTTCCGTTGAAACTGTTCTCTTTCAGTGAGCGCATGGCAAAGCTGTGGATGGTTCCGATCATAGCCTGGTCGAAGTTCAACAGTGCCATGCGGAGCCGTTTTTTGAGTTCATCTGCGGGAACTCCTTTTCCTTTCATGGCAAGCTGGATGAGTTCATGTTCCGGATCGGCGGTCACAGCTTCTTCCAGATCGGCAAGGAGTTGGGCGATACGGGTCTTCAATTCACCTGCCGCCGCGCGGGTAAAGGTGACGATCACCATCTTGTCGATGGTGACATCATGCCGTTCCATAATGAGGCGTGCGACGATACGGGCGATGTTATGGGTTTTGCCGGTTCCTGCGGCGGCTTCGATGATGGCACGGCATCCGGCATCGATCCGGCACTCAAGATAGGGGGTGGTGTGGGTACTATCGCTCATTTGCTTGAATTCTCCATCTCTGCGATATGTTCCGGCAGTTCGCTGATTTTACGGCTTTCCAGTGCTGCAATGGGGGAATAGATCTTGTCTGCAAGGCAACTGAAGTTGCCTTCCTGAAAATTCTCCTGATCGTAAAAAACGCTTATGACTTCGTTGTATTTCAGATCACTTTCAAAAGCGTTGAAGGCTTTCCGGTCAGCTTTCTCTTCGTCCTTGGCGATCTTTTCTTCCGTGGTAATATCTTCCGGAATGGGTTTCATGCTTTCTGCCAGATATGTTTCCGCCCAGGCATAGGAGGCGTTGGCAAAGATCGGCAGAGGTTTTGGGGCGCTGAAGGTCCCCAGAGCGATCGTGACCAGCTGGCGCAGTTTTTCAACGGCATTCTCCGTTGAAGGGCTGCTGCCGCTTCGTGCAGGGAGGAAGAAATAATTTTGTTCCTTTATGGGGTAAAGGATCCCTGAAATTTCTTTTTCCGGCAGAAATGCCGCAAGAAGAAGCTGTTCCAGATAAAACTTGAGCTTTTTTTCCGGTCTGGAACATGAGGTGAGAAGCTCCGCCCGGCAGAGGGTATTGGAGCTTTTCCAATCCCCCGGCAGCCGGAGCGTGCCGTAGAGCGTGATTTCATGAAGCTGATTTATAAGGGGAATGGTCAGAGGCACTTTGCACTCCAAAGCGGTCTGATCTTTGAATTGACCGGCGATCCTGTCATCCACCTGTTTGACGCAAGTTGCGGCGTTGTCAAAGATTTCCTCGCCGTTGACGGGGAGAAAGCGTGCCTTTTGAACATATCTGAGCCAATCTGTTTCAGGAATATCCTCATCAAGGCGCAAACTCCAGAGTGCTTTGAGCAAGGCGGAGTTATCCAGTGGCGAAAGCTCCTCGGGGTCGTCGGAAACGAGGACATCTTGTTCCCTTGCACTGTATTCAAACCCGTAACGCTCAAGGAAAAAACTTTTGCAGTTCAATGTCAGAAGGTCCAGAAGTGTGGACAAACTCATTTTTTCCGGCAGAGGCGAAGGCGGCGGGGGGAGAGACTCAGACTTGGGTTTTGTGAGCTTTTCCGGATGATTCTTTTGGAGGGATTCAAGTTCCAGAGCCTTTACGGAAACGTTGTTTTTGCGGAGATGAAAACTCTTTTCGAGAACTGTTTCCACTCCCACCATGGGGATCGCAGGCGCAAGCTCCTGACCGTCACTCAACCCCACATAAGAGAGGATGAGATGCTCCTTTGCCGCCATGAGGGCTTCAAGGAAAAGGAACCTGCCGTCATTGGCTGAGTTGGGGTCGTTGCGCTGGACCGCTTTGAGCAGATCAAAGGAGTTGGCGTGGCTCATCCGGGGGAACTCCCCGTCATTCAAACCCAGAACAGCGATGACTTTGGCAGGGATCGCCCGCAGGGGGACAAGGGAACAAAAGGTGATCTTGTCACGCAGAAAATGCTGTTTGCCGCCGGGGAGTGAGTACTCCGACTTCAAGCGGCTGATAAAGACTTCAGGGGCGATTTGTGACTCCGCATCGGCGGCGGCAGCCCCCTTGACGACTTTGCCCACGGCACTTCTGAGGGCGGCAAGTTCGGGGAGATATTCCTTTGAGCCGCCTGCAAAAAAGGTCTGGATCCAATGCTGCATGAACTCGTTCCACTCTTCCGGCGTTCTGGCGTTGTAAAGCTGGGCGCGCCAGAGTTTCAAGGTGGCGATGAACTCTGCCACGATGCTGAAAAGTCCGGCTGAACTGCCGTCAATGCCTCCTGTTTCGCAAGGCGCATAGATGACACTTGCATCCTCGCCCCGGGCGAATTCCGTAAGGAGCCGGTCGATACCGTCCTGCCATGAAAACTCTTCAAACGCCCGGTTGCGGAATTTGAGATGTTCCGTGCTGTCAAGGCCCCAGTTGATGCGCGCCCTGAAAACCTGTGATGTCACCTCTGTAAGCTCTTCGGGGGTGATATGGAGTTTGGTGCTGAGACAGCCGAATTCAAGGAGTCCGATGATCTCTTCCGAGGTGCATCGGCCTTTGGGGAGTTCCAGCAGGCGTGAAAAACATTCGATGACCTGACTCTGGGCGGCGGTACTGCGGTCGCAGATGGCATATTTCCCCTTGAAAGGCCCCGCCGAAAAGACCGCATCGATCATGGGCGCAGCTTTATTGATGTCGGGAAACATGACGATCACATCTTCCATACGCAGTTCGGGCGTGACCTTGTAAGTTTTGCCGTCACTGCATTGGCGGCTTTTGCTGTAAAAAAGTTCAAGAAGCTGGTCATGGAGCATTTCAAGCTCCCGCCGCAGACTCGGACAGCAGTTGATACGCAATGAGTTGTCTTTGGGCGGCGGCGGTTCCTCTCCCGGAGCAAGGGGAGGGGCGGTACGGACACGGGCATTGAGGATGTCGGACTGAAAGAGGTGCAGCAGCGTGTCGCCGTTTTCTTCTGCGGGGTCGATGTAAAGTTCTTCAGTTTCTTCTCCGGTGAAACATCCGTGTTCCAGAAGCAAATTGAAAAACTCCCTGCCGTTGACACCCAGATCTGCCAGCAGCTGATTGCTTGAAGCGGCATCGTCAAGAAGCATCTGGGCGTTTTCGGGGGAGTTCCGAAGCTCTTTCAACATCTCCTTACGGCTCAGAAGATCCCCGTAGTAAACCTGACAGGCGGAAGGACAGAAAAGGCTGATCTCTGAAAATTCCGCAAGTTTTTTCAGGCAGAGCAGATGAAGTTCCGACATGGAGCTGATGCCGAAAATACCGATTTTTTCAGGCCGGGGCAGCAGAGGGGAAGGCGTTTGGAAAAACTTCTGGTAAAAGGTGTCCGGATCAGGGCAAAGTTCATTGAGTTTCCTGTAAAGGTGCGCCTGAGCCGAATCGATTTTGCCGCTGCGCCACAATTCAAGGGTTTTTCCCGATCTGCCGGTACAGCTGCTGCGGTAAAGCTGGTAGCGGTCGAAACAGCGGGCAAGCTCACACGCCAGCAGATGGCGTTTCACCGGGTCCTGTTCCCAGTAATTGGAAAATTCTGATAAAAGCTCCTTTTCCTTTGCCAGCAGATGATCGATCTGCCAGCTTAAAGTTTCCGGAGTCCAGAAGCTGACCGACTGGCGGAACGATTCCTTTTCCTCCGGGGAAAAGAATTTGACCATCTGGTCGGTGAGAAATCTTTGCAGAAAAGGACACTCCACATTGGCGGCGATGCCCATGTCGGCACTCCGTGCCAGATGACGCTTGAGAAATGTTCCCATGCCGCTGTTGGGGACCACTGCATAAAGGGCTTCAAAAGGGTCCCGCCCTTTCATGGGGAAAGCTGCGGTGAACTTTTCCGCCAGCGTGTCCAGTGAATTTGAAAGAAAAAGATGCAAAGCCATTGTGATCCCCCCTCATTAAATTATGTGACTTTTTCTTAAAATAACAGATTTTACCGCAAAGTAAAGGGGGATTTTATTTGAAGTTGGCAATATCGTCGCAAGCCCACTCGCCGTTTTCCTGATAGCCGGTAAGAGCGGAACAGGGGGCGGTGCCAGCGGCTGTTCCGAAACTCTCATCTGCGCCGGGGGCAACGATGTCGAACTTGATCTTGTTGACAGTTCCGGGATATTTATACCGGATCTGCCCGCCCCAGGCATCGGTGAGCTTGCCGTTGGCGATATATTTTTTCAGGGATTCACCGTCAACGACGGCGAGGAAATCTTTCATCTGTGCCTGATAACGTTTTTTTGCCTCAGAGGTGGCAGCTTCTGTGTCGATGACATAATTTCCGAAGTCGATTTTGGTGATGATCCCTGTGTCGGCATTGACGGTGATGTCGATCATGGAATATGCGCCAGAGGCACTTGCGGGATAAATCCCGTGTTTGGTTTTCAGCGTTTCCAAACCGGCTTCGAGGCGGGTGATGAGGCTTCTTGTGGCGGCTTCCTTACCTCTGTGAGAGGCGTAGGAATAGGCGGAAAAACCGATACCGGCGAGGATCACCACAATAGCTGTGGCACAGAGCAGTTCAACGAGCGTAAAATTTTTCTTTGTCTTTTTCATAGTAAACTCCCTTGAAAATTTGTACTTGACGGAATATAATATGTAAACGCAAAAAATTCAATACCAAAAATGAAACTTGATGAAAAAAAAGTGCTGATAACGGGCGGTGCCCGGAGAATCGGCGGAGAAGTGACCCGGAGTCTTGCCGCTTCGGGGGCGATCGTGTATATCCATTGCCACAAAGGGCACGAAGAGGCTGAAAAACTTCTGGCTGAATTGCCGGGGCGCAGCCACAAGATCTTCTGCGCCGACCTTTCACGCCCCGGAGCGGCGGCGGAACTGGCAGAAATGTGCGGCGAAGTGGATGTGCTTGTCAATAACGCTTCCATTTACGCAAGGACTCCCGCCGACCTTGGTGAAGAGGAGTCCCGGCGCTACTTTGAAGTGAACTTCTGGAGTCCCCTTGCCCTGATGCGCCGTTTCGCCGCTCCCGAAAGGAAAACACCCGGCGTGGTCATCAATATCCTCGATCAGGAGATCCTGCGCCCCGCCGTCGAAAACGGTATCTACGCCATTTCAAGAAAGGCGCTGGGGGATGCCACACTCGCCTTTGCTCTGGAACAGGCTTCACGGGGACTGCGGTTCAACGCCATCGCCCCCGGCCCCATGATCCCGCCCCCCGGATTGGAACACTCCACCATGTCAAAGGTCCTCAAAAGCGTCCCCGCAGGGAAGCGTGTCGAACCTGCTGATTTGGTAAAAACGCTCCATTACATCATTGAAAACGACTCCCTGACCGGGGCGATCATCCCCCTCGACGGTGGACAACATCTGAAAAATTATGAATACTTGTGAAAAACAGACCACAGGCGAAACTGAAGTTAAATGGTTCAATAAAAGGTGGTTCAGAGATCTGATCCTGTTTTCCGTCACGGTGTTGTGGTTCGGCACCATGGCGCGTTTCGGTTTTGACCCCCACCACGACGGCATCATGCTGGGTGCCGCCGCCGGGATCGCTGAGGGGAAACTGCTTTACAAGGAGATTTTCTGCCAATACGGACCTCTTGCGGTGCTGATACAGAGTCTCCCCGTCTGGCTCTGGGGCGCGGAAATCCTTGTGATCAAGTGGACGACGGTCCTCTTTTACGGACTTGCCGCCGTGCTGGGGACCCGTGTGTGGGAGCGTTTTCTGGACAAAACTTTTCTCTGGTTCTGGTACGGATGCTTTTTCATGCTCTGTCCCTTTTACCTTGTGCCTTTTCACCCCTGGTCCAGCGTTTACGCTCTTGTTTTCATGCTTCTGGGGCTGGAGCTGCAGCTGCGCTTCTTTGAAAAGGGAGGAAAAGTCCTCCTCTGGGGCGCAGGTCTTTGCGCCTGTGCCGCCTTTCTCTGCCGGACCCCCTGCGGCATCGTCGCTTTTGCCGCAGGGATGGCTGCGTTGTTCCTCAGAGGGATTTCCGCCAGAGAGAGGGGGGAAGGCTTTCTGCCCATGCTGCACTACACCTGCGGTGCCGGAGTTGGAACTGCGGCTTTTGCTCTCTATCTGACCTTTGCAGATGCCTGGGGGGATTATCTGAGACAGTGCTACACCTTTATTTTCAGATTTGTGGTCAAACGGGGGGGGAGCTGGTCATGGGAACAGTTTGCCGACAGTATGATCCCCCTGACGGGAGCTTCCGGATTTGGGAACTGTATCTTTGCGCTGCTGCCGCTTCTTGCCATCGGCGCTCTGCTCCTTGCGGTGCGTCCATTGTTTTACGGGAAAATGGAAAAACTGCAAAAGAATATCCCTCTTCTTGCGGTGATTTTCCTTGCCCTCGGGTCGTGGCATCAATATTTTCCCGTACCCTGTGTCCGCCATCTCTACTGGGCGGGGATACCTCTTTTCGGCGTTTACGCCCTGACCGCTCAGGGGATCTGGCATCTCGCCCGGCCCCGGATCATGCGGGCGGGGCTGATATTGCTTCTGCTTCTGCCCCTTGCCTACTGTTTCCACTACCGGGCTTTTGTGCTTTGCCGCTACTTTGAGAAGCTGCCGGAGCGTGTGACAGGTACTGCGCCTGCGCTTCGGGGACTCTGGATCTTCCCCGGTGAAAACGAGCTTTTCAACACCCTGAATCTTGTGTGGAACTCCCTGCCCCCTGAAATCCGTGAAAGGGGAGTGTTGAACCATACGCAGGATGGTATTTACAGTTGTGTTTTTCCGGCACCTGCCGGATTTGTTCATCCCATGTTCGTCAACTGGAAAGATGATGTTTATCAGGACTATCCTGAAACGGTCATGAGCCTGATCCGTGAGAAACGCCCGGCGGTGCTTTCCACAGAGTTTACAGATCTTCCCGGTTACAATGTTGTTTTCGGATTTAAACATTTCGATAAAGAGTTCCGTTTTTTTGTTCCTGAAAATTAAAAAGAAAGGTTACGGTTATGATCAGACGAATTCTCATGTTGCTTCTTGCTCTTTCACTTTTCGGTGCTGTCGAGTGTCAGGGCGCTTCTGACTCCAAAAGCAAAAAAAGTGCCAAGGTCAGCAAAAAAGCCAAACGCCAGCAGAAAGGGCAGCGGAAAAAACTCATGCGTTCCGCCGTCATGTTGCGCCAGGAGTTCAAAAAGATCCACAGTATGCAGAAAGAGCTGACCCGTCTTACCAAAAATCCCGAACGTGCCAAAGAGTTGACCGATATGATCAACGCTTCCATGAAAAAACTTGCCCCCCATGTGAAAGCTGCCGGGAACATCGCCGGAGCTTCCTGCATGGCGGATATCCCGAAACTTGTCGCCGAAGGCAAAAAACTTGCCTCTGAACCTGAAAAGTACCCCGATAGTTCCATGCTGGAACTGCTTCAGGAGCATCAGCTGCAGCAGATCGAGGCGTTCCGCAAAAAGGTGAGTGAATGAACTTTGGCAGCAGCCTTACAGAAAAAGAGAAGAAAAACTTTTTTACAGAGATCCTCTGTTCAGGCTCTGCCGGAGCAAAGTTCAGGTCTCTTGCCTGTTCCGGTGAGCTGAAACATCTTTTCCCTGAGATCGACGCCATGCGGGGGGTGACTCAGCCCCCTGAGTTTCATCCGGAAGGGGATGTTTTTGAACACACCATGATCATGCTTGATCACATGCGTTTTCCCGATCCTCTTCTGGGGTGGAGCGTACTGCTCCACGATGTGGGCAAACCCCTGACCCGCAGTGTGGAAAGTTCAGGGCGCATACGGTTTTTCAGCCATGAAGAAAAAGGAGCTGTGCTTGCAGAACTCATCCTCGACCGTTTCGGATTTGAAAAAAGTGAGCGTGAGATCATCTGCCATGCCGTGAGAAATCACATGCGCTTTGCCTATGTAAGTCAAATGCGCAAAGCCAAGGTGGAACGGCTTCTCAAAGAACCCTTTTTCGGTCTGGAACTGGAACTTCACCGGCTGGATTGCATCAGCTGTCACGGAAAAATGGGGGAGTTTGATTTTCTGCTTCAGCAGATGATCCGGCTCTCTCCTCCTGAACCTGCAAAACTTGTCAGCGGCAGGGACCTGATCGCAAGAGGGATCCCCGCAGGTGTCAGGTGCGGAAAAATTTTAAAAGAAATCAGAAAAGCCCAGCTGGCAGGTGTCATCACCACACGCCATGAGGCTTTGAACTATATTGAAAGGATAAAATGATTATGAAACTTGCTCTTATCGGATATCGCGGTCATTGGGGATATGTCCTTAAAGATCTCGCCCGGCTCCCCGAAGTCGAAATCGTCGCCGTTTCAGGCGGCGGCGACCCCACTGAACCTATGGCTGAAACCGTCAGAAAATATTATAACGGCTCCTTTGAACTTTACGAAGACTACCGCAGGATGCTCGCTGAGGTCCAGTGCGATATGGTCATGGTGGACGGTCCCTTTCATCTCCACGCCGAAATGTGCGTTGAGTGTCTGAAATACAACCGTCACGTCTTCTGCGAAAAGCCCATTGCTCTGACCATGGAAGATCTTGAAAAGATCGAAGAGGCTTTCGACAATGCCGCCCCCGGGACCCGTATCGCCTCCATGGTCGGATTGCGTACCGAACCTGCCTTCCACGCCGCTTACCGGGCGGTGAGTTCCGGAGCCATCGGCAAGGTGCAGATGATCAACGCCCGCAAATCCTACAAGCTGGGGCAGCGGAAGGATTTTTACAAGAAACGCGAGACCTACGGCGGCACCATCCCTTGGGTCGGCAGCCATGCCCTTGACTGGATTTTGTGGTTTTCAGGATGCGGATTTGATACCGTCGGCGCATTCCACTCCAGTGCTGAAAACCGTGACCACGGCGACCTTGAAATGACCTGCGCCGTTATGTGCCGCATGGAAAACGGCATCATCGGAACCGCTTCCATCGACTACTGGCGTCCTCAGACCGCCCCCACCCACGGGGACGATCAGGTCCGTGTCGCCGGAACCGACGGCGTTATCGAAGTCGCCCACGGCAAGTGTACGCTCATCAACGCCGCAGGTGTCAGAGAGATCGAACTTGCGGAAAATGAAGGCATTTTCTATAACTTTGTCCGTTCCGTCATAGAGGAGACCGAGGGGATCGTTTCTTCCGAAGAGACCTTTGAACTCACCCGTGCCTGCCTCGGTGCAAGGGATGATGCAGATATGAATCTGCAAGAGGATGACTTGAAAGAAGAGTAAGCGTGTGCTATATTTAGCAAATCACAAATTCAACAGACAGGATCTTTCTCAATGCGGATCATTGCAGGTAAAGCACGCAATCTTGAACTGAATGTCCCCGAAGGCATCGGGGTCCGTCCCACCTCCGGCAGGGGGCGCAAGGCTCTTCTGGACAGTCTGGGAGTACTTGAGGATGCCGCCGTGCTGGATCTTTTTTCAGGTTCAGGGGCATTCGGTTTTGAATGTGCCTCACGGGGGGCAGGGGCAGTCACACTTGTTGAGCTTTCAGCTGCTCATCTGGCGGTCATCCGTGAAAATTGCAGGAAAGTTCAGAAAACCGGTGTCGCAGCAGATATCGAAATCATTCAGGGGGATGCCCTTGCAGTTTCCCGTTACGCCCATGTGGAAGCGGATTTGATCTTTGCCGATCCCCCTTATGCTGAATCGGGAGATTTTTTCAGGAAAATTACCTCAGATCCCCTCTTTCAAAGTTCCTTTGAGGGGGCGCTTCTGGTCTGGGAGATCCCCGACACCCCCGGCGCACGGGGGGATTTTATCGATGCCCCCTGCTTTGATGACGGCACTTTGCGCAATCTGGGCGGTGTCTGGTTCTTTATGGGGACGGTGAAAAAATCATGAGCTTTACCCCCCCGTCTCATTGGCATTTTGCCTCGGAAAAGGTCAGAGAGGAGCTGAAAAACGATCCTCTTTTTCTCCTCGGCAGTGCTGAACTTGTCAAAACCAATGCGGTCCGTCAGGTTTACCGCAGCGGGGGATATTATCTGAAACTTGACCGCCGTGTCAGCAGGAGCTTCTGCGGCGAGTTCAATTCGGCGCATCTCTGTGAGGCGGAACATATTCCCGTGGTGGAACATCTCTGTTGGGGCAGGAACAGTGAAGGCGCATGGCTCGTGACCCGTGCCGCCGACGGCTTTGTTGAAGCGGCGGAGCTTTTCAAGGTCCGTCAGGAAGAAAAAGTGTATGAGGGGATCGCCCTTTTTCTGAAAAAGATATTCTGTTCCAAGGTCTATCATCCCGATCTTCATCCGGGGAATATCCTCATAGATCCCGCAACGGGGCGGTGTCTGCTTGTCGATCTGCACGGCGTGCGGAAGAGAAACTTTTTCGACCGTTTCAGAATGTATATGATGCACCGCTGTATCATGGAGTTCCGCAACTGCCGCTCCGATGAGCAGATGTTCCGTCTGATCGGGATGTGCGGCATTGAAAACGGTGAAAAGTTTTTCAAAAAAGCCCTCGTCCGTGAAGCCGCCTTGCTGCGGGCGCTCACACCCAAACGGCGCACCCAGATACTCAACGGCTACTTCAAATACACACGCATTGAGAAATGCGGCAGATTGGTCGATGTCTCATCAGGAGAAGATGAACTTTCAGCGTGTGAAGAGTTCTCATCCCCTTATGCCGCAGAGCTTTTTCTTCTGCACTTTTTTCTCACTCAGGCAAAGATACCCCACAGGCGCATCCTTGCCTTTGATCCTGAAAGTCAGAGCTGTTTTTATGAAAAAGCTCCGGCAGAGCAATACCGTTCCGATGCCACCGGAGCCGAGTTGTGCCGCCGTTTGAAATACAACAAACTCCGGTGCGAAGAAAAGGACTTTAAGCAGGGATATCTCTGGCATCTTGAAGAGGTGTTTCTGAAAAATAATCCATCAGGGGAGTAACCATGTCAGTCAAATGTTTTTCCGCTGCGGTCACAGGGATCGAAGCTGTTCCCGTTGAGGTCGAAGTCAAGATCAGCGGCGGCAGCGGTCCTGTAATGAAAGAAAACAGCATCACCATCGTCGGTTTGCCCGATGCCGCTGTCAGAGAGAGCCGTGAACGCATCACGGCGGCTTTTGCAAGCTCCGCTTACGCTTTGCCGCCCGGTGTTTCCGTCGTCAATCTCGCCCCCGCCGATCTGCGTAAGGAGGGGGCTTCCTTTGACCTTGCCATCGCCCTCTGTCTGCTGGCGGAGTCCGGCGTGGTGGATAAAGAACGTGTCAGAACTTTCGGGTTTTCCGGCGAACTCGCCCTTGACGGCTCCATCCGTCCGGTGCGGGGCGCGCTCCCCCTCACCGATGCTTTGGGTAAAAGCGGCAAGGTGACAGCGGTCTGCGTGCCTCTGGGCAACGCCTGTGAAGCCGCCCTTGCCGCAGGCGGGAAATTCCCGGTTTTCGGCGTGGCTTCTCTGCGTGAGGCTGTGGAACTGGTCAACGAAGGAAACTTTCTCCCCTGCCGTGCCGAACTGAAAAGTTTTCAGGAGGAGGATGAAAAATATCTCCCCGACTTCGCCGAAGTCAAAGGGCAGCAGATGGTGAAACGCGCCCTTGAGATCGCCGCCGCAGGGGGACACAATATCTTGATGTGCGGTCCTCCCGGAACCGGCAAAAGTATGCTTGCGTCACGCCTGCCGGGGATCCTGCCCCCCATGACCCTTGAGGAAACTCTCGAAACCAGCCGCATCCACAGTGTGCTGGGTATGCTCAGTTCAGGCGCCCCCATTCTCACCCGCCGTCCCTTTACGGCGCCTCACCACACCATTTCGGATGCGGGACTTCTGGGGGGAGGCCATGACCCCCGCCCCGGTGAGATCAGTCTTGCCCATAACGGCGTTCTCTTTCTTGACGAACTGCCTGAATTCAAACGCAATGTCCTCGAAGTGCTGCGCCAGCCCCTTGAAACTGGAAGTGTCACCATTTCCCGTGCCAGCGGCAGCTGTACGTTCCCGGCGCGTTTCATCCTCTGCGCCGCCATGAATCCCTGTCCCTGCGGCAGGGGAGAAGTGGAGCTGGGATGTGTCTGCAAGGTGGATGAGAAACGGCGTTACCTGAAAAAACTCTCCGGACCTCTCCTTGACCGCATCGATCTTCATGTTGAGGTGCGGCAGCTGACTCAGGATGAACTGGTCAATGTTCCCAACGGGGAACCCAGTTCCAAAATCAGGGAGCGTGTCATCGCCGCAAGAAAGATCCAGGAGAACCGTTTTGCCCACCGGCGGGGGATCTATTGCAACGCCCGTATGGGCAGTGCCGAATTGCAGCAGTTCTGCCGTCTTTCGCCCCAGGGCGAAATGCTTCTGCGTCAGGCGATCACCCGTTTCAAGCTCAGTCCCCGTGCCTATGACAGGATCTTGAAAGTCGCCCGCACCATTGCGGATCTCGCAGGAAGCGAAAATATCCCGGAAAATGCTATTTTTGAAGCTATAAATTACCGTAAAGCCGGATTTTAAGAAAAAAGGAGTCCTTTATTATGAAAAAAATCATTGCTTTACTCTTCTGTTTTTCAGCCCTTTGGGCGGGAGCTGCCGTATCTGCGCCCAAAAATGAGGCAAAAAAAACTCCCACTGCCGTAAAGCAGTCCCCCAAAGCAGAACTTAAGATCCTCTGCACCCCTGAAAGCCACATCGCCAAAGAGGGGGAACTTGTCAAGTTTGCCATTACTTCAACTTCCCCAAGACCTCTTGAAGTTACGATCTCACTTGACGGAAGTCGCGAAAAGGTCTTCAAAAAAGTGACCGTGAAGTCACCTGCTGTTGTGACAGCTTCACTTTCCACGCCCGGATTTCTCCATTGCCTGGTCAGAACCAAAGGCGCAAAATGCAGCCGGGGTGTGGCAGTTGCTCCTGAAAAGATCCGTTATGCAAGAAAAGCTCCGGCTGATTTCAAACAATTCTGGGCGTCCGCTCTTGCAGAATCCAAAGCCCTTCCTCTTGATTTGAAGTTTCAAGCCATCAGACCTGACTCCGATTACAACTCCTTTCTTGTGAGCTGTGCCAATGTCAACGGCAAGCGTGCCTACGCCCTTTATGCCTATCCCAAAAAAGCCAAAGGCAAATTGCCCCTGCAAGTCATGTTCGGCGGCGGCGAAGCCTACTGGAACAAAAGCTGCGTGCCCTCCGGGGCAAAAGGTGCCGCAAAACGGTTCGGTCAGGATATGGCTGTGCTTTATCTTCATCTGCCCCCCTATGAACCTGCTGATGACCCGGAAAAAGCCAGAAATGGTCACAAGGAGTTTCTCAAAAAGCTCGGTTTGCGGCGGTATATCCTTGTGGGTATGGATGATCCCAAACAGTTTTACGCCTATTCCGCGCTCCTCGGCTGTCTGCGGCTGCTGAATGCCGTTGCGGAGCGCCCTGAGATCGACAAAGAGAAGGTCGTTTTCTACGGAGCCAGCCACGGCGGTAAAATCGGCGCCTACCTTGCCCGCTTTTTCTCCTTCAAGGCGGTATTCCTCGGTGTCCCCTCAAGCTGCGAGATCAACGCTTTCAAGGAAGGCCGGTATGGTTCCGCCGCCAGAGAGTGGCGGGTGGGAGATCGCTGGAAAACCACCGATTACTTTGATCTTGTCTACTTTGCCCCTGATATCAAATGTCCCGTTCTGGTGGGCGTCGGATTTCATGACCGTTCCTGTCCGCCGACAGGTGTCTACTCCTTCTACAACGCTCTGCCTGAGGGGAACAAAAAGATCATCAACAAGATCCACCATGGACACGGAGATGTCCCCGAAGGATATGTCGCTGCCTCATGGAAATTCCTTGCGGATCGGATCGCCCCCCAGGGAAAAAAGTGATTCCCCGCCGACACGGCTGATAAACAAAAAGGAAAAACTCATGCTTTCACAGGAACTTATTACAGAGGCGATGTATAACGCCATCCGTCTGGGAGCTACCAAGATGCCCCCGGATGTCCGTGCCGCCCTTGAACGTGCCATGGCAGAGGAAACTGACCCTATGGCGAAAAAACATCTGGAAATCAGTTTGCAGAATGCCGACTCCGCCGAAAAAGGATGCGGTCTTGTCTGCGCCGACACGGGATTTCCCATGTACTTCATCCATGCGGGGGCAAAATGCACCGTTGAGGGGGGATTCAACACCCTTTACCGGTGCGCCAAAGATGCCACAGCCCGTGCCACCGCCGAGTGTTTTCTGCGTCCCACCATGGTCCACCCTCTGACCCGGAAGAACCCCGGAGACAACATCGGTCCCGGAATGCCCAAGGTGGAGATCATATTTGACCGTGAAGATGACGGAATGGAAATCATCGCCGTTCCCAAAGGGGGCGGCTCCGAGATTTTCGGAACCTTTTACCGCATGTTCTTCCCCGCCGACGGCGAAGCCGGTATCAAAAAGTTCGTCATCGAATGTATCAAAGATGCCTGTTATGCCGGTAAAGTCTGTCCCCCCGCCATTATCGGTGTGGGTATCGGCGGAACCGCCGACGTCTGTATGGGCATCGCCAAAAAAGCGGCACTGCTCCGTCCCATCGGCAGCAGCCACCCCGACCCGGAAGTTGCCCGCCTTGAAAAAGAACTTTACGATGCCGCCCGGTCGCTGGGTATCGGTCCCATGGGATCACGGGGCATCAACGCCGTGCTGGCGGTGAATCTGGATATCGCCGTCACCCATACGGCGGCACTGCCGGTGGCGGTCAACGCCCAGTGTCTGGTGGGAAGACGGTGGAAAGCCCTGATCGACGGCAGCGGCAATGTGGAATATTCAGGCGATTTCAGGTAAAGGAAAAGGAGTGTTTTGACAATGAGAGATATAAAACTTCCCATGTCCCCTGAGGATGCCCGTTCTCTTGAACTGGGCGAAATGGTCACTGTCAGCGGACTGCTTTTCACCGGCCGCAGCCGTTTCCATATCCGGGCTATTGAAGATGACATCTTTCCCCCTCTCGACTATGAAAAAATCAACTGCTTCTTTCACGTCGGTCCCGTGATGAAAGAGGAGGAACCCGGCAATTGGAGTGTAGTGAGCTGTGAACCCACAAGCTCCATCCGCTTTGAACGCTACGGCGCAGATGTGGTGCGGAAATTCAACTTGCGCACCCTTATCGGCAAAACCACCATGGGACGTGCCACCGCTCAGGCTCTGAAAGAGGTGGGGGGCGTTTACCTTTCCAAGATCGGATTGAGCGGCAATGCCCTGCGGGGACAGGTGAAAAAGGTCCATGAGGTCCACTTCCTTGATGAACTGGGTAAAACCGAAGCCACCTGGGTCTATGAGGTGGAAAACTTCGGACCCTTTTTCGTCGCCATGGATACCCGCGGCAGAAACTACTTTGAGGAACTTGCCCGTGAAGCCGATGCAAAAATGCCCGAAATCGAGAAAAAACTCGGTATCCCCGAAGGATACGGTTATACGGAGGTCAACGGCTGAATGAAAGAGGAACTGCGTTACCTTTCCCTCTGCGGTATGCTGGGCTACGGCTACAAGCCTGTCAGTCTGGAAAATGCCTTTGCAGGAGAATTGGATTTTATCGGCGTCGATGCCGGTTCCACCGATCCCGGTCCCTACTATCTGGGGAGCGGCAAAAGTTTTGTCAAAGACTTGCAGATGAAACGGGATCTTTCACTGGTCCTGAAACGGGCTTTGGAAAGAAAGATACCCCTCATTATCGGCAGTGCAGGCGGCTCCGGGGCGAAACCCCATGTGGAGCGGGTCCTGAATGTTCTCAAAGAGATCGCTTCTGAACAATCTCTTTCTTTCAAAACGGCGGTCATTTACTCCGATCTGGAGAAAGGATTTCTTGAAAAGTGCGCCCGTGAGGGGCGTATCAGCTCCTGCGGCAACTCCCCCGAGTTTGAGATCAGCTCCATTCCCCGCATCTGCAACCCTGTGGCGCAGTTCGGCACCGGACCCATCATCGAAGCACTCCGGACCGGGGCTGACGTGATCCTTTCGGGCCGCTGCTGTGATACTGCGGTTTTTGCGGCGTTTCCCATTATGAAGGGATTCCCCGCAGGTCTTGCGCTTCACGCCGCCAAGATTGCCGAATGCGGCGCTCTCTGCGCCCGTCCCGCAGGAGCCAACGATTCTCTCGTTGTGACTTTGCGCCGTGACTCCTTTACGGTGGAGCCGCCTGATCCGGAACGCAAATGCACGCCTGACTCAGTGGCGGCGCACTCCCTTTATGAGCAGCCCGACCCCTACTGCTTCTATGAGCCTGAGGGGATGATCGACATGCGGAACTCCACTTTTGAACAGACCTCGCCCTGCGGTGTCACCGTCAGGGGAACGGAACTTGTTCCCGCTGAAAAGGAGACTCTGAAACTGGAAGGCGCCGCTTTCTGCGGTTTCAGAAGCATCACCATCGCAGGGCTCCGTGACCCCAACGCCATCGCCAATCTGGATGCCATCGAAGAGGGTGTCCGCAAGGCGGTCGCCATCAGTATCAAAAATATCACCGACAACTACTCATTGCGCTTTCTGCGTTACGGCGTTGATGCCGTGGGGGGCAGACTTGAAGCTCCCGCTTCCCCCTTGCCCCGTGAGGCGGCATTGGTCATCGAAGCCATCGCCCCCACTCAGGATATCGCCGACACTGCCATAAGTCTTGCCCGTTCAAGTGCCTTGCACCAGCAGTTTCCCAACCGCAAATCCACGGCGGGAAATCTGGCGTTTCCCTTTTCGCCCTCGGACTTCAAAGGGGGCGAAGTCTATGAGTTCGCCCTCTATCACCTGCTGGATATGGAGGGCATCACTCTGGAATTCAAACCCCAAATCCTGGAGATCGGCAAATGAAGATCTACGATATCGCTTTTGTCTGCCGCAGTAAAAATGCAGGACCTTTTCAGTTGACGGTGGATTTGATGTTCAAAGAGAAGTCTGAATACGACAGACTCCTGAGTTCTCCCAACTTCACCCCTGAAAAAATAGCACCTTTATACCGGACTCAGCCGGAAAAGGTGCAGATCAAACTTTTTGAAAGGATCCTGACCGTCAAGGTGGTGCTGCCCCGTCTGACAGGCTCCGGTTCGCCGGAGGATACCGATGTTTACGGCAGTCAGCAGCACTTCCCTCTGGGGGATATGGAACTCTGATCACTTTGAGAGATTTTCAAGGTCGATGAGATATTCTCTGGTATTCATGCGGAGCGCAAAAATGTTTGCACTCCGTTTTTCTGTTTGGGGCATTTCGCTCCCCCGCCTGACGGGGATGAGGAGCGTGGCAAAGGTGAAATCCTTTTTCCCCGAAACGGTCATGGTCAGCGTGGTGCTTTTGTGGAGCGTCAGATCGTTGCGCCCCACGAACCATCCGCCCATGGGGGGCGTATCGACACCTGAGAGAAGTTTGCAAGTGAGTTCTTCCGGGAAAAGAGGCTGGATCAGAATGTCCCACTCTTTTTGAAAAGGCTCTGTTCCCGACATGGGTAGGTGAAAAAATCCTCTGTTTTTTTAAACATTACAGAGGATTTTTTGTTGCGTTTAGGTATAATAGTTGTAAAAATTAAAAGTATTACTCTGCGGGATTTTTCATAATCCATTCAAAAGCTTTGGCATCTTCTTCGTCTTCATCTTCGGAAAAGAATGCTTCTAACAATTTGTTCCAATTTCTGTTCAACTCTATTTCAACAGAATGCTTTTCATCACGAAAGCGAGCTTTCTTCATTTTGATAAGAAGTTCCCTGTGTTCTTTTAGAGCGTTTGCTAATTTACCCATATTCTACCTCCTTTTGTTGTGTGAGGTAGATAATATACAACATAAACAAGGAGAAATCAAATGAATAATGTTATTATTGCAGAATCTTCAAAAAACACAAATGATCAACTGTTGAAATATTACAACAGTCAAAAAAAATCAAATTCGCAAATCATCGCCTGCGAAAAGGAGATCTCACAGGAAATAATACGAGAGATAAGGAAGCGCGGATGTTTTTATGAAATTACCGCTGGGGGGATAGAACCTAACATTGAGTTCCGAGATTTTTTTGAAGGATTTGAAAAATATATGCGATTTAAGGAAATAAGTGTTTATGTAGGAGAAATTAACTTAAATAAAATTCAACAAACCGGAAGCGTTTTTGAAAAAATGGTTGAAAAATTAATAGAAATTGAAAATTGTATTGCAAAAATCTCAAAAGAAAAATGTCAAAAAGTTTATATGATACACACTGGCTGTTTAGACATGTCAACTATAAGTAATTTTGCTAAAAATTGTTTATACGATTGCAAGCTTACTGAACAAGTTATCTTTATCGGAATACCAAAATAAAAAACTAAAAAACGCCCTCTATATATTTTTCACTTGAGGGCGTTAAAGCACAATACAAATATACTTAAATGTAAATTCTCATTAACTGTATTTTATAATAAAACCAACAACAGTAAAGATAATTGTTAATATTAAACCAATAGCATTTAATATAATTCCAGCCTTATGTTTAGAGCAGATTCCAAGTATTAATCCAGTTAGACTTACAGGAATATCCAAAGCTGGAAGAAAAATAATAATCACAGACAAAATTCCCAAAACCAATGATGCAGTTTTCATTCTATACAATATCCTTAATTAAAGCAACCAATAATTTGCATTATGCTTATGAAACGAAGGGAACACCATTCACATCTTCTTTAACACAAATAACATCAATTATTACCCAAATCGTACAGGCAAGAAGGCTTACGCAAAATGTAGGTGGAATTAACACTGTAGAGAGCAATATTTTTATAATGCCCTTCACAGTATATCCTGCATAAAAATCATGGACCCCGAAAACACCCAAGAATAACCCTAACAAAATATATGTTGTTCTATTTTTGGGGCTATTTGAATCATATGAAGCAGGACAATTGTGATAAGCGTTGTTTTGTGGCATTGGAGCAGTTTGTTGGATAATAGTTACATTTGTGCCATGATTCGTTTCTGGTGCATTCTGCGAGTAATAATTTTGTGAATTTGGTGTATTTATATTGTTTGCATCTGAAGATTTTTTAATTTGCCCCTTTTGAGTGCCAAGAGGAATTGTTTGTTTGCAATGTTTGCATACTGTAGCATCAAATTTTATCATCCCTTGACACAAAGGACACAAACGTTCTGTTGTTGGTTCTGCAATGCTTTTTTCACAGCAAGCACGGCATTCGTAATTTTGCCCTCTTAAAGACATCGGTAATTTTGCCGTTGTTTTACAAAATGGACAAACAAAATTAAATGAGTCTTTTTCCTCTTCTTTATTTGGAATTTCAGCCATTCCACTTGTTATTTTCTGTTGTGTTGTAATTCTTTTTGGAACTAAAAAATTATTGTTGCATTGTGGACATTGAACTTCTTGACCAATCCAATCATCCTGTAAAACCAAGCTTGAATTACAATAAGGACACTGTGAAATAAATTCTGCCATTTTCATTTCCTTTGCTTTTTTCAGATCAAAGCAAAAAAAGAGGCACATCCCGAAGATGTGCCCAGCTCTACACCTACCACAGTGTTACAAAATCACACATGATCGAAATGTGCCAAACCATACGGTTTGGACACACCGATTCTAAAGATGATTTTGTATCACGTCTCATATTTGAAGTGGTAGTTCAGAGCTGGACGTTTACAATCAGTTTGCCAATTTTTTATTCAATGATCTATTTTCTTGTTTTATACCTCAATTATTTTTACTGTAGGTGCAATTTACACCCACACACAAATAACTTACACCATAATCCAAGAAAATGCAAATGAAAAACTGAAATTTTTATAAAAATCCTTACGCAGCCATATTATCAATATCTGAATAATAGCACTTGAAAACACTACCCACAGACTTTCCAAGAGTCTTCTGATTCATACTGACTGCATTCATCTCTGAATGTCTATACATCCAGACAAACCAATTCAGATAAGAGGGAAGGTGCTTTGTAGCAATCCCATTAAATCCCCTTAAAAACTGTTTCAGCTTGCTATGAAAAGAGTTTACATGCTGGATGTGATAAATACCTCTTACATACTCAAAACCAGATTTAAGGGCTACCAAATCAAGTTTATAGGCTTCTGCGAATTTCACATAAGCAGAAGCCTTATCTGTAACAAGAGTAGAGCCAGAGGCAATAGAAACACCTTCTACTACTCCATAAAGCTGATTAGTAGTAATCCTTCCACTTCCAGCGATCTTTGAAAACATATTTCCATTTCTATCAATCATACAGGAAATACAGGTCTGTTCACTACTCAAACCTCTTTTTTTAGCAGGAGTGCCTCTTTTCTTTGAAGGACGAGGCATGACAAAAGTTTTAGACTTCTTATGATTTCCCTTGTAACTCTTGAGAATAAAAGTCTCATCTGCTTCTATGATCCCTGATAATTCAACTGTTTTCAAGTAAACTTGAAGGCTCTTGAGGATTTTATGTCTCCAATAGAACGCAGTTTTAAAATGAATTCCGCATCTTTTTGCGGATTCCCTCAAACTCATTCCCAGAAGCATACAATCAATGTATTTACTCCATACTGCAATACTGAATTTACTCTTGTAAGCAATAGAGGTTGTGGTATCCATAAAGTTGTGGTTACATTCTTTACAGAAGTATCTCTGCTTGCCGTTTTTCTTTCCATTACGGATGATATTCTTGCTCTTGCATCTGGGACAAATAAATCCTTCAGAGAAGCGATTACTTTCAACGAAGTTGGAAAGATTGAAGCTGCTTATAAGTTCTTTCAGGTTTTGACTTAAAGTCAAGATTTCAAAAGGAGAAAGATTTTTAATCATTTCCATAACTTCATCAAAAGTATTCATAGGCAAACATTTTCCTCTCTTTGTTTTTGCTTTAGATTTGCTATGTTATAATATAGCATAAATAATTGAGAATGCAATAGTTTACTTGACTTTTTTCAAGAGAAATGCTATATTATGGAAATTTTGTTTTATGATTAGTGATATAAACATGAGAGGCGATGAAAAAAATGGATATCGTAAAAGTAATCAGAAACTCAAATACATCCGGAAAAAACTAAAGGTTTTAATTGCCGTTAATGATGTGAGCGCAGAAATATCAAGGCAAACACAATTAGTTCCAAGCGATAAAATAAAACTACTCAATATTTCCCACGAATACATTTATACCAACGACATTAAACGACAGAAGGAAATTTTAGAAGAGATATTAGATATATTTGATATCTATTCGAGAGCTGACAACTCCCGGCAAGAAATCAAAAACGAGTTGCAAAACTTGTCAGGAATATCTTTTTGACATTTTTTGTGTGGAGCGTATTTCATCCCATTAAAATGATTTGCATGTCAGGCAGACTTTCATCAACGACATAATCTGAACAAAATAATTTGTTTTCGTCACAAAAACCTTTAGGGTTGGTGTCATACCACTCCATTCTCTCCAAAGAATTTACAAGAAATTCTTTGGTTTTAGAGTTGCAAAAAGTTTGTCTGACCAAAATATCTTTGTTCTCCATTTTTGCAAAGCAAAGATGTATATCACCAAATAAATCTTTGCTTTGAGGGTTTAAATTTTCAACAGAATATATTTGTATAATTTCTTTTTTCACAGGTAACTTCTCCTTTTTTGGAAATTTTTTAGATATAATATATTATATCTACTAAAATAGAAAATTAAAGCGAGAAACAAAAAAATCCCCAGAAATCCCTAAAGAACTTCTGGGGGAAAACTTCACCTACCCATGTCTGGAACAGAGCCTTTGAAAATCCGAAATCCACGCCCCCAGAGCTGTTTGTTCCATTTTCAAAGTGTCAAGGTGGAACCGCAATTCGTAGGTGTGCGGAAGATCGTCAAGAGCGACGAGAGTATCTTTGATACAGAAAAAGTCAGGCTTGTAAAAGCGCACTTCCCGTGTGTGTTTTGCAGAACGCACAGGCGCTTTTTCAAGATCAGCTTCACAGAGGACCAGAGGACCGTATTCATCGTCGTAGACCCCTTTTGCGTAATCAAATTCACTGTTGCTGATCCAGTTGCAGTCAATGGGGGAGTCCACCTTGCGGGGGGCGGTGCGCCTCTGGACCATGCCGTCAACGAGAATGGTGTTGTGGGATGAGGAGTTGACGCCGTAGGCACGGTATATGGAGTGTTCATACTGACCGCCGCCGTCGTCGTAGATCAGCTCCTGAGAACCTTTGTAAATCTGGATGTTGAGTTTGTCCTGGTGTATATGTCCCATACCCAGAGGTCCCACATCGAAACAGCACCAGCCGGCATCGGCGCTCCAGTCGGAACGCATGACTGCAAATCCCGCCCAGGGAAGAAAACGGGAACTTGTGGGCAGAGAGCGGGGTTCATCCCCCTCTTTTCTTTCCGAAGCTCCCCAGAGGAAATCCTTTCTTCCGGGGAAAAGCTTCAACGCCTGTTTCATCCGCTTGGAAACATGGCAGGTGAAGCAGTCGTTGGTCCGGGGAGAGGTCAGCGCCGGGGTCGCCATATCAAGGATACTTTCAAAGGAAAGTTCCAGTTTTTTCAGAAAATCTTCCGGCAGTTCCACTTTGATTTTTTCCGCAGCGGCGATATTGCAGAAACTCATGGCGCACATCAGCAGCACGCCGTGGTAATCCGGCGAAAGTTCATCGTGCATCCCGTCGGGCAGGATCTGGAGCATGACCGCCTGACTGAATTTTTCAACGGCGTAACGGCGCATTGAGGTACTGCATTTGAATTCAGGGAAAAGAACGGCAAAGGTATAAAGTCCGCTCATTTCCATAAGGAGCCAGTTGTTCCGCTCCTTGTGGTGCGCTTGCAGATGAAGACAGTGACGGTGCATGGAACTCAGCATGAGACAGATGTTTTCATCGGTGAAAGCAGGGCTTTTGCGGAACGCTTCAAAAGCAAGAGGCCAGGCGTACATCATACGCAACCCTGCTTCAATGGTACGCCAGAGACTTCCGGGGGCGTTCCAGTCGTCGCCGTGACTTCCTGCGGCAGAGATCCATGAAGCTATTTGTTCATTGAAAGCTGCGGGATATTTTTCATCCCCGGTCTTTCCGTATGCCCACACCATGTCCCGCCAGAAATTCATTCTGTTGAGCTGCCAGAGCCACTCATGGTTCACAGGAACTTCCGTCAGAGTGGGGTTGAAACGCCAGTCGATTTTTCCTGCGGGGAAGGCATGGGGCAGGTTGACCACGGTCACATCGCCTTTTACGGCGCGTTCCGCAGTTTCAAGGGAACATGCCGAAAGGTCGATGGTTTTGCAGTAGGAACATTCTTTGCGTGTGCGGAAATAGTTTGCCGTCAGGGTGATGAGGGATGCCGTATCTCCTTTTTCCAGAGCTGAGCTGTATTTTTTACCCATGATTTCAGGGTCGAGAAGCTGAAAGAGTTCAGAAAGCAGGTCGGATGACGAAGTGGAGTTTGTCATAAATCCATATCCCTTATATTTCTTCTGTGCAAAAAGAGGCGAAACGGCAGTCGCTGCAATGGGACATTGAACGGGGAAAAAGCCATTCCGGAACTTTGGTGTTTTTGAGTTTCAGGTCAAGTAAAAGCATCTCATCGGCATCCTTGCGGATCCTGCGGAATGGAGCGCTTGCCGAAAGAAGTTTTGCCGCACTTTCAAGTTTCCCCTCCTCAAAGTGAAAGATGTTCACTTTTTCAGGGGGAATGTTGAATTGTGTCAGAGCATAAAAGCAGAGGAGCGCACTGTTTTCTTCACTCTCTTTCCCGGCGCAGACGAAAGAAAATCCTCTGTCATCGAGCCATGCGGCAATGGGAGTGACATAACAGTCGAGATTGTTCCAGCAGACTTTCAGGGGGTAGGCAAGGAGGATGCGGGCATCTGCCGGGACCGAGAAAAGGAAAGGCAATGTTTCCGGCAGAAGAAGTGCCGCTTCCCGGCGCAGGATCTCTGTCACCTTTTCCGCAAGTGTCTGGGGGGAGGTGTGCCTCAAAGTCAGCTCTCTCAGCAGCGGTTTTTTGTGGTCAAGGGCAGGTTTGCCCCAAAGCATGTTCTGAAAATCTCTGCGGAACTCCTCTTCAAGGTCGGCGCAGAAGTTCCCCGCAGCAGATGCTCCTGAATTGAAAAGTTCCCTGATGCGGGAAAAGATGATCCGTCTCACATACTCATCTGCACTGCAAGCTGTCCTGAGCAGATGAAGTCTTTCAGCTTCAAGGCTGTTTTCATTGATAAAGGCGCCTCCGGCTGAACCGCAGTAATGGCAGTAATACTCCCACGGACAGCGCTGCAGCATCTCTCTGCGGCGCATAGACCATGTGAAAGGGGGGATCTCAGGCTTCATTTTCTCAAAAAAAACTTCTTTTGCGGTGACTGGAAAAACACTTTCTTTAAAGTAATGTCCCGAAAGAAAAATTTCAAGAGAAAGCCGGAACAAAATAAAGAAAAAACAGTTTTGTTTGAGCAAACAAGGCAAAAACATGTTTGACAAATAAAGAGTGTGATGGTATAGTATAAGAAATTAGAATAAAATACGGTATTATGCCAGATAAGATTAAAAAACAGGAGTCTTGAAAAAATGAATACTTCGGATAACTGGCTTTATAACAAAAAGACCAAAGAGCTGAATCCTGACATTACATCTGCCGGAAGTGATACAGCAATCGGTATCAATGACGGTTGGGTGGGGGGCGGCGATAATATCGACTATTATGCCTTTGATCTTGAGTGCGCCGCCAATCTTTCTTTCAACATCAGCTCCACAGATGATATCAAGTTTACCGTTTGGAGCGTGACCGACGGCACCAAAGTCAAATCATTGCAGAGTACAACTTTCAAAAAGGGCAAAAATGCCGATATTGCAGGCATGACAAAAAATCTTCTTCTGGACAATGCCGAAAATGTCCAGTATTATTTCAGCGTTGAAAGCACCAATGCCAAAAAAGGCGGCAGTGCGACCTATTCCGTTGAAGTGAATACAGTCAATACGATTTTCTATACCGAAGCCAACGACAGGGGCAATGATACTTATGAGGGCGCCGAAGATGGGTTGGGTATTTACTATGACGATCCTGTGACTGTCGGGGGCTGGGTGGGCTACGGTGATACGGTCGACTTTTACAGCTTTCTGGTTGGTTCAGATATGTCGGGCAACTTCTCTGTTTCCACTTCTGACGCCGTGAAAATCACTGTTTACCAGCTTGTCAACGGCAAGCTGAAGTCACTTCAGAGTACCAGTGTCAAGGCGGGAGCTTCGGCATCGACCAAAGCCCTCAAACTGCAGGAAGGCAATGAATATTATGTCAGCGTAACTTCAACCAACGCCCAAAAAGGCGGCAACGCTGAGTATTCTCTCACCCTTGACCGCTATTATGCCCCTGTGAATGTTACCATCGGCGGATTGAGCGACAAAGCATACGAAGATTGGGAAGACTCCATATGGGATGGGAAATGTTCATGTGAACCTGGTAATTACGATTGGGTGGAACATGCTAAAAACTGTATGCCCAAAGGGGCTTATGCCGGTCCAATTGTCGGTTCGCCGGGAAATGATACGGTAACTTTTGCAGCAAACCGCAGCCGCACTGTGGAATCTATTGATCTGGGGACCGGTGACGACAGGATCATTATTAAAACCTCTTCCTACAGTGATCATGATGATAGTGAGACGGATGTGTACGGCATAATCAAGATGGGGGAAGGCAACAATACCATTGAAATAGGTGCTTATAATGATGTTGAAGCTGACGGAATCATCTTTGGCAGCGGTAATGACAAACTTATTCTTGCCAAAGAAGTGGAACTTGATATTGTATATGAGGAAAGTGAAATAAACTTTGGTGACGGGAATAATGAATTTATCATTGGCAGCAACTCTTATTCATGTCAGGATGACGTGATTTTCGGTGACGGTAACGATACACTGAAGATTGCTTCCGGAGGAGAAATTGAATTTGCTTATAGGGGAGACTTGATCTTCGGTGGCGGTAATGATGTTTTGACTGTTGAAAAAGGTGCTGAAATTGAAGATATGGGTTCTTTAGATTTCGGAGACGGTAGTGATACTTTGATTTTGAATGGAAAAATCGCACTGACCGGGACTATAACCGGTTTGGAAAGAATCAGTGGAAATGGAACTTTGATTGTCGGTGATTGGTATGGAAACGTCCAAATTGATGATGCCCTGGCTGAAAAATTTCAGAAAGCTGGTATTTCCATTGTCAATACTGTGGGATCGGGCATAGATGGTTTTGATTCTGTAAAAGAGTCTCAGGCAGACAATACCCGTGCAGGGGCAAAAGTCCTCTCTTTGAAAAATGATGAAATTGAGTTCTGGTTGTGCGGTGGTGAATTGGCTTCTTCTGTGGAATACGGTCTTGAAGATGCTGTGGATTATATCAAATTCACCAAGAGCAGCAGTTGGGATGAAATCAGCGTTTTTGTTGGTGGCGATGATAACTTTACCGTGAAATTGCTGGATTCAAAGGGGCAACTCATACAAGATCTTACCGATGAATGTCAGTGGGGATCATGTTATTTGAGTGACGATTTGTTGAAAAACGGCAAAACATATTATCTTGAGCTTGCTGTTGATCCAGGCGCTTGTGTTTCAGGTTGGGTGGAGTTGGACGACTGATAACACCTGTTTATCCTTGTGAAAAACAAGGGTGAGTCAATGTAAGATGCCCCCCCGAAAGTTATCTCCGGCTTTCGGGGGGCAATTTTTTACGCCGAAGATTCAGGCGAAATTTCCTTTTCTCCTCTTGTATCTGCCTTGACGGCGTGCTATATTATTGAAAATTAAAATCAAGGAGTTCTGTACTTATGAGCAAGGTCAAGTTTACCGCATTTTCGGATTTGCATCATCACCCCGCATGGTTCAAGAGCGATGCCCCTGAACGGCTCACGGCGATTCAGGCACGGGCGGAAAAAGATGGTGCGGAGTTCCTGATCCACATGGGGGACTTCTGTCACGATGTCAGGGTGGCTGAGGGATTGATCAAGCAGTACAACGACTTCAAGATCCCCGGGTTCCACGTTTTCGGAAACCATGAATTTGACCTCAACAGCTATGAAGGCGCCCTGAAAGGCTACGGATTGAGTTCCGGATACTATTACTTCGACAACAACGGATTCCGTTTTGTGGTCATTGACGAGAACTACTTTTCCGATTTCCCCGGCATCTTTTTCCACTACTCCGAGCGGAACTACTTCGACCACCCCGCCGGCAGGGACTGGATCAACCCCGAACAGATCGGATGGCTCAGAGAGACGATCCTCACATCTCCTTACCCCTGCGTCCTTTGCAGCCACGCCACTTTGGAGTATGAAGGCGGCATCAAAAACCGTGAAGCTGTCCTTGAGATCATCCGTGAGTCCCAAAAGCTCCCCGGCAGGGTCATGCTCTGTATCAACGGACATTACCACCGTGACCACTTCTCCGTCCTTGAAAACGTGGCGTATCTCGATTTGAACTCCGCCACATTCGACTGGATCGGCAATCCCCACTTCCTCTACCCCCGGGAGTGGTACGATGAATATGAAGAAATGGGCAATATGGTGGTTTTCAAAGAACCCCTCAGTGCCACCATCACCCTCGACAGCGACGGAACCATCGACATTGCAGGCACACAAGGGGAGTTCCTCTGCGGCATCTGCCGTGAGATGACCAATAATCCTCCGGCGAAACGCCCCTGCACCCCCTCCATCCTTGACCGTCACGTCAGGATTTGAAAGAAAGCAGGCCCACCATTGCAGATCGTCGAAACAGCACTTCCGGATGTCAAACTCATCATCCCTGAAATTTTCGGGGATGAGCGGGGCTATTTCCTGGAATCGTGGAACGCCCGCGACTTCGCCGGGGCAGGGATAAACTGTTCCTGGGTGCAGGATAATGAATCTCGCTCCCGGAAAGGCGTTTTGAGAGGACTCCACTTCCAGCTGCCGCCTTATACTCAGGCGAAACTGGTGCGGGTCATCGAGGGGGCTGTCCTTGATGTGGCTGTGGATCTCAGGAAAGACTCCCCCACTTTCGGGAAATATGCGGCGGTGGAACTCAACAGTCAGAACAAGCACCAGCTTTTCATTCCCCGGGGATTTGCCCACGGATTTGCGGTCCTTTCTGAAAGGGCGCTTTTCGCCTATAAGTGCGATAATTTCTACATGCCCTCCCACGAAAGGGGGATCGCCTTTGATGATCCTGATATCGGGATCCCCTGGGGCAGCGCAGGAGAGGATTTCATCCTTTCGCCGAAAGATAAGGAAAATCCCTCATTCCGTGAAGCGGAACTTTTTACTTCTGAAGAGTGGAACGCATAAGAAATGAAGATCCTTGTAACAGGCGGCAGCGGGATGCTGGGCAGAACGCTGTGTTCCGAACTGCGTGAGTTTGATATGCGCCCCCTTTCTCATGGAATGTGCGATGTGACCGACTCCGGAAGTGTGGAGGAGCTGCTGGTGAAAGAAAAGCCTGCGGTCGTGATACACTGCGCCGCCATGACGGCGGTGGATCTTTGCGAAACAGAGCGTGAGAAAGCGTTCCGGATCAACGCCGACGGCAGCGGAACAGTCGCCGCGGCGTGTGCAAGGCACAAGGTGCGGCTGATCGCCATTTCCACGGATTATGTGTTTGACGGCACTCTTGACCGTCCTTATACCGAGTTCGACAAAGCCGACGGCGGGAGAACCGTTTACGGACGGAGCAAATTCGCAGGCGAAGAAGCGGTGCGGCGTTTTGCCCCTGACCACCTGATTTGCCGTGTTTCCTGGCTTTACGGGGCAGGTGGACCCAGTTTCGTCCACACCATGCTGAAACTTGCGGACGGGAGCCGTCCGGAGTTAAAGGTGGTCGCCGACCAGATCGGTAATCCCACAAGTGCGTTATCCGTTGCCCGGGAGCTGCGTTACCTGCTGAATGCGCCTGATTTGCGTGGAACCTTTCACATGACCTGCGAAGGAGAAGCCAGCTGGGCGGAGTTTGCCGCCGAGATCTTCCAACTGAGCGGCATCAATCAAAGGATCGCGCCCTGTACCACCTCCGAATTCCCCCGCCCTGCGCCCCGTCCCGCCAACTCCCGGCTCGCCAAGCTCCGTCTGCGCCTCGAAGGACTCCCCCCCATGCCCCCCTGGCAAGAAGCCTTAGCCGAGTTCATCAACTCCGAATTTTGAAATCAACTCAAATCACAAACATCAGCTACCGATAATGTCTGGTCCACAGACCGGAACAACCGTTACCCCCGTGTTCAACGCCACGGGGGTTTTTTATACCCTCGAGCCGGTTGCCAGTCTGCGGGCGTGTTCGTTGTTTTGACACAACCCGCTTGTATTGACCAGTGGCAAAAGTGCCCGCTAACTGAAACAAATATAAACAGTGGTCGAAGCAAGCCACCAGCGAAGGTGCTTCGCACCGAGCGCGCAAGGTTGGAGCGGAATAAGCCCCTGCGGTATTCCGCAGGGGGCGCCCCGAGTCATGTCGGGGCGAATGGAGTGAAACCTGAGCATCTAAGCCCCCCTGAGATCAGCCGCAGGCTGTCGACGGGGGGCGCTG